>NZ_JBFBEE010000001.1:0-308124 GCF_040683555.1 Streptomyces sp. NPDC093510
CCCCCACCGATCAGACTGCCCGACGACGCACTACCCGCCACCGCAGCCTCATCCAACGCCACATGACTCACATGCACCGTCGTCTCAGTGATCCCGTACATGTTCACCAGCACCGGGCCGTTCTCGGCAGCCCCACGCCGCGCATACCAGCCACGCAACCGGGACAGGTCCAGCGCCTCACCACCGAACACCACCCACCGCAACGCCAACCGCTCACCCAGCAACGGCTCACGCTCATCCGCAGCCATCAACTGGTAGAACGCCGAAGGCGTCTGATTCAGAACCGTCACACGCTCCCGAACCAACAACTCCAAGAACTCACCCGGCGAACGCGACACCCCACGCGGCACGACCACAAGCCGCCCACCATGAAGCAACGCACCCCACAACTCCCACACCGAGAAGTCGAACGCAAACGAATGGAACCACGCCCACACATCAGCAGCACCGAACCCGAACCAACCGTCCGTACCACCGAACAACCGCACCACATTCACGTGCGGAACCACCACACCCTTAGGACGCCCCGTCGAACCCGACGTATAAATCACATACGCAGGATGCGAAGGCGAGATCACGACGTCCTGAATGGGGCCGTCGGCTGCGGCCGTCAATTCAGCGGCGATCTGCGAGTCGTCCACGACCACGACCGGAAGGGAATTCCCGGCATCGGCCAGGGCGGCCCGCGTGTCCTGACGGGCCAGCGCCAGGACCGGCCGTGCGTCGTCCAGTACGTACGCGATGCGGTCGGCCGGGTACTCCGGGTCCACCGGTACGTACGCGCCGCCGGCCTTCAACACCGCCAGCAGGGCCACCACCAGGTCGGCCGACCGCTCCATGCACACCGCGACCAGCGACTCCGGACCCACACCACGCGACATCAACAGCCGCGCAAGACGGTTGGACCGCGCGTCCAACTCCGCATAGGAGAGCTCAGCGCCCTCGAACGAGACCGCGACCGCCTCCGGCGAACGCATCACCTGCGCCGCCAGCAACTCCGTCAACGTCGCATCCGGCACCTCCACGCCCGCCGCGTTCCACTCCCGCAGAACCCGAGTACGAGTCGTGTCATCCAACACCGGGACAGAGGCCAGCAGTTGACCGGTCGCCTCGCTCTCCAGCGCCGACACCACACCCTCAGCCGCGACACCGACCAGGCCACACACCGCACCCGCGTCAATCGGCATCGATGCCTGCACCGTCACGCCGAAGCCCGCACCCGAGTCGTCCACCGACACCGTCAACGGGTAGTTCGTCCGCTCACGGGCGGAGAGCAGTTCCACACCGGCGAGCCCGAGGCTGAGCTCCGCGATCGACGTGTCGTCCTGCTCGGCGGGCCGTGCGTTCTGGCGGAAGTTCAGCAGCGACGTGAACAGCGGCGCTCCGGCGTCCAGATCGGCCGCCTGCCGGGCCAGCGTCAGCGGGGCGTGCTCGTGGACGAGGAGGTCCGCGAGCTGCTTCTGCATGCCGCGTACCGCGTCGGTCACGGTGACGCGGCCGGTGGGGACACGTACGGGCAGGGTGTTGATGAACAGGCCCGGCGTACGGTCCGCACTCGCACCCCCCTGCATACGGCCGAACATGACACTGCCGAACACCACGTCATCCCGGCCCGACGTGACCGCGGCGACCCGTGCCCACACCAGGTGGAACAACGTCGCCGGGCTCACACCCAACCGGCGTGCCTGCACCCGCAGACGGGCGGCCACGGACGCGTCCAGCTCGACGGTCGCCTCTGCGATATCGGTCCCGTCGCCCTGGACATCGAGCAGCCCGTAGGGCGCGGTCGGCTCGTCGACGCCGCTCAGGAGCTCGCCGAAGAACCGCTCGTGCTCGCCGCGCGAGACGCCCAGGCGCGCCTGCGCCACGAACTCACGGAACGGCACCGGCTCCGGCAGTTCCTGGCCGCCCTCCAGCAGCGCACGGATCTCGCCGAACAGGACGCCCATCGCGGTGTGGTCCTGGACCAAGTGGTGGGTCTGGACGACGGCGAGCCAACGGTCGCTTCCGGGCTCCGCCGCGATGGTGGCGCGCAGCAGGGGTGCCTGCCTGATGTCCATCGACGGGTCGCACGCGGCGAGCAGCCGGTCGACCGGGGCATCATCCGTGCCCACCGCGTCGCCGAGGTCCACTTCACGTACGGGTATGTCGACCCGGCGTGCCACGACCTGGACGGGCTCGCGCAGGCCCTCCCACGCGAAACCGGTCCGCAGGGTGTCGTGACGGTCCACGACCTTCTGCAACACGTCGAGGAACAGGTCGAGGCGTTCGCGGGAGTCGAAGCCGAGCACCGTCGGCAGGACGTATACGTCCGCGCCGTCCTCGCCACCCATCAAGTGGTGGAAGAACAGGCCCTCCTGGAGCGGGGCCAGCGGGTAGATGTCCGCGATGTTCGCCGCGCCACCCGGTACCGCCGCCACGATCCGCGCGATCTCCTCCGAAGACAGCTCCACCAACGGCAGCATCTCCGGAGTGATCGCCTCCGCGCCCGCCGGGATCAGGTTCTCTGGAACCTGCACCGTGCCCGGCCCATCCCCACCCACAGCAGCGGCCAGTCCGGCCACCGTCGGGGAGGCGAACAGGGCCCGCACGCTCACCGGCAGACCCAGTTCGCGCAGCCGTACGACGAGCTTCACCGCCATGAGCGAGTGGCCGCCGAGCTCGAAGAAGTTGTCGTCCACACCGACGTGCGGGACGTCCAGCATCTCGGCGAACACGGCACACAGGATCTCCTCCTGCACCGACGACGGTCCGCGGCCCCCGGCGGCAAGCGCGCCGTCGGGCGTCGCCGGGTCGTCCTCTCCCCCGGCCACGGCCGAGACGAGTTCCAGGCTGCCGTCGGCACGCCACCGCACCGCGTCTCCGGTCCGGTACATACCCTCACCGGGCGCGCCGAACGGACAGGCCACCACCCGCTCCACGGGCAGCCCCGAAAGATCGGCGGAGCCCTGCTCAACCGGTCCCCCGGCGACGTACAGGTCGCCCACGACACCCACGGGAACCGGCCGCAGCGCCGCGTCCAGGACGAAAACGCGGGGTCCCTGGGCGAAGGCCGGGACGGACAGCACATGGGCCGGCACGCCGCGCGGCGAAAGGCTCCAGTCGGAGAGTATCCGCTCGCGTTCGGCGTCGCCGAGAACCTCGATGCGGCTCACCGGCTGCCGCGGGTCGGCTCCGACGGCTGCGAGGACGCGTACGTAACGTTCCATGAGCTCCACGACCGTCTCCCGGTCGAAGAGGTCCGTGGCGTAGACGACCGTGCCGTCCAGACCGGCGGGCTCGGCCGAGGCGTCGAAGCGCTCCCGGATGTTCAGGTCCAGGTCGAACTTGGCGGGGGCCTGGCCGCCGGGCATGACCTCCGCGTCGATTCCGGACAGCGTGACGACAGCTTCGGCGTGGTTGTCCAGTCCCAGCATGATCTGGAAGAGGGGGTGCCTGGCCATGGAGCGGGTGGGGGCGAGGTCTTCGACCAGCCGCTCGAAGGGCACGTCCTGGTGCGCGTACGCGCCGAGGGAGGACTCCCGTACCCGCTCAAGCAGCTCCGAGAACGACGGGTCACCGCTGACGTCGGTCCGCATCACCAGCGTATTGACGAAGAACCCGACCAGGTCCTCCAACGCCTCGTCCGAGCGCCCCGCCACCGGCACACCCACCGGCACATCCTCACCCGCACCCAGCCGGCTCAACAACGCCGCCAGACCGGCCTGCAACACCATGAAGACCGTCACCCCATGCGCACGGGCAACCTCCACCAGCCGCTCATGCACACCAGCAGGAACCTCCAGCCGCACCGACGCACCCTCGTGCGAGGCCACCGCAGGACGCGCCCGGTCCACCGGCAACACCAGCTCATCCGGCACACCCGCCAACGCCTCACGCCAGTACGCCACCTGACGTGACATCAGACTCTCCGGGTCGCTCTCCTCACCCAGCAGCTCCCGCTGCCACAACGTGTAATCCGCGTACTGCACCGGCAACGCAGCCCAATCCGGGGCAACGCCCGCACAACGTGCCGCATACGCCTGCGACACATCACGCGCCAACGGAGCCATCGACCATCCGTCACCCGCCACGTGATGCAACACAAGCACCAGCACATGCTCCTGCGCACCCACGGACAACAACCACGCCCGGATCGGAACATCCACCGACAGATCGAACGCCTGGGTCATCGCACGGTCGATGGCCCCGGGGAGTTCGTCCTCGGTGACCTGAGCCGCAACGAAGGGAAGGTCGATCTCCGCAGCGTCGAGAATGTGCTGGCGGGGGGTGCCTTCGACCGTGGGGAACACGGTCCGCAGCACCTCGTGCCGCTCCACCACATCCCGCAGCGCACCTTCCAGCGCCACCACATCCACCGGACCCGACAACCGGATACCAGCCGGAATGTTGTACGTCGCGTTCGGCCCCTCCAACTCCCCCAGGAACCAAAGACGCTGCTGCGCGAACGACAACGGAACCAACTCAGGACGCACCCGCGACACCAACGCCGGACGCGCACCCACAGCACCCGACAACCGCTCCGCCAACAACGCCACCGAAGGCGCCTCGAACAACGCCCGCACACCAACTTCGACACCCAGCACCGAACGAATCCGGCTCACCAGACGCACCGCCAACAGCGAATGCCCACCCAGTTCAAAGAAGTTGTCGTCCACCCCGACCTGCGGCAGACCCAGAACCTCCGCGAACGCGGCGCAGAGAATCTCCTCCTGCACGGTCGAGGGAGCACGGCCCGACAGCACAACCGGGCGTTCCGGCACGGGCAGGGCACGGCGGTCGAGCTTTCCGTTCACCGTCAGCGGCAGCGCGTCCAGGACGAGGAACGCCGAGGGAACCATGTATTCGGGCAACATCCCCGCCACGTGCGCCCGCAGCCCGGCCACATCGACCGGCTCGCCGTCGGCCGCGACGACATACGCCACCAGACGCATATCGCCCGGCACGTCCTCACGCGCGATCACCGACACCGCCGACACCGAGCCATGCGCCATCAGCACCGACTCGATCTCACCCAGCTCGATACGGAAACCCCGCACCTTCACCTGGTCGTCAGCACGGCCGATGAACTCCAGCGCCCCATCAGCACGCCAACGCACCACATCACCCGTGCGATACATGCGCTCACCCGCAGCACCGAACGGGCATGCCACGAAACGCTCCGCCGACAACCCCGCACGACCCACATACCCACGGGCCAACTGCACACCCGACAGATACAACTCACCCACGACACCCACCGGCACCGGCGCAAGGCCGGCATCCAGCACGAACACACCCGTGTTCCACACCGGACGCCCGATCGGCACCACACCACCATCACCGGCATCACACACCCACGCCGTCACATCGACCGACGCCTCCGTGGGCCCATACAAATTGTGCAGACCCACACCCCCCAGCACCTCGAAGAACCGGTCCCTCAAATCAACCGGCAACGCCTCACCACTGCACACCACCCACCGCAGACCCCCGCACAAGGCCGCACCGGGCTCAGCCACAAACACCCGCAGCATCGACGGCACGAAATGCGCGACCGTCACACCCTCACGACGAATCAACTCCGCCAAATACGCCGCATCCCGATGACCCCCCGCACGAGCCACCACCAGCCCCGCACCCGAGACCAGCGGCCAGAAGAACTCCCACACCGAAACATCGAAACCAAACGGCGTCTTCTGCAACACCCGGTCCGAACCACCCAGACCGAACACACCCTGCATCCACAACAGACGATTCACCACGCCACGATGCGGAACCACCACACCCTTAGGACGCCCCGTCGAACCCGACGTATAAATCACATACGCAGGATGCGAAGACAGAATGCGTCCACGCCGCTCGGAATCCCCGATCACACCCGCGTCCAGCGCACCGATTTCCGCCACGGTCTCCGCAGCATCGAGCACGACGCACACCGGTACGTTCTGCGAGGCAAGAGAGGAAAGAGCCGACTGCGACGCCGAATCAGTGAGGACCAGGACCGGTCGCGCGTCGTCCAGTACGTACGCGATGCGCTCGGCCGGGTACTCCGGGTCCACCGGTACGTACGCGCCGCCGGCCTTCAACACCGCCAGCAGGGCCACCACCAGGTCGGCCGACCGCTCCATGCACACCGCGACCAGCGACTCCGGACCCACACCACGCGACATCAGCAACCGCGCAAGGCGGTTGGACCGCGCGTCCAACTCCGCATACGACAGCTCAGCACCCTCGAACGAGACCGCGACCGCCTCCGGCGAACGCACCACCTGCGCCGCCAGCAACTCCGTCAACGTCACATCCGGCACCTCGACACCGGTCGCGTTCCACTCCCGCAGAACCCGAGTACGAGTCGTGTCATCCAACACCGGGACAGAGGCCAGCAGTTGATCCGTCGCCTCGTCCTCCAGCGCCGACACCACGCCCTCAGCCGCGACACCGACCAGGCCACACACCGCACCTGCGTCAATCGGCAGCGAGGCCTGAACCGTGACACCAAAGCCCACACCCGAGTCGTCCACCGACACCGTCAACGGGTAGTTCGTCCGCTCACGTGTGTGGAGGAGATCGAGGCCGTCGATGTCGACGCCCATGTCCTCACCGGGACGTTCGTTGTGACGGTAGTTGAGGAGCGAGGTGAAGAGAGGGGCCTCCGCCGGTAGGCCGCTTGCCTGCTGGGCGATGGTGAGCGGGGCGTGTTCGTGGACGAGGAGGTCCGCGAGCTGCTTCTGCATGCCGCGTACCGCGTCCGTCACGGTGATGCGGCCCGTGGGAACGCGTACCGGCAGCGTGTTGATGAACAGACCCGGCGTACGGTCCGCGCCCGCACCCGCCTGCATACGGCCGAACATGACACTGCCGAACACCACATCGTCACGGCCCGACGTCACCGCGGCGACCCGTGCCCACACCAGGTGGAACAACGTCGCCGGGCTCACACCCAACCGGCGCGCCTGCACCCGCAGACGAGCCGCCAGGTCCGAATCCAGCACAGCCGTCGCCTCGACGACCTCCGAACCGTCACCGTGCACATCCAGCAGCCCATAAGGCGCCGTCGGCTCGTCGACACCGCTCAGCAGCTCGCCGAAGAACCGCTCGTGCTCGCCGCGCGGGACACCCAGGCGCGCCTGCGCCACGAACTCACGGAACGGCACCGGCTCCGTAAGGTGCTCTTCGTTGCCGGCGAGCAACGCTCGTACCTCGCCCAGGAGGACGGCCAGAGCCGTGTGGTCCTGGACCAGGTGGTGGACCTGAAGAGCGAGCAGCCAGCGGTCGTCGGCCGGCTCCGCGGTGACGGTGGCACGCAGGAGCGGGGCACGGCCCACGTCCATCGTGGGCGCGCAGGCGGCGAGCAGACGCTGGACCGCGTCCCCGTCGGCCCGGGGGGCGAGGGCCGTCTCCTCCACTGAGATCTTCGCCGTCCGTGCCACGACCTGGACGGGCTCCCGCAAGCCCTCCCACACGAAACCGGTCCGCAGAATGTCATGGCGGTCCACGACCTTCTGCAGCACGTCCAGGAACTGGTCACGACGCTCACGCGACTCGAAGCCGAGCACGGTCGGCAGGACGTATACGTCCGCGCCATCCTCACCACCCATCAGGTGGTGGAAGAAGATGCCCTCCTGGAGCGGGGCCAGCGGGTAGATGTCGGCGATGTTCGCCGCGCCACCCGGTACCGCCGCCACGACCCGCGCGATCTCCTCCGAAGACAGCTCCACCAACGGCAGCATCTCCGGAGTAATCACCTCCGCGCCTGCCGGGATCAGGTTCTCCGGAACCGACACGGCGTGCTGCCCCGCGGCAACCTCCGCCGCCAGCCCCGCCACCGTCGGCGAGGCGAACAACGTCCGCACACTCACCGGAACCCCACGAAGCCGCAGGTGCTCCACCAACTTCACGGCCAGCAGCGAATGCCCGCCCAGCTCGAAGAAGTTGTCGTCCACGCCGACCTGCGACAGGCCCAGAACCTCCGCGAACGCGGCGCACAGGACCTCTTCCTGGACGGTCGAGGGAGCACGGCCCGAACCCGAACCCGAAGGCGCGTAATCGGGGGCGGGCAGCGCACGCCGGTCGAGCTTTCCGTTCACCGTCAACGGCAGCGCATCCAGCGCCACGAACGCCGACGGCACCATGTACTCCGGTACCAGGCCCGCCACATGCGTCCGCAGCCGTGCCACGTCCACCGGCTCGTCACCGGCCGCGACCACATACGCCACCAGACGCGTATCGCCCGGAACATCCTCACGAGCCAGCACAGAAACCTGGGCGACCGAGGCATGCGAAAGCACCGCCGACTCGACTTCACCCAATTCGATACGGAAACCACGCACCTTCACCTGATCGTCGGCACGACCGACGAATTCCAGGTTCCCGTCAGCACGCCAGCGCACCACATCACCCGTGCGATACATGCGCTCACCCGCCGCGCCGAACGGACACGCCACAAAACGCTCCGCCGACAACCCCGCACGACCCAGATAGCCACGCGCCAACTGCCCACCCGCGACATACAACTCACCCGCGACACCCACCGGCACCGGCTCCAAACCGGCATCCAGCACGAACAGCCGCAGATTCGGAATCCCCCCACCGATCAGACTGCCCGACGACGCACTACCCGCCACCGCAGCCTCATCCAACGCCACATGACTCACATGCACCGTCGTCTCAGTGATCCCATACATGTTCACCAGCACCGGGCCATTCCCGGCCGCCCCACGCCGCGCATACCAACCACGCAACCGGGACAGGTCCAGCGCCTCACCACCGAACACCACCCACCGCAACGCCAACCGCTCACCCAGCAACGGCTCACGCTCATCCGCAGCCATCAACTGGTAGAACGCCGAAGGCGTCTGATTCAGAACCGTCACACGCTCCCGAACCAACAACTCCAAGAACTCACCCGGCGAACGCGACACCCCACGCGGCACGACCACCAGCCGCCCACCATGAAGCAACGCACCCCACAACTCCCACACCGAGAAGTCGAACGCGAACGAATGGAACCACGCCCACACATCAGCAGCACCGAACCCGAACCAACCGTCCGTACCACCGAACAACCGCACCACATTCGCGTGCGGAACCACCACACCCTTAGGACGCCCCGTCGAACCCGACGTATAAATCACATACGCAGGATGCGAAGGCAGAATGCGTCCACTCCGCTCGGAATCCCCGACCACGCCCGCGTCCAGCGCACCGATTTCCGCCACGGTCTCCGCAGCATCGAGCACGACACACACCGGTGCGTTCTGCGAGGCAAGAGAGGAAAGAGCCGACTGCGACGCCGAATCAGTGAGGACCAGGACCGGTCGCGCGTCCTCCAGTACGTACGCGATGCGCTCGGCCGGATACTCCGGGTCCACCGGTACGTACGCGCCGCCGGCCTTCAACACCGCCAGCAGAGCCACCACCAGATCCGCCGAGCGCTCCATGCACACCGCGACCAGCGACTCCGGACCCACACCACGCGACATCAGCAGCCGCGCAAGGCGGTTCGACCGACCGTCCAACTCCGCATACGACAGCTCGGCGCCCTCGAACGAGACCGCGACCGCCTTCGGCGAACGCATCACCTGCGCCGCCAGCAACTCCGTCAACGTCGCATCCGGCACCTCCACGCCCGCCGCGTTCCACTCCCGCAGAACCCGGCCACGCTCCTCGGCACCCAGCACCGGGACACTGCTCAGCAGCTCATCGGTCGCCTCGCTCTCCAGCGCCGAGACCACGCCCTCAGCCGCGACACCGACCAAGCCGCATACCGCGCCTGCGTCGATGGGCAGCGACGCCTGAACGGTGACACCAAAACCCGCACCCGAGTCGTCCACCGACACCGTCAGCGGGTAGTTCGTCCGCTCACGGACCGAGAGCAGCTCCACGCCCTCCAGGCCGATGCTCGGCGCGTCCCCGGGCGCGCCGGCGCTGTGGCGGTAGTTGAGGAGTGAGGTGAAGAGAGGGGCCTCCGCCGCGAGGTCGGCGGCCTGCTGGGCCAGGCCCAGGGGTGCGTGTTCGTGGACGAGGAGGTCCGCGAGCTGCTTCTGCATGCCGCGTACCGCGTCCGTCACCGCGATACGGCCCGTGGGGACACGTACGGGAAGGGTGTTGATGAACAGGCCCGGCGTACGGTCCGCGCCCGCGCCCGCCTGCATACGGCCGAACATGACACTGCCGAACACCACATCGTCACGGCCCGAGGTCACCGCGGCGACCCGTGCCCACACCAGGTGGAACAACGTCGCCGGGCTCACGCCCAACCGGCGTGCCTGCACCCGCAGACGGGCAGCCAGGCCGGAATCCAGCACGGCCGTCGCCTCGACGACCTCCGAACCGTCACCGTGCACATCCAGCAGCCCATAAGGCGCCGTCGGCTCGTCGACACCGCTCAGCAGCTCGCCGAAGAACCGCTCGTGCTCGCCGCGCGAGACACCCAGGCGCGCCTGCGCCACGAACTCACGGAACGGCACCGGCTCGGACAGTTCCCGGCCGTCCTCCAGCAGCGCACGGACCTCGCCGAGCAGCACGTCGAGGGTCGTGTGGTCGCGTATCAGGTGGTGGCTCTGGAGGGCGAGCAGCCAGCGGTCGTCGGCGGGTTCACCGGCGATGGTGGCGCGCAGCAGGGGTGCCTGCCTGATGTCCATCGTCGGGTCGCACGCGGCGAGCAGGCGGTCGACCGGGGAGTCCGTGACCATCGAGTCGCCGAGGTCCACTTCGCGTACTGGGATCTCGGCGCGGCGTGCCACGACCTGGACGGGCTCGCGCAGGCCCTCCCACACGAAACCGGTCCGCAGGATGTCGTGGCGGTCCACCACGGCCTGCAGCGCACCGAGGAACTGGTCGAGGCGCTGGCGGGAGTCGAAGCCGAGCACGGTCGGCAGGACATATACGTCCGCGCCGTCCTCGCCACCCATCAGGTGGTGGAAGAAGATGCCCTCCTGGAGCGGGGCCAGCGGGTAGATGTCGGCGATGTTCGCCGCGCCACCCGGTACCGCCGCCACGACCCGCTCGATCTCCTCCGGAGTCAGCTCCACCAACGGCAGCATCTCCGGGACAATCACCTCCGCGCCCGCCGGGATCAGGTTCTCCGGCACCGAGACGGCGTGCTGCCCCGCGGCGACCTCCGCCGCCAGCCCCGCCGCCGTCGGCGAGGCGAACAACGTCCGCACGCTCACCGGCAGACCCAGCACCCGCAGCTGCTCGACGAGCTTGACCGCCAGGAGTGAATGCCCGCCCAGCTCGAAGAAGTTGTCGTCGACGCCGACCTGCGGCAGGCCCAGGACCTCCGCGAACGCCGCGCACAGGATCTCCTCCTGGACGGTCGACGGGGCGCGGCCCGACACCGCGGCTCCGAAGTCGGGGGCCGGCAGCGCACGACGGTCGAGCTTTCCGTTCACCGTCAGCGGCAGCGCGTCCAGGACCACGAAGGCCGACGGCACCATGTACTCCGGCACCAGGCCCGCCACATGCGTCCGCAGCCGTGCCACGTCCACCGGCTCGTCACCGGCCGCCACGACGTACGCCACGAGGCGCTTGTCACCCGGTACGTCCTCACGCAGGATCACGGAGGCCTGGGCGGCCTGCGGGTGCGAGGTCAGGGCGGCGTCGATCTCGCCCAGCTCGATGCGGTAACCGCGCAGCTTCACCTGGTCGTCCGCGCGGCCCAGGAACTCCAGGACCCCGTCCGCACGCCACCGCACCACGTCGCCTGTGCGGTACATGCGCTCACCCGCGGCACCGAACGGGCACGCCACGAAGCGCTCCGCCGACAGTCCGGGGCGGCCGAGGTAGCCTCGCGCCAACTGGGCTCCTGCCACGTACAGTTCACCCTCGGAGCCGACGGGCACGGGCTGCAGTGCCGCGTCCAGTACGTACACCCGGGTGTTCCACATCGGGCGGCCGATGGGCAGGACGCCGGTCTCGGAGTCGTCGCCCGCGCTCAACGGGTAGTCGGTGCAGCCGACGGTGACCTCAGTGGGTCCGTAGTGGTTGACGACCGACACGGAGGGGTGGCGGCGGCGCCACTCGCGCATCTGGGTTCCACCGACCGCCTCGCCGCCGACCATCAGCTGCCCCGAGGGGGCGCAGTTGTCGTCGAAGCCGTCCATGTACGCGAGGTGGCTGGGCGTGGCCTTGAGGAAGGTCAGTTCCTGGCCGTGCAGGGCGCTCGGCAAATGTTCGTCGAGGCCTTCGACGATGACGCGGCCGCCGCAGGTCAGAGCGCCGTACAGGCCGGTGACGCCGGCGTCGAAGGAGATGGAGGCGTGCAGCAGGGTCGTTCCGTGGAGGTCGGGATATGCCTCCACGCAGCGGGTCACGTAGTTGACCAGGTTCTGGTGGGTGATCACCACGCCCTTGGGGCGGCCGGTGGAGCCCGAGGTGTAGATGATGTAGGCGGGGTGGGAGGGGAGCAGGTGGCTGTGCCGCTCGGTGTCATCGACGGCGTCGGCGTCCAGCCGCTGGAGTGCGTCGACGGTCTGCGGGTCGTCGAGGACGACGCGGTCCGGGCAGCCCTCCTGCGGCAGGACGGAGCCGATCGAGTCGCTGGTGACGACCAGGGCGGGGCGTGCGTCGTCGAGCATGTAGGCGATGCGGTCGGCCGGGTACTCCGGGTCGACCGGTACGTACGCGCCGCCGGCCTTCAGGACCGCCAGCAGAGCCACCACGAGGTCAGCCGACCGCTCCATGCAGACGGCGACCAGCGACTCCGGGCCCACGCCGCGCGACATCAGCAGCCGGGCGAGGCGGTTGGTCCGCCGGTCGAGTTCGGCGTACGTGAGCTCCGTGCCCTGCGAGGTGACGGCGACGGCCTCGGGGGTGCGTGCCGCCTGCGCCTCCAGCTGTGCGGTCAGCGTGGTGTCCGGGACGGGGCGTTCGGTGCCGTTCCAGTCGTGCAGGAGCCGGCGGCGTTCCTTCTCGTCCAGGATCTCGACGCGGCCGACCGGTTCTTCCGGTGAGGCGGCGGCGAGCCAGGTCATGACGTCGTGCAGCCGCTCGGTGTGCAGCTGGGTCTCGTCGTCCGTGTACAGCTCGGGGTTGGAGTCCAGGGCGATCTCGATGCGGCCGTCCGCGGAACGGTCGTACACGCAGAACGCCACGTCGGGGAAGTGGCCGCTGCTCAGGGCGTGGGCGCGGACCTCGCAGTCGCCGAACGCGAAGTCGTAGGCGTAGGGGACGACGTTGACGACCATGCTGGCGAGGCTGCCGCGGCCGATGAGGCGGAGGTCGCGGAGGATGTCCTCGTACCGGTACCGCTGGTGCCGCAGGGCGCTGCGGACCCTGCCGGAGACCTGGCGTACGAGCTCTTCCACGGTCATCGAGGGCCGGACGGACAACCGGACCGGCACGAGGTTGGTCGCCATGCCCGGCGTCCTGCGCTGGGCGCTGCCGGCCCGGCCGAAGACGGGGACGCCCACGACGACGTCCTCGGCGCCGGTGGCCCGGTTGAGGTAGACGGCGGCCGCCGCGATGGCGACGCCGGAGATGCTGGTGCGCAGGCTTCGTGCGGTCGTACGCAGACGGGTGGCGTCCTCGGGGCTCACGTCTGCCGCGCCGCGGCGGAGGAAGTGCGGGGTTCCCGAGGGCAGTCGGCCGCTGAGGCTGACCGGGGTGGGCACGTCGGAGAAGATGTCACCCCAGTACGCGCGGTCCTCTTCCCGGTCCGTCGAGGCGCGGTAGGCGCTGTCGGCGTCGAGCAGGTTGGACAGCGGGGCCAGGGCGCCCTCGTCGTAGGGCCGGTCCTCCAGGAGGGCCGCGTAGATCTGGGCGATGCGGGCGTTGACGAGGGGGCCGGAGAAGCCGTCGCCGATGATGTGGTGGCAGCGCTGGTACCAGTAGACGTGGTCCGGTCCGAGGCGGAGCATCGCCTGGGTGAACAGGGGGCCCGTGCGCAGGTCGACCGGGCGGCGCATGTCCGTCCGCATCCACTCCTCGGCGCGTGCGCGCGGGTCGGGCTCACCGCTGAGGTCGATCCGGTGGAAGGGCCAGTCGTCGTGCGCCTCGATGTGCTGCCGCAGCGTGTCACCGTCGCCGACGAAGCGGGCGTGCAGGACGTCGGCTTCGCTCAACGCGGCGCGCAGGGCCCGTTCGAAGAGTTCGACGTCCAGCTCGCCGGTGATTTCCATGTATTCGCCGACGTTGTAGATCGGGTTGTCGGGGTGCAGGTTCTGGGCTGTCCAGATGCCCAGCTGCGCAGCCATCAGCTCGTGGAAGACGCCGTCCGCTTTGGACACAACAACACCCCTAGATCGATCTATTCGGAAAGCACTCGGGCAGCGGGCAGCGCTGACGCGCCCCGTGTCCGGAACTGGTTCGACCGTGTGGAAGTCCGGCGGCCCGCTGGTCGGGGCTTGTGCTTTCCGGGCTCGTACGGTCGTGAGAATGTGATCCGTCGCCGTGTCACGGCGACGGATAAACCGGCAGGACGGTCGCTTTTAGCCGGCGGCGTCTTCGCCCTTTTCCATGGCAGCGACGAGGCTCTTCGGACGCATGTCGGTCCAGGACTGCTCGATGAACTCCAGGCACTCCGCGCGTCCGGCCTCACCGAATGCGGTCGTCCATCCCGCGGGCACTTCGATGAATGCGGGCCAGAGGGAGTGCTGGCCCTCGTCATTGACCAGGACGAAGTAGGTGCCGTCTGCATCCTCGAACGGGTTGGTCATTGTTTTCTCCTGTGGTGGTGAAGTCATGGCAGTCCGGCTTTCCGGACGCCAGGGACGCCCTTGGCAGGACGGGAGAGGGTCGGGGTCGCCGGGGCGGCACCGACTCGGGCGGGAACGGCCACCGGGTCGAGGTGGCGGGCGCAAGGGCCGTGGGGTGCTCAGTGCGCCGCTGGGGCCTGGACGGTTCGCAGGTGGCCGACGATGTCCTCGACGAGTTCCCCGGCCTGCTGGGCGAGGTAGAAGTGACCGCCTCGGAAGCCGCGGGCGGCGAACGGTCCCCGCGTCACCGCCGACCAGCCGGCGACGGCTTCCGCGGTGAGTTCGCCGTCCTCTTCGCCGTAGTAGGCGTGGACGGGGAGGTCGATCGGGGCGCCCGCCGGACGTCGGTTCCCGTACCGCCGCACCAGGCTGAAGTCGGCACGGATGGGGGGAAGTACCAGGGAGCGCAGCTCGGGATCGGCGAAGGCGTGCGCTTCGGTACCGCCCATCCGGACGACGGCGGCCATGAGCTCGTCGTCGGTCCGTGCGAGTTCACCCACCGTCTCGTGTCCGGGACCCTCACGCCCCGAGACGAACAGGGAGGTCAGAGGCTCGGCGGTACGCGGCGACGCGCCCTCGGGGGGCCCGGCACCCTCGGGGGACCCTGCGCCACCGGGAGCCCGCGTCCGCAGGGCGACGGCGACCTCGTACGCGACGGAGGCGCCCATGCTGTGTCCGAAGAACGCCAACGGGCGGTCGAAGAACCGCCGGACGCTCCGGCTGATGTCGTCGACCAGTTCGGTCATGGTCTCCGCGAACGGGTCCGTGACCCGGTCCTCGCGTCCGGGGTACCGGACGGCCCACACCTCGATGTCGGGCGGGACGAGCCGTGCCCAGTCACGGAAGTAGCTCGCGGTGCCTCCGGCGTGCGGGAAGCAGAGGAGACGGACGCGCGGGCTCCCGCCCGTGCCGGTTATCGGCCGGAACCAGCGGTCGGGCGATCTGACATCGCTGTTGCTAGGCATGTACCAGAAATTTCGCAATAGACTGCAAGGTGAACGGGGAGCGCACGGTCGGCCACTCTTTGTCGACGTCGCCTCGCGACGACTTCCGCCGCGGAGGGACGTCGCTCATCGCGTTCCCGGCCCTCTGCTCGACTTCGGGTGCAGAGCACCTGTCGAAAGCCCAAATTCCATTGCACTTCCCCCGTTCCCCCGTTCGCGCAGCCTTGGCTCTCCCGGCCTCGGCTCCGCCTGAATTCTGCCCCGCACCTCACCGGGAGTCCATGGGGTCGTGAGGTTAGTCACTGCCCCGGAATGCCGGTCAAACCTTGTTGATACGTAAACAACTGATCGCCGGTCAGGTACTGACCCCGGCAACACTGCCACGCCACCCGACCGCAGGCCAAATCCCCGTACACAGCAGAAACTTACAGCGGACTTACCGTCAGTTCGCCGTTCCGGGGCCCCTGCCGCTCACCTCGCGATGGCTATTCCACCGTGAGGTAACGTTTGATCGTCTGCAGCTGCGACGAGTTCAGGGGGAGTTCGGGCCGAGCCCGAATTGGCAGCCGCGCGACGGGGTGTCACGTACTTTCTTGTGCTCGTGTCCGCTGCCCGTTCACACCTCCCCCGCCGGTTTCCGGCTCCACAGGAGGAAGCGATGACGATGACGGGAGCACCGCAGCGGCTCGTACCGCGCAGGGTTCCGCTCTCCGACGCCCGTAACGGGCACGCGGAGATTTCCCGGGTGATCCCGCGACGGCTCGCCGCCCGGCTCCGGCTGCTCGCGCGGCGGTCCGGGGCCGGCTGGGAGACGGCGGCCCTCGCCGCACACACCGCCGTACTCTCAGCGCTCAGCGGTGAGCGGGCCGTCCTGTCGGGCTATGTCGCCCCGTCGGCCGAGGACGCCCCTCCCGCCGCCGGATCCCCGGCGCCCGAGCCCCTGCCCCGCGCCCTCACCCTCGGCGACGAGAGCTGGAGGGAACTGCTCGGCACCTGTGCGCAGGCCGCGGGACGTGCGGTCGACGGCGCCTTCGAGACCGTGCTCGACCTGGGCCCCGGCACCCCCCACCAAGGCGCGGAAGCCGTACTGGTGACCGCCCTGCGCCAGGGCCCCGAGGGCCTCGAACTCCGACTGCGCTACCGCACCGACGTTCTCGACGCCTCGGCCGCCGGCCTCGTCGCCGGGTACTACCTGAGCGCGTGGGAGCAGATGGCCGACGCGCCGGACGCACCGGCCCGCGGGGCCGGTCTGCTCTCCGAGGACGAACTGCGCCTTCAGATCCACGGCATGGCGGGTCCGGACCGCGAGGTGCCCGACCGCCGGTTCCACGAGCTCTTCGAGGAGCAGGTGGCGCTCAGGCCGGACGCCGTCGCGGCCATGTACCGGGGCACCAGCTGGACCTACGCCGAACTCAACGCCGCGGCCAACCGCATCGCCCACGCGCTGATCGCCAGGAATCTCGGCCCGGAGGCCGTGGTGGCCGTCGCCACGGACCGCCACCTCGACTGGCAGGCGGCGGTGATCGGCGTCTTCAAGGCCGGCGCCGCCTATCTGCCCATCGAACCGGGACTGCCCGCCGAGCGGATCGCGCGCACCCTGGAGCGGAGCGGCTGCCGGCTCGTGCTGACCGAGGACGGCGGCCCCGGCCGCCCGGCGGGAGCCGCGCCCACGGGCCCCGAATTCCTCACCGTCGCCGACGCCTTGGCCGAAGGGCGCTCCGCGGAGAACCCCGCGCTCCCCGTCGGTCCGGACCAGCTGGCCTATCTGTACTTCACCTCGGGCTCCACCGGCGAGCCCAAGGGCGCGATGTGCGAACACGCCGGATTCGTCAACCATCTCTACGCGAAGATCGACGACCTCGGGATCGACGCCGACCAGGTGGTCGCCCAGACCGCGCCGCAGTCCTTCGACATCTCGCTGTGGCAGCTCGTGGCGGCCCTGGTCGTCGGCGGGCGCACCCTGATCATCGAGCAGGACGCGATCCTCGATGTCGACCGCTTCCTGGAGACGGCCGAGCAGGGCGGCGTCACCGTCCTCCAGGTCGTGCCGTCCTACCTCGACGTGCTCCTCGCCCGGCTGCGGGACTCTCCCGGACGGCTCGGCCGACTGCGTGTGGTGTCGGTGACCGGGGAGGCGTTGAAGAAGGAACTGACGGCGCGCTGGTTCGCCAGGTTCCCGCACATCGCCCTGGTCAACGCGTACGGACTCACGGAGACGTCCGACGACACCAACCACGAGGTGATGACCGGGGTCCCGGAGCGGGAGTCGGTGCCGCTCGGCCCGCCGGTCCGCAATGTGACGGTGTACGTCGTCGACGAGCAGCTGCGTCCTGTGCCCCTCGGCGCGCCGGGTGAGATCGTCTTCTCCGGCGTGTGCGTGGGCCGTGGCTACGTCAACGATCCCGAACGCACCGCTGCCGCCTTCGGTACGGACCCGCACCGGCCGGGGCAACGCCTCTACCGCTCGGGCGACTTCGGCCGCTGGCTGCCCGAGGGCTCCCTGGAGTTCCTCGGGCGGCGCGACGCACAGATCAAGATCCGCGGCTTCCGCATCGAGATCGGCGAGATCGAGAACCAGCTGCTGCGGCTGCCGGATGTCCGTGACGGCGCCGTCGTCGTCATCGAGGGCCCCGGCGGAGTGCGGGAACTGGTCGGCTTCCAGACCGGGTCCGGGCTGTCCGCCGAGGAACTGCGGGAGGGACTGGCCCGCAGCCTGCCCGCGTACATGGTGCCGCGCCGGATCTTCCAGGTGGACGCGCTCCCCCTGACCTCCAACGGCAAGACCGACCGACGGGCCCTGCGCACGCTCGCGGGCGAACTCGTCACCGCGGGGGACGACCACCGCGACGCGCCCCGCACGGAGGACGAGCGCAGGCTCGCCGAGGCCTGGGCGGCCGTGCTGGGAATCCCCGCCGAGGACATCGGCCGGCAGGACAACTTCTTCGACCTGGGCGGCACCTCGCTCTCTGCCGTGCGCCTCGTGATCCGGATGGAGCGGTCGGTCGTCCTGCGGGACGTGCACAAGAACCCCACGCTGGCCGGGCTCGCCGAACGGCTGGCCGCCGCGTCGGCCGACGAGTCCGTACCCGGTGAGATCGAGAGCACCCGAAGCGAAGAAAGCAAACTCCCCATGACGACAACACCGGCAACACCGACCACGCCGCCGCCGGCCCCGGACGCCCCCTTCGAAGTGGTGCGGACCGAGGCCTCTCCCGCCGTGCTCGGCCTGGACCCGGCCGCCGTGTCCGCGGACCCCGTCGCCTGGGTGGCGGAGAACCGCGGCCGTCTGCGGGCGACCGTCTCGCGGCACGGAGCGCTGCTGGTCCGCGGGCTCGGCCTGCGGGACGCGGAGACGGTCGGACGGGTGGGCCGGGAGCTCCTCGACGAGGTGATGGGCGAGCGCGAGGGCTTCGCGGTGCGGCAGCCCCTGGCCGAGGGTGTGTACTCGTCCTCGGAGTGGCCCGCGGACCAGCCGATGTGCATGCACCACGAACTGAGCTACGCCCGTGAGGTGCCGGGCACCCTGCTGTTCGCCTGCCTGACGGAACCCGCCTCGGGCGGCACGACCGCCGTGGCCGACTCGCACGACGTCCTGGAGGCGCTCCCCGCCGGAGCGGTGTCCCGCTTCGAGGCCGAGGGCTGGCTGCTCGAGCGCGCCTACACCGATCTGACGGGGATCAGCCTCGCCGCGGCGTTCGGCAGCGGGGACCGCGCGCACGTGGACGCGTACTGCGCCGCCCGGGGCATCGAGACCACCTGGTCCGGGGACGGCGGCCTGCGGACGCGTCAGCGGGCCGCCTCCGTGCTGACCCATCCGGTGACGGGCCGTCGCGGCTGGTTCAACCAGGTGGCGTTCCTGAGCGAATGGACCCTCGACCCGGCGGTCCGCGAGTACCTGAAGTTCGAGTTCGGCGAGGACGGCCTGCCGTTCAACACCCGCTACGGCAGCGGCGCCGCCATCGACGAGTCCACCGTGCGCACGATCAACGAGGTGTACGAGAAGCACACGCTCCGCGAGGCGTGGCGGTCCGGCGACCTCATGATCGTCGACAACCTGCGGATGGCCCACAGCCGCGAGCCGTACACGGGCCCTCGCGAGATCGCCGTCGTCCTCGGCGACCCGGTGCAGCTCCCGGCTGTCAAGGCGCCCGAAGGCGTCTGAGAAGCCGCACCGCCGACTTCCGACTTCCGGCTTCCGGCTTCCGGCTTCCGGCTTCCGGCTTCCGACTCCCTCTTCCCGACACGTACCTCTACCTCTACCTCTACCTCTACCTCACGGATGGAGCCCCCTCTTGTCCCGAAACCCTCTCGTGCCGTCGTTCGCCGTGATCACCGGCGAACAGGTCGACCAGGTCCTCACGGGTGACGAACGGCAGGTGGTGGCTCTGACCGAGGATGTCTACCGGTTGCACGGCCGGGGATCCACGGTCAACCCGCCTTCGTACTTCCTGCGCTTCCCCGACCGGCCGAGTTCGCGCATCATCGCGCTGCCCGCGTCGGTGGGCGGTGAGGAGGCCACGGACGGGCTGAAGTGGATATCCAGCTTCCCGGAGAACGTCGCCGCGGGCATCCCCCGGGCCTCCGCGGTCCTGATACTCAACGACCCCGGCACGGGCTACCCGTTCGCCTGCCTGGAGAGCTCGATCATCAGCGCGTCCAGGACCGCCGCGTCGGCCGTGCTAGCGGCCGAGCGGCTGAGCGCGGACGAACGGCCGCGCCGCATCGGCTTCATCGGCACCGGGCTCATCGCCCGATACATCCACCGCTACTTCGAGGCCACCGGCTGGACCTTCGACGAACTGGGCGTGCACGACCTCTCCGACGAGCACGCCCAGTCGTTCGCCGGTTACCTCCAGAGCCGCCCGGACACCGCGCCCGTCGTCGTCCACGACTCCGCCGAGGAGCTCATCCGGTCGAGCGACCTGGTGGTGTTCGCCACCGTCGCGGGCGCCCCGCACATCCACGAGCCCTCGTGGTTCTCGCACTGCCCGCTGGTGCTGAACGTGTCGCTGCGCGACGTGAGCCCCGAAGTGGTGCTGGCCTCGGCGAACTTCGTCGACGACGTGGAGCACTGCCTGAAGGCCGACACGTCGGTCCACCTGACCGAACAGCGCACGGGCAACCGCGACTTCATCGACGGCACGCTCTGTGACGTCCTGGAGGGCCGGGCCGACGTGCCCAGGGACCGGCCGGTCATCTTCTCGCCGTTCGGTCTCGGCGTGCTCGACATCGCCCTGGGCCGACATGTGCACGACCGACTGCGGGAGGCGGGCCGACTCGGCGTCGTGGACGGCTTCTTCCACGAACTGGACCGCTATGGACGCACCGGCGCCTAGTCGGCGCCCGTAACGAAAGGGGTGATGAAATGCCGGTCGTGTCCGCCCCCTACGAGATCAACGCCGACGACGTGTTCGTGGATCTCCAGGACGTCTTCGGAGTGCCGCTGCATCTCAAGTGCGAGGGGTTCAACCTCGCGGGCTCCGTCAAACTGAAGGCCGCTCTGGAGATGGTGCGCGCCGCCGAGCGGGACGGCCTCCTCACTCCTGGCTCCGTCATCGTCGAATCGTCGTCGGGCAACCTCGGCATAGCGCTGAGCATGATCGCGGCGCATCGGGGATACGGCTTCCTGTGTGTGACCGACTCCCGCTGCAACCGGGCCGCCCGCCGCCTGATGGAGTCGTTCGGTGCCGAGGTGCGGGTGGTGACGCAGCCCGCCGGGGAACGGGGCCTGCTGGGCGCCCGGCTCGACATGGTGCACGCCCTGTGTGAGGAGGACCCGCGGTACGTCTGGCTCAACCAGTACGCGAACCCGAACAACTGGCAGGCCCACTACCGCAGTACGGCCCCGGCCGTGGCGGCCGAGTTCCCCGAACTGGACGTCCTCTTCGTCGGAGCGGGCACCGGCGGCACGCTGATGGGCTGCGCCCGCTGGTTCCGGGAGCAGGACCGGCACGTGACCATCGTGGCCGTCGACAGCGTCGGCTCGGTGACCTTCGGCGGCCCGGCACTTCCCCGGTTGATTCCCGGCCTCGGGGCGGGGGTGCGGCCTCCGCTCCTCGACTCCAGCCTGGTGGACGACGTGGTGATGGTTCCCGAGCAGGACACCCTGCAGAGCTGCCACGCGCTGGCCCGGCGGGGTTTCCTGTTCGGTGGTTCGACGGGCACGGTGGTCAGCGGCGCCCTGCGCTGGCTGGCCGGGCGCGAGGACGCCGCCGCCCTCACCACGGTGGCCATCGCCCCCGACCAGGGCGAGCGCTATCTCGACACGGTGTACGACCCGAGTTGGGTGGAGCACCACTTCGGTTCGCCGATGAGCTGGGACGACGCGGCCGATCGCGACCCGCGGTCGTACGAGCTGGCACGCGACATGTGAGACGGCCTGCCCTGGGTCGGGGCCGGGCGGCCTTCACCGGGGCCGGGCGGCCTGCGCCGGGGCCGGGCGGCCTGCGCCGGGGTCAGGCGTCCTGCACCGGGGTCAGGCGGAGACGGGCTGCTGCCGCTCCGGTGCCGCACTCGTGAACACGGAGGGTGTCACCACCCGCCAGACGAGTGCGGTCAGGGCCGTCATGGCCGCGAACGCCACCCAGAACGGCGCGGTGATGCCGAACGCCTTGGCGACGAACCCGCCGAGGAGGGAGCCGAGTGCGAAGCCGCCCATGCTGAAGAGCAGGTAGACGCTGTTGGCCCGGCCCAGCAGCCGGGCCGGGGTGGCCCGTTGGCGGTAGGTGTCGGCGACGACGCCCCAGATGGTGGTGTGGGCGCCGAAGATCACCAGGGTGACGGCCGCGACCCAGGGTGAGCGGGTCACGGCGAACACGAGGTGGGCGAGGGTCTCCACGATCAGTCCGGCGCGGAGCAGGGGCGCGGCTCCGAAACGGGCGTCCAGGCGGGCGACCGTGAGGGTTCCCACCACGCCGCCGACGGCGGTCGCCGACAGCAGGAACCCGTAGCCGACCTCGGTCAGCCCCAGGCGTTCCTTCGCGAACAGCACGTACGAGGCGAACGCGCCACCGAAGGTGAGGTTCATCAGGCCCGCGACGACGGCGAGCACCCGTAGGGCGCGGTGGCTCCACAGCCAGCGGAAACCCTCGCCGATGTCCCGCCGGACGGATGTGCGTTCGGCGATCGGGCGGCCTGGGTCCGTGGCTGCCCGGCCGGTGTGCGCGCCGGGGCGGATGGCGAAGACGAGCACGGCCGCGAGGAGGAAGGTGGCCGCGTCCACGCCGAACGGCAGTGCCGCCCCGGCGGCGAAGAGCCAGCCGCCCAGGGGCGGTCCGGCGAACTGGCTGCAGAGCATCCGGGCCCCGGACAGCCAGGCGTTCGCCTTGGGGAGGTCCTCCGTGCCGACCACGCTCGGGACGAGTGCCTGGGCGGCGTTGTCCGCCAGGGTGGATCCGACGCCCATCAGGAAGACGGCGCCGTACACGGCCGGGACGCTCACGCGGTCGTACCAGACCAGTAGGGCCAGGGCCGCTATCACCAGGCCGCGTGTGGTGTCGACGACGCCGACCAGGACCCGCCGGTCGACACGGTCGACGAAGGCACCACTGAAGAGGGAGAACAACAGCCAGGGCAGTTGCTGGGCGAAGACCGCGCCGGCGATCAACGCCGGATCGCGGGTGATGGTCGCCATGAGCAGCGGTCCCGCGGCCAGCGTGACGCCGTCTCCCAGGGCCGATATTCCCGTGCTCACCCAGAGTTTGGCGTAGTCGCGCTTGTCCGTCATAAGGCGCTGATCGTAGCAACGATGATCATTTGGTCCGTCAGGGGCCCGTGCGGGTGCGGCGGGGGCCGGAGGGGGCGGCCCGGACGCGTGAAGCGCGCCCAGGGAGGTGCGGACCGTGACCACCCGGGAGAAAAGGTGTGGCCTCGGTCGTCGGCCGGTCGGTACGGTCGCGGCCATGGCGATCGTGGTGGCTCCGAGATGAACGGTTCGGTGTGCGGGTCCGTCACCGGTGGGCCCGGGGCGGGAGCGTCCGGGCGACGCAGCACTTGAAGAGCGCCTCTGTGTCCCCTGCCTCCCCGCCTCTGCGGGTCGCGACAGCGGACGCTCCTGGGCCGTGCTGCTCGTGCTGTGCGGCACGATCTTCCTCGAGGGCCAGCGACGTCGCGATGCCGGCCGTCGCCGTCCCCACCCTCCGCGTTGACCTCGGCCTGACCACCGGCACCGCGGCGTGGGTGATGAGCGGCTACGTACTCGGCTACGCCGGTTTCACCCTGCTCGGCGGCCGA
This sequence comes from Streptomyces sp. NPDC093510, assembly GCF_040683555.1. Lineage (NCBI taxonomy): Bacteria > Bacillati > Actinomycetota > Actinomycetes > Kitasatosporales > Streptomycetaceae > Streptomyces > Streptomyces sp. NPDC093510. The sequence goes on from NZ_JBFBEE010000001.1 coordinate 23,858, forward strand.
GCAGCCGATCTGCTGGGCAGGCGGCGGATGTTCCTCACCTGGCTGAGCGTCTTCCTGGTCTTCTCCACGCCGGGCGGCTTCGCGACCGATGGCCGGACGCTGGTCGTGGCCCGGTTCGTCACCGGCGTGGCGGCGGCCTTCATGACCCCCGCCGCCATGTCGATCATCACGACCTCGTACCCGGAGGGGCCGCGACGCGACAAGGCACTTCTGGTCTTCGCCGGGGTCGGCGCGGGCGGCTTCTCGCTGGGCCTCGTCATCGGCGGGCTGCTGACCGAACTCGGCCGGCGCTGGGTGTTCTTCGCCCCGGTGTTCCTGGCCGGCGCCCTCCTGCTCGCGGCGCTCGGGCTGCTGCCGCCGGAGGCCCGCCCCGAGCCCGCCCGGCACGGCTACGACCTGCCCGGCGCGGCCTGCGCCGCCGCCGCGATGCCGGCTCTTCCTACCGGTCGGGGCGGGCTGGTCGTACGCGGCGATGTTCCCGAGCCTGATCATCGCGGGCATCGGCTTCGCCCTCGCGTACGGGCCGCTCACCATCGCGGCGACCGACAGCGTGGTCGAGGAGGAACAGGGCCTGGCTGGCGGGCTGTTGTACACGTTCACCAGTTCGGCTCGGCGGTCGACGTCCCGGTGGTCATGGTGGTTCTGGGGGCGGCGGTCTCTGCCCTCGGCCTGGAAGGCCCCCGCGGTCGCACCACAGCAACAACCGAGAAGGAGAGGTGCACATGACGACCCGTACGCCTGCTGAGCACGCCCTGGCCCGCTCATACACCAGCGGCGACGGCACGGTCAGGTTCGATGTGACCGAGCTGACGGTGGATCACCATGCCGACCGCAGCGCGACGTTGACGTACCGGCTCGCCGTCGGGCGGAAGGGGTACGACGACGAGTGCTGGGTCTTCACGCTGCCATGGAGCGACAAGTCCTTTCTGGACGTGCTCACTTCGCCCGCCCCTGACCCTGAGCGGCTTCGCCAACTGGTCCAGCTCGTGCGTGCCCTTCTGGAGGAGTGGTGGGACACCAAGGGTGCCGACCGGAGGTCGGCGAAGATGGGTCGCCGGTGCTCATGATGCCGGTGTCTGCTCCCACTTGACCAAAAATGCGCCTCTCTATACGCCATGTGACGCATTGACCCCACAACGCCATCACGGTTGCATATCTGTGGTCCTCCGGTGGGGGGCCGGAGGAGAAACCGTGTTCCATCTGGGGGGAAAATGAGCGGAAACGTGAACCGGAGTACCGGCAGACCCGTCGGCAGACGACGCGTGCGGACCGCCTTGAGCGTGGCGGTCGCGGTCTGCGCGGTCACGGTGGCGCTGCCCGGCGCCGCCTCGGCCCGACCCGGGGCCGCAGCGGACGGGGCAGACGGGGCGGGCGGCCAGGAAGTCGGCGTCGAGAGGATCAGTGTCGCCGCCGACGGCAGCCAGGCCGACGACAACTCCGCCGGCGCCTCGATCACGCCCGACGGCCGCCGCGTCGTCTTCTCGTCGGCGGCGAAGAACCTCACGTCCGACACCCCGTCGGAGGGCGACAAGGTGTACGTCCGCGACCAGGGGACGACGCAGACGCAGCGGATGGGGCACCTACCCCCGGTCCAGGCCCCGGTGATCAGCGCCGACGGGGGGTACGTCGCCTATCCGGTGCAGTGGATGAACAACGAGCGGATCCGCCACTACCAGGTGAGCACGGGAAGGACGGTCACCGGCAGTTGCTCGCTCTTCACCTGCAACCAGCCGTCGCTGAGCGCGAACGGCCGCTTCACCGCCTATGCCAGCATCTCCTACAGGCAACAGACGTACGGCCAGCGCGTGCAGATCGAGGACTGGACCACCGGCACCGTCGAGACCGTCGCCACCTTCGGCCACACCGCCCCGTCCCGGCCGTCCATCAGCGGTGACGGCCGCTATGTCGCTTACCAGGACGGCAATGCGAAGGACATCTTCGTACGCGACAGGACCGACGGCACCACCTCCGGCCCGATCGAGGGCCCGGCCAAGGACGCGGCACTCGTCCATCTCAGCGAGGACGGCAGCAAGGTCGTCTACCTCTCGGGCTCCGACACCTACGTCCACGACGTGAGCTCGGGCACCGCCCAACAGGTGCCGGACGTGCGCGGCGTGACCATCGATCCCACCGGCACCCATCTCCTGTACGCCCCGCACGACACGAACGGGCCGTCGCTCACGCTGCGCGACCTGCGGACGGACACCGACCAGATCATCTCGGACCAGCCCGCCTCGGCCGGCACCGACGCGGTCAGCACCGACGGACGCGACGTCGTCTTCCACTCCACGGCCGACGACATCGTGCCCGGCGACACCAACGGAAAGTCGGACGTGTTCGTCCGCCACTTGTACTGAACGAGACGTGCCTCGCCGGGCGGGGAGGGAGCGAGGGAGGGTGCCGGTGCCCCTAGGCCACCCTTCGCGCCCGGCGCAGCACCAAGTGGCCCGCGAAGCGCGCCGCGTCACCCAACTCCTCCTCGATACGGATCAGTTGGTTGTACTTCGCCGTGCGGTCGGAGCGGGAGAGCGAACCAGTCTTGATCTGACCGCAGCCCGTCGCCACCGCCAGGTCCGCGATGGTGGTGTCCTCCGTCTCGCCCGAGCGGTGGGACATGACGGCCGTCCAGCCCGCCCGGTGGGCCGTGGCCACCGTGGCCAGCGCTTCGGTCAGGGTCCCGATCTGGTTGACCTTGACCAGGACCGAGTTGCCGACGCCGGTGCGGATGCCCTCGCGCAGCAGCGTCTCGTTCGTGCAGAACACGTCGTCTCCGGTGAGCTGGCAGCGGTCGCCGACACGAGCGGTCAGCTCGCGCCAGCCCTCCCAGTCGTTCTCCGCCATCGGGTCCTCGATGGAGACGACCGGGTAGGCGTCGATGAGCTCGGCCAGATAGTCGGCGTTCTCGGAGGGGGTGCGCCGCACGCCCTCGCCCGCGTAGTCGTACACGCCGTCGCGGAAGAACTCCGACGACGCCGGGTCCATGACGAGACCGATGTCCCCGCCGGGGCGGTATCCGGTGCGCTCGATGGCGGCCATCACGAAGTCGAGCGCCTCCTCGGCGGTACGCAGCGCGGGCGCGAAGCCGCCCTCGTCGCCGACGCCAGTGGAGTGCCCGGCCGCCAGCAGGTCGCGGCGCAGGGTGTGGAAGACCTCGCTGCCCATGCGTACCGCTTCGGCGAAGGTGTCCGCGCCCACCGGCACGATCATGAACTCCTGGAAGTCCAGCGGATTGTCGGCGTGGGCGCCGCCGTTGACGATGTTCATCATCGGCAGCGGCAGGAGGTGGGCGTCGGCGCCGCCGAGGTAACGGTAGAGGGGCTGGCGGCGGGCCGCCGCGGCCGCCTTGGCGGCGGCGAGGGAGACACCGAGGATCGCGTTGGCGCCGAGCCGGGACTTCGTGGCGGTCCCGTCGAGGGCGGCCAGCGCGGCGTCGAGACCCGCCTGGTCCGCCGCGTCCCGGCCGCGTACGGATGCCGCGATCTCGCCGTTGACGTGGGCCACCGCGCGGTCGACGCCCTTGCCGTGCCAGCGTGCGGGGTCCCCGTCGCGCAGTTCCACGGCCTCCCGGGCGCCGGTGGAGGCACCGGACGGGACGGCCGCGCGCCCCAGCGATCCGTCCGCCAGGACGACGTCAACCTCGACCGTGGGGTTGCCCCGGCTGTCGATGATCCGGCGAGCGGTGACGGTCTCGATCTTTGCGGACATGGGAGTTCCTTCCCGTTGTCGTGTGCCGGGGCCCCGGCTGCGACAACGCTGGCGCTGAGCCCGACCACACCAAACACTACAGCAATGCTGTGCAGTTTGGCTGCGCAGTATCGCTGTGCAGATTGGCTGGGTAGTTTCGTGGGGCAGTGTTGCTTCGCAGGGTGGCTGTGGGGCGCGACCGTGCAGGTCAGGTGGGCCGCTTCACCGACCGGCGGGATAAAGTGCCCTATGCCCTCCTCGGAAGCCGCCGCCATCGCCGCCGAACTGCGCACCGCGATGGGCAAGCTCACCCGGCGTGTCAAGCACGAGGACAGCATCCCGCTGGGCCAGGCCGCCGTGCTCGGCGCACTCGACCGCAACGGCGCCATGACCACCAGCGACCTCGCCACCGACCAGCGCGTACGCCCCCAGTCGATGGCCCGTGCCGTGGGGCTGCTCATGGAACAGGGCCTGATCACGCGCCGGGCGCACCCGACGGACGGCCGCAAGTCACTGGTCGAGCTGTCGGACGCCGGCCGGGCCGCGCTCGAAGCGGAGCGCGGCCGCAGGGCCGGCTGGCTCGCGCAGGCCATCGACGCCGAGCTCACCGACGAGGAGCGGGTGTTGCTGGCGCGGAGCGCCGCACTGCTGGAGCGGCTCGCCGCACGCTAGGGCCGCCCGCCGCGGTGGCGCCGGGGCGTACGCGCGTATTCCTCCGCTCCCCCGGCCCCGGCTCCCCGGCTTCCCCGCTCCCCTCCTGCTGCTCCTACTGCTCCTACTGCTCCGCCCGTTCCGTCTGCCGAGGGCGGCCCGTGGCGGCAGCGACCGCGCCGGTCAGCCACAGCGCCACGGCCACGAGTGCGGCCGGCGTGCTGGAGGACGCGTGCAGCGACCAGGCCCACGGCTCCGGGGCGTTGTCCCTGCCCACGCCGAGCAGCAACGTGGGACCGAACATGCCGAGCGGCAGCAGCCAGGCGAGCCCGCTGCCGAAGAGGCGGGCGCTGATCATGGCGAGGCCGAGGAAGCCCACGACGTTGCGGGCCGCCGAGCCGTACACCTCCGCGGTCGCCCCGGTGAGCAGCGGCAACGCGCTCAGGCCGAGCGCCAGGGCGAGCAGGACCATCACGTACCCGCCCCTCAGGCGGCCCATCGGTTGCGCCGCCGTCTGCTCCAGGTCCGCCATCGGTGAGAACAGCGTGGTGGCCAGGACCATCGCGTGGGCGAGCGGCACGACCTCCGCCACCGGCACACTGAAGTCGACCAGGTGGCGGAACTCGGGCACCGCCACCCGCTGCCCCGCGAACGCGGTCGCCGCGAGGGCGACCAGGAGCGCGGCGCCCGCGGCCCGGGGCAGGCCACGGCAGCGTACGAAAGCGAGCAGGGCGCTCACCGCGGCGTCTCCGAACCCTTCGCGATCTCTGAACCCTTCGAGATTCCCGGAAGCTCCGGAAGCTGCGCAAGCTCCGGAACTGGGCGGCAGGCACGGATGTTCTCGGCCGCCGCCCCGATCCACGCGTCCCGCTGCGCGGCCGGGGCTCCGGTGATCCGGGCGAGCGCGCGGCCGAACTTCTCTCCGTAGTACTCGCCGGGTGTTCCGGCGCGGGCGCGGACGACGGCTTCGAAGAGGAACGTGTCGGGGTAGCCGCCGGTCTCCTCCAGTACGTGGGGCGCGCAGTCGGTGGAGTCGGGCTGCGGCAGGGCGGCCGCGTACAGGGCGTCCGTCAGGTCGGCCTGCGTCTGCGCGGGCGTCATCAGGGACAGTTCGGCGGTGCGGCCCGCGGGGCGGTCGAGGCCGCTCGCGTAGAAGGCGCGATTGAGCCCCTTCAGGGAGCCGAGCCGCGCGTCGACGGTCCGCACCGCGGCCCGAGCCCCGGGCAGCATGTGGCGGTCGTCCGGCCACAGGCAGACCTTCGTGCGGCCGCTGGCGGCGCAGAGCTGCCGCGCAGGCTGGGCCTTGTGGACCGCCCAGAACGAGTCGGGCGCCGGCGTGCGGAAGGCGACCAGCGCGCCGCCCGCGACCGCGGCGGCCACCACGAGCGCCCCGAGCGCGGCCGGCCGCGGGGCGAGCGACGCGCGGCGCCGCAGCGCGGGCAGTGCGGTCAGCAGCAGGCCGAGGGCCAGGCACCAGGCGGCGGCGATCAGCATGCGCGCGGTGTTCGGCTCGAACTCCGAGCTCCAGAACTCGTCTATCGCCGGGAACAGCTTGGCCACCGGGGTGTCCGGTACGAACGCGACGAAGACGAAGAGCGCGTACCAGAAGATCCCGGCGAAGGGGGCGACCGCACGGGACGGCAGTGCCGAGCCGATCGCGACCCCCACGGCGATCTCCAGGCCCATCATCGCGGCGCCGAGCAGCAGCGGCGCCCAGGCGGGCTCGCTGACGTCGCTCACCCCCGCGGTCCGTGCGAACGCGACGGCCACGAGCACCGCGTACGCGAGCAGCGCCCACAGCCACACCGCGAGCCACAGCAGCAGCGCCTGTGCCCAGCCGCCGCGTGCCGCGGTGTCCGCCCAGACCCTGGTGCGGTGCCGGAAGGCGCGGCCCGCTCCCCAGGCGGCCGCCGCGCTCATCACCGAGCCCAGCACGATCACCGCGTAGAGCTGGACCTGGAGGCTGGTCTGGGTCCACCAGCCGATCCAGTCGCTCTCGGCGGGGCTCTCGGCGGTGAAGTAGTAGACGCCGATCGCGCCCATGAGCGCGGCGGCCCACTTGGCCTCGCCGCGCCGCATCTCGGTCAGCAGCACGCGCGTCACGTCGCCACCGCTTCCGCCCCGGCCAGGTGCAGGTACCCGGCCTCCACCGCGCTCCCGTCAACTTCCGTGCCCGAGGGAGGAGTTCCGCCCCCGGTGCCCGTGTCCGGCAGCGCGCACAGCTCGGCGACCGTCCCCGTGAAGCGGACCGAGCCTTCGAGGAGGACGGCGACGCGGTCGCACACATGGGCCACGTCCTCGGCGAGGTGGGTGCTCATCACCACGGCGGACCGCTCGCCCAACTCCCTTATCAGGGAGCGGAATCCGACGCGCTGGGCCGGGTCGAGGCCGGCGGTCGGCTCGTCGAGGAGCACCAGGGCCGGTTCGTTGACCACGGCCTGGGCGATGCCGACGCGGCGCAGCATGCCGCCGGACAGGGCGCCCATCCTGCGGTCGGCGTGCTTCTCCATCTGTACGAGGCGCAGCGCGTCCAGGGCCCGCTCGCGCCGTCGGGCGGCCGGCACCTTGCGCAGCCATGCCGCGTATTCGGTGAACTCCAGGACGGTGAAGCGGGGGTAGCACCCGAAGGACTGCGGCAGCACCCCGATCCGCTCCCGGACGCGCCGCACCCGTGCCCGCCCCGGCGCCTCGTCGCCGAGGAGGGTGACCGCTCCGGACCTCGGTCTGCGTGCCGTGCTCAGGAGGGACAACAGGGTGCTCTTTCCCGCTCCGTTGGGTCCGAGCAGCCCGGTGACGCCGGAGGGGAAGGCGAGGGACACGTCGTCGAGGGCGACCGTGGCGCCATACCGCACGGTCACCGCCGTCACCGCCGCGACCGGCTCGGCCGGTCGGGAGCCTGGCGCGGCGGCACTCTTGCTGGTGATCACGTTTTTCACGCTATGCGTGGAATCCATGACTCCGCTGGTCAATGCCCCAGCTGTGCCGACGATCACATGGTCACGCGCCCTGCGTATGCCGTGACATATTGCGGCGAGTTCGGTCAGGAACCGTCGATTCATGGCACCTCCGGGCGACGCCGACGGCTCTGGCAGAGATCGGACTAACCTCCCGCTCACGGCACTGTGAGGGGGCGGGGGAATTGCGGCTCGGCCGGAACGGCAAGTGATGCGGTGGGCTCCGGAGGTGTGGAGGTTCCTCGCCGATGGTGCCCTGACATCGCACGACGCCGTCGCGGGATGGCGCCTGGCACCCGGTGTGCTCCTCATCGGCCCCGTCCTGGTCAGTGCCCGCAGCGGGCCGAAGGCCACCGCGGGCGTCGTGGCCTGGGCCGTCGCGATGTACCTCGTGCTGTCGTTCTGTGCCGGACTGTACGGCGGCGGCCCCTCCCCGGCCGCCGCCGTGCTCGACTGCCTGCTGCTGATCACCGGCGGTGCGGCGGCCGTTCATGGCGCGCGCCGTCGCGTCGCGCGGGAAGCCGGGCTGATCCGCGTCGCACAGCGCTCGCGGGACGCGGTGCTGCGTCCGCTGGCGGCGGAGGCCGACGGGGTCGGCTTCTCCTCCCTGTACCGCACGGTCTCGGGAATCGGCCTCGGCGGCGATCTGTACGACCTCGCCCAGTCGCCGTACGGGCCACGCGTCCTGATCGGTGACGTGCGGGGACACGGGCCGGAGGCCGCCGTGCTGTGCGCTGCCACGGTGGGCGCGTTCCGCGAAGGTGCCTGCACCATGCCCGCGCTGGCGGACCTGGCCGCCCACCTCGACGCCCGGATCAGCGGCGAGCTCGGCCCGGAGGACTTCGTCACCGTGCTGCTCGCCGAGTTCGTGCCCGGCGAGGTGCGGCTGGTGAACTGCGGGCATCCGGCCCCGCTCCGCATCGGCCCGCGGGCCGAGCCGCTGGTACCGAGCCGGCCATCGGCTCCGCTGGGACTCGGCCCCCGCCCGCAGTTGCAACGGGCCAGGCTCGGCACCGGCGAACGGCTGCTGCTCTACACCGACGGCCTGAGCGAGGCACGCGACGCGAAAGGGGCGATGCTCCCCCTGGACGACCGGGTCAGGGACGCCGCGTGCCGCCCCCAACTGGAGGAGTGCCTCGACGCGTTGCTCTCCCTGGCGACCGCGCACGCCGGCGGCTCGCTCCAGGACGACCTGGCCCTGATCATGTGCGAGCCCCGCAGCGCGAAGCCCGCAGACCGTCGGCCGCGTGAGCGGTCCGTGAACCCGCAGCCACGGAGGCGCCTCGATGGAGCCCGCTGAGCAGCGGCCGGGAAACCTGCCGCCGGAGACGACCAGCATGGTCGGACGCCGCCCCGAGCTGAAGGAGCTGGGGCGGCTGTGCGGCCGGTCCCGGCTGGTCACGCTGACCGGTGTGGGCGGCGTGGGCAAGAGCAGACTCGCCCGGCGGGCGGCCGCCGGACTGCGGCCCCTCTTCGCGGACGGCGTGTGGTGGGTGGAGCTGACCGGGCTGAAGGAGGGCGAGCTGCTCGCCTACTCGATCGCCGAAGCCCTCCCCCTGGCCGACCAGTCCACCCGGCCCATGCTCGACGTGGTGGCCGACCACCTCGCCGACCGGCAGCTGCTGCTGGTGCTCGACACCTGCGAACACCTGACCGACGCGTGCGCCATGGCCGTCGAGGCCCTGCTGCGCGCCGCGCCGGGGCTGCGGATCATGGCCACCAGCCGTCGCCGCCTCGGCCTCATGGCGGAGGAGGTGCTCACCCTTGAACCGTTGCGGGTGCCCCGGGGCCAGGAGGACATGGACGACTCGGACGCCGTGACACTGCTGGTGGAACGGGCCGCGGAGACGGTGCCCGGTTTCACCGTGCCGGCCGCCGACAAGGCCGATGTCGTACGCCTCTCCCAGCTCCTCGAAGGGTTGCCCCTCGCCATCGAACTCGCCGCGGCCCGGCTGGGCGAGATGCCCGTCGGCGAACTGGTCAAGCGGCTGCCGGACCGCTTCGGCGTCCTTCAGGACGCGGGCCGGACGAGGGACGCGGACCGGACGCGGGGCACGGACCGGACGCGGGACGCCGAGGCCCCGCCGCCCTGGCACCGGGCGCTGCGCACCACGATCGGCTGGAGCCATGAGCTGTGCACACCGGCCGAACGGCTGCTGTGGGCGCGGCTGTCGGTGTTCGCCGGGTCCTTCGGCGCCGAGGCGGCCGTCGCGGTCTGTGCCGACGAGCACCTGCCCGAGGAGGACATCCCCCGGCTGCTCGGCGTACTGGTCGACAACTCCGTCACCAACTGGCTGCCGGGGCCCGGGGGTTCGGACCGGTTCCGGATGCTGGACACCCTCCGGGAGTACGGCGCGGACTGGCTGCGCGAGCTGGGCGAGGAGGACCGCCTGCGCCACCGGCACCTGGAGCACTACCGCGCGTTCGCCCGCCGCGCCGACCGCGAATGGCTCGGCCCCGAGCAGCTCGACTGGTACGCGCGTACGGCCGCGGAGCGCACCAACCTGCACGCCGCCCTGGACCTCAGCCTGCTGCGACCCGAAGGCCACGCCGCCCTGGAGCTGGCGGGGAACCTCTGGTTCTTCTGGCACGCCTGCGGGTTCCCGAGGGAAGGTCAGTACTACCTGTCACAGGCCCTCGCCGCGGACCGTGAGCCCTGCCTGGAGCGCGGCAAGGCACTGTGGGCCGAGGGCATGGTGCTCGTGACGCTGGGCGAGCCGGCGGCGGCCGGGGCGCGGGCCCCTGAAATCGCCGCGACCGCCGCCCGGTTCGGCTGCGCCGCGACGGCCGACCGTGCCGACACCCTGGCGTCGATCGCGGCGGTGATGCTCGGCGACCACGCGCACGCCGCCGCCCTCTCCCAAGCCGTCCTCGACCGGCACCGGTGCAGCCCGATGGCCCAGCCCACGCAGTCGGCCGGTTGTGTACGCGGCCAGGCGTACATCATCGAAGGCCGCATCGACGAGGCCGTCGCCGTACTGGAACACGTACGGGCCGACTGCGAGCGGCACGGCGAGCTGTGGTCGCGTGCCTTCGCCGACTACATGTGCGCCCGCGCCGAGCTGGCGCGCGGCCGGGTGGCGGCCGCGTTCGCGCACGGCCGGGCCTCCTGGGTCACCAAGCGTCGCCTCGACGACCCGCTCGGGATGGCGGTCGCCCTGGACGTCCTCGGCGCGGCCGCGGCCGCGGCCGGTGACGCCCGGCGGACCGCCCATCTGCTGGGCCTCGCCCAGCAGTTGTGGGACACCCTCGGCACACCGCAGCTTGGGGTCTCCGAATGGACCGCCGCCCGGCGGTCCTGCGAGGAGCAGGCCCGGCTTGCCCTCGGCGACGACGAGTACACCGCCGTCTTCCAGGACGGCTACCGCACGTCTCAGGACGCCCCCGACCCGCTGGTCCCCGGAGGCGGGGAACCCGTTCACGACCCGGTGCCGTGACCGCCGCTCCGCCGCGGTTCCGCCTCGTCCAGGAGTCCGATGACCTCGTCGTCGCCCACCTGCTCGAAGTCGTCGTACCAGAGGCCCACCGCCCCGAAGTCCGGGGGCTGCCGGAGGCAGACGACGTCGTCGGCCTCCGCGCGCATCCCCTCGACGGTCCGGGGAGCGCCGACGGGGACGGCGAGGACCAGCCGGGCGGGTTCCTGGCCGCGGAGGTGGCGGAGGGCGGCGCGTGCGGTGACGCCGGTGGCCAGGCCGTCGTCGACGAGGACCACCGCGCGGCCCTCGACGTCGGGCGCGGAGCGGTCGCCGCGGTAGACCAGCTCGCGGCGCCGCAGCTCCGCGCGTTCCCGGTCCACGTCGTCGCGGAGACGGTCCTCGGTGAGGCCGAGCATCTCCAGTGCCCGCCGGTCGAAGAGCGGCGGGTCGTCGCCGACGATCGCGCCGATGCCCGTCTCGGGGCGGCCGGGGAGTCCGATCTTCCGGGCGACGAGTACGTCCAGGGGCGCGTCGAGGGCCCGGGCCACCTCGGCGGCGACCGGTACGCCGCCGCGCGGCAGCGCGAGGACGACAGGACGGGGGAGCTCGCCGTCGGACAGCCACTCCATGAGCCGGAGACCCAGTTCCCGGCCCGCCTCGCGGCGATCGCGGAATCGCATGATGTGCGTCTGCCTTTCTCTGCGACGTGACGTGGCTCCGCCTCAGCGGCCGGGCCCGTCGCGGTGGGAGACGAGTGCTCGGGCCTCGCGGTCGATCTGCCGGGCCTCGCCGGTCGGGACGACGAGGACCGGGACCCGCGCGCCGGGCCCGCTGACGATCTCGGGGCGCTCGGCGACGACCGGCCGCAGACCGCCCGTGAGGCCGAGCGTCGGCAGCCGGGCACACACCTCCTCGCGGACCTCCGGCTGGTCCTCGCCGATCTCCCCGGTGAAGACCAGGGCGTCGAGCCGGTCCAGGGACGCGGCCATCTGGGCGATGCCGCGGCGGCAGTGGTGGGTGAAGACGTCCAGGGCGAGGGCGGCGCGCTCGTCCCCCGCCGCCCGGTCGCGGACGAGGTCGCGCGTGTCGTCCGAGGTGCCGGAGAGGGCGAGCAGTCCGGAGTCGTGGTTCAGCGCGTGCTCGATGTCGTGCGCGGACAGGTGGTGGCGGGTCTGCAGCCAGGTCAGGGCGCCGGGGTCGACGCTGCCGCTGCGGTGGCTCATCACCAGCCCCTCCAGCGGCGTGAACCCCATGGTCGTGTCGACGCTGCGCCCGTCGCGTACGGCGCAGGCCGAGCAGCCGCCGCCGAGGTGCGCGATCACCACGTGGAGCTGTCCGGGGCGGCGGCCGAGGAGTTCGGCGGCCCGGTCCAGGGCCCAGGCGTAGGACAGTCCGTGGAAGCCGTAGCGGCGCAGGCCGTACTCCTGACGCCAGGCGGCGGGCACCGCGTACTCCCGTGCGGCGGCGGGCAGGCCGGCATGGAAGACGGTGTCGAAGCAGGCGACGTGCGGGGCGTCGGGCAGCAGGTCCCGGGCCGCGTCCAGGACGGTGAGCGCCGGCGGGACGTGGAGCGGCGCGAGGTCGGCCGCCCGGTCCAGACGGGCGCGGACCTCGTCGTCGACGACGGTGTGGGCGCGCAGGTCGGGTCCGCCGTGGACGATGCGGTGGCCGACGGCCGCCGGTGCGGGCGCGTCGTCCAGGAGCTTTCGCAGCGGGCCCGAGGCGTCCTTGCCGGGCGGGGCGTCGCTGTGGTGCTCGGCGAGGACCTCTCCGTCGTCGCCGAACACGGCCAGGCGCAGGCTCGACGATCCCGCGTCGGCCACCAGGACCGGGCTGTTGGTCTGTGCTGACACATTGATCCTTTCCTGCGGTCGGGGAACACGGCACAAGAGACGGTTCATCGCCGCCCCTCAGTGACGTTTCCATCCGATGCGGGCGGTTACTCATGAAATGTCCTGCCGTCACCGCCAGCACGAAAACGGAGAGTCGAGCCGATGGCCAGCATGAAAGTGTCCGATCACATCCTCAAGCGGCTGCGCGAATGGGAGGTGGACCACGTGTTCGCGTACGCCGGCGACGGGATCAACGGTCTGCTCGCCGCGTGGGGCCGGGCGGACAACAAGCCGAAGTTCGTGCAGGCGCGACACGAGGAGATGGCGGCCTTCCAGGCGGTGGGCTACGCCAAGTTCTCCGGCAAGGTGGGCGTCTGCGCGGCCACCTCGGGGCCGGGGGCGATCCACCTGCTCAACGGGCTCTACGACGCGAAGCTCGACCACGTCCCCGTGGTGGCGCTGATCGGACAGACGAACCGCAGCGCCATGGGCGGCTCGTACCAGCAGGAAGTGGATCTGCAGAACCTGTACAAGGACGTGGCCTCGGACTTCTGCGAGACCGCGATGGTCCCCGAGCAGCTGCCGAACCTGATCGACCGGGCGATGCGCACCGCGTACGCCAAGCGCACGGTCACCGCGGTCATCGTGCCCGCCGACGTCCAGGAGCTGGAGTACAGCCCGCCGACGCACGATTTCAAGATGGTGCCCTCGAGCCTCGGCATGGGCCGGTACGCGCCGGTGCCCGCGGACGCGGATCTGGAGCGGGCGGCGGAGGTCCTGAACGCCGGCGAGAAGGTCGCCGTCCTCATCGGCCAGGGGGCCCGTGGTGCCCGCGGCGAGGTCGAGCGGCTCGCGGACGTGCTCGGCGCGGGGGTCGCCAAGGCGCTCCTCGGCAAGGACGCGCTGCCCGACGACCTGCCGTACGTGACCGGTTCCATCGGGCTGCTGGGCACCCGGCCGTCGTACGAGCTGATGCAGGAGTGCGACACCCTGCTGGTGATCGGCTCCAGCTTCCCCTACTCGCAGTTCCTGCCGGAGCTCGACCAGGCGCGGGCGGTGCAGATCGACATCGATCCGCACATGATCGGGCTGCGGTATCCCTTCGAGGTGAACCTGGTGGGCGACGCGCGCGAGACGCTGCAACGCCTGCTGCCGCGGCTGCACCGCAAGGAGAACCGCAAGTGGCGCGAGGGCGTCGAGAAGAACGTCGCCCGCTGGTGGGAGGTGATGCAGCGCCGTGCCGCCGTGTCCGCCGACCCCATCAACCCCGAGTACGTGGTGCACGCCCTGGACAGCAGGCTGCCCGACGACGTCATCCTCTCCGCCGACTCCGGCTCCGCCGCCAACTGGTACGCCCGCCACCTGCGGCTGCGCGGCAACATGCGCGGCTCCCTGTCCGGCACGCTGGCGACGATGGGGCCCGGTGTGCCGTACGCCATCGGGGCGAAGTTCGCCCACCCGGACCGTCCCGCCATCGCCATCGTCGGCGACGGCGCCATGCAGATGAACGGCATGATGGAAATGGTGACCGCGGCCAAGTACTGGCGCGAGTGGTCCGACCCGCGCCTGATCGTGGCCGTGCTCAACAACGGCGACCTCAACCAGGTCACCTGGGAGATGCGGGCGATGTCCGGCGCGCCCCAGTTCGAGGAGTCGCAGCACCTGCCCGACCTTCCCTACGCCGACATGGCGCGGTCCATGGGGCTGGAAGGCGTACGGGTGGAGAAGCCGAAGCACGTCGAGGCGGCCTGGGACCAGGCACTCGCCGCCGACCGGCCCTTCGTCATCGACTTCCGCACCGACCCGGCCGTCCCGCCGATCCCGCCGCACGCCTCGCTGGACCAGATCGAAGCCGCCGCCTCCGCCATCCTCAAGGGCGACAGCGACAGCGCCTCCGTGATCAAGCAGGGGTTCAAGGCCAAGGTGCAGGAGTTCCTGCCCGGGACCCGGCACCGCGGCGACGCCGACGCTTAAGGCCCTCGGCTGGGTCGTCGTGCACTCCTCCGACGACCAGGACGCCGAGGTGGCCCGCCTGGTCGCTCACGGCGCGCGGCGCGTCGACATCGGTCGGGGCGACCAGTCGTGGGTCGTACAGGCGCGCCCCGAGAGCAACGAGTTCTGTGTCCTCGGCCGGCGGCATCAGTGACGCTCCCTCTCACTCCAGGGCGCGGATCTCCGACGTGAGCGCGGTGCGCAACCGCTCGTAGGTCGGGGCGAGTCGGCGGAGCCGGCCGGCGAGGGTGTGGTCGTCGCGGGTGACCAGCGGGTGCTGGAGGCCACCGATCAGCCGGGACTGTCCGGCGGCGACCGCCGCCGCGCCGGTGAGGCCGAGCGACTCCAGGCAGTGTGCGGCGTCGTTGACGCGGCGCGCGCCGACCCGGACGGCGAAGTGGGCCATGAACCCGCGCGTCCGCTCGTCGAGTCCGCCGTCCGCCCGTGCGGCCAGGGCCTCCACACCGGCGGCCCCGCCGAGCGTCCCCGGCGGCACGGGCCGGCCCCCGCGGCCCGCGAGCCGGCGTTCCGCGTCGGGCAGGGAACGCCGCAGCGCCTCCTCCTGCGTGACCTGCCGCTCCTGGACGAAGTCCGCGCGCATCACGTAAGGGGCGTCGATGTAGTCGACCGCCTTCGCCTCCCACGCGATGAGGAAGTCCGCCACGGGCAGCGTCGCGTACGGGTGGCCGTGCGGGTCGTGGAAGACCACCGTGCCGCCGTCCACCTCCAGCACGACCACGAAGTGGTCGCCGCCGTCGTCGGTGGGGGTGCCCGGCTGGTGGAGCAGCAGACCCATGTCGACGGGGCCGACCAGGACGGGTCCGCGGGCGGACGCCTCGCGCAGCCGGTCCTCGGCCTCCTCCGGCGTGCCTCCGGCGGTCCGCTCACAGCGGGTGCCGAGCAGGGTCAGGGCCGCGTCCAAGCCGAGGTCGGGGTCCCAGCCGTAGGGGTCGAACAGCGGCAGGGTGCCGCCGATCAGCTGGAAGCCGAACGGCGAACCGGTCAGCACCTCGATGACCGCGGCGGACGGGGCCGTCCCGCCGAGCACCATGGCCAGGGAGTGGGCATAGCAGTACGGGCCGGAGCCCGCGTAGTACGTCATGGCCGTCGTCCTCTCCGGGGTCTGTCGGGTCCGCGGCCTGTCAGGTGGTGGTGACGGGCTCGATGGGCTGCTGAAGTTCCGTGACCCACGCCGCGGGGTCTTCGGGGCAGTCCAGGGTGACTTCGCGGGCGAGCCCGAGGGGGCGGTGGGCGTGCGCGTCGATCCACTGGTCGAGCGCCTGCGCGGTGGCCAGGACGCCGTCCATCGGACCGTGGTGGATGACCGTGGCCGCCAGCGGGACGCCGGGGACCTCCACGGTCGGCAGGCCGCCCGCCCCTCCGGTCACCGGTATCGCGGCCCGCACGGTGACCGGGTCCTCGCCGGGTTCCTGCTCGTAGCGGGCGATGCCCGGTCCCGCCGGGGTGACGCCCGCCTCGTCGAGGCGGCGGCACAGTTCGGCGAAGAGCGGGCCGACGACCGGCCCGATGTCCTGTGGCTCGAAGGTCGCCGCGGTGGCGGTCAGCTCGACCACCCGGACAGGAGGCAGGGAAGTGACGACGACGTCGTCCGCAGGCATGGTGCCCTCGCTCTCGATCGACCGGAGCCTCGCCTCGACCCGCGCCATCCGTGCCGCCGCCTCCGCCGCGGCCGACCGTAGTTCCGCCCGGCGCAGCCGCAGCATGCCGCGGAGCTCCTCGGTGCCGATCTCCTCGTCGAGGATCGACCGGACCTGGTCCAGGGTGAAGCCCAGGTCCTTGAGGGCGATGACGCGGTTGAGCCGGGCGAGCTGGGCGGCCTCGTAGTAGCGGTAGCCGGTGGACGGGTCGACACGGGCCGGGCGCAGCAGCCCGACCGCGTCGTAGTGGCGCAGCATGCGGACCGACACGCGGCCGTGTCCGGCGAAGTCTCCGATGGTGAACATCACTCCCCCAGTGCAGGCCCTGACACGGTGGGAGAGTCAAGCACGAAGGCCCGGACCGAGCGGTCCGGGCCTTCCTGTTGCTGCCTGGGGGCAGGCTCCTCGTGCGTGCCTGGGGTCAGACTTCGCCGCGCCAGGCGCCGGTCTCCACGCCGTCGCGCTTCTCGATGAACCGCTTGAACCGGCCCAGGTCGCCGGTGACCTGCCGCTTGACGAAGCCGAGCTTGTCACCGACCGTCTCGGCCAGGCCGTCGGGGTCGAAGTGCATCTGCAGCATGACCTTGGTACGCGATTCGTCCAGGCGGTGGAAGGTGACGACGCCGGCCTGCTTGGCCTGCCCATCCACCGTGGTCCACGCGACGCGCTCGTCCGGGATCTGCTCGGTGATCGCGGCGTCGAACTCGCGCTCCACGCCGTCGACCTTCGTCACCCAGTGGGTGAGTGTGTCGGTGCGCTGTTCGATCCGCTGCACACCCTCCATGAACTCGGGGAACGTCTCGAACTGGGTCCACTGGTTGTACGCGGCGCTGACCGGCACGTCGACTTCCACGGACTCTTCGACTTGCGACACGGTTGACACCCTTCCTCGACTTTTCCTTTCCGTCCCTGCGAGTGCCCAGGACCTCCGCCTTCACTCCCGCCCTCAAATCGTCAAATAGACAATGGCTATAGTTCGTGAGTGTTTTCACGAATAGACCGCGGGACCGAGTCCGCCGCGTGGCGGAGGCCACGGACGATCCTGTGGGCCGCGGCGGGCGCGGTGGCGCTCGGCTTCCTCATCGCGCTGGAGATCGCCGCCCGGCACTACGGAGGCGTACCGGGGCCGATCACCAACCAGGTGCGGGAGGTGGCCCTGCCGCCCAAGCCGGGGCCGCTGTACGGCGGGCTGGCGCTGATGATGGTGGTGCTCACCTGGCGGCAGCGGTTCATCGCGGCAGGTGTCGCGATCGGCGTCGACGCCGTCTTCGTGCTGGTGCGGTGGGCGGTCGACGCCGACGTGCCCGAAGGCCAGTTCTTCGGCAACGGCGCGCTCTGGGCGATGCTGGGCTGCGCGGTCTTCGCGCTCACGCGCCGCACCGGCCGGGAACGTGTCCTGCTCCTGAAGGGCGTCGGGCTCGGGCTGCTCCTGGTCGCCGGCCGCAAGACCGGTGACACCTGGCTGCTGATCACGGCGAAGACCCGCCCGACGGTCCTCGACCCGTACGTGGCCGTCGCCGACCACGCCCTGGGCAACCCGTCGTGGGTGGCGGGCCGGCTCCTCGACGCCAGTGGTCCGGTCGTCCGGCATGTGACCGACCTCGTCTACGCCCAGCTCGCGGTCGCGGCGGTCGTCGTGGCCCTGTACCAGCTGCGCAACGTGGCCGCCGACGGCCGCTTCCCGCGCCACCACCTGGTGCGCACCTTCCTGCTGATCGGCCTCGTCGGGCCCGCCTTCTACATGCTCTTCCCGGTGGTCGGGCCGATCTTCGCCTACGGCCCCGGCACCTCCGGCACCGGCGGTCTCCAGTGGGCGGTGGCGGACCTGTGGCCGCACACACCGCCGCAGATCGCCGCCCCGCACCCGGTGCCGTACGACGGGATCACCCCGCGCAACTGCATGCCCAGCCTGCACACCGCCTGGGCCACCGCGATCTTCATCCACTCCCGCAAGGGGCCGCGCCTGCTGCGGTACGCGGGCACCTTCTGGCTGGTCGCGACGCTCAGCGCGACGCTCGGCTTCGGCTATCACTACGGCGTGGACCTCATCGCCGGTGTGGTCTTCTCGCTCACCGTCGAGGCGGGCCTGCGCACGTTCGACCGCGGCTGGGACCGGTCCGGTGTCCGCCTCGTCGCGTACGGCACCGCCGTCTTCACCGCGCTCCTCGTCTCGTACCGCTACCTGCCGGTGGAGATGGCCGAACACCCGTGGGCGTCCGGGCCACTCGTCGTGCTGGCGTTGGTCTCGGTGATCCACCTCTACCTGCGGACCACCCGGGTGTGGGACGCGGAGCCCGAGCCGGTGCGGCTGCCACGGCAGGCGGAACCGCAGCCGGAGTCCCGGCCCCAGCCGCCGGCGCCCGAGCTCGTGTGAGTCACCCGGCGGGCGGCCGGTCGTGGCGCAGCTCGTCGAAGAGCCGGGCCGACCGCTCGGGGTCCCACTTCAGTACGTTGCCCTTGGGCGTGGGGACGCCGATGCCGGACACGGGCACGTTGAGCCGCCTGCCGTGGCCGCCCGAGACGCTCCGCACGGCGCGGAACATCCCGCTGAGGTCGCGCAGGCTCATGTCCTTGTCGACGATGAGCGTGTCGAGTCCGGCCTGCGCGGCCGGGCCGATCTCCAGGGGGTCGAAGAGGGTGCCGGGCCGGGCGGCCTGCCGGGCGAGGGCCGCAAGGAACTTCTGCTGGTTCTTCGAGCGGCCCAGATCGCCCTCCTGTTCCTGGTGCCGCTGGCGGACGAAGGCGAGCGCCTGCCTGCCGTCGAGGGTCTGACAGCCCTTGCGCAGGTCGGCGCCCGACTTCTCGTCCTTGATGTCGCGGTCGAGGCACATGCGGACGCCGCCGATGGCGTCGACGATGTTCACGAATCCGGCGAAGCCGATCTCCGCGTAGTGGTCGACGCGCAGCCCGGTGTTCCTCTCGACGGTGTGCACGAGGAGTTCGGGGCCGCCGTAGGCGAACGCGGCGTTCAGTTTGTCCCCCTCGGGCCGCCTGGTCTTGCCCGTCGTCGGGTCGAGGCGGCCGGGCACGGTGACCCAGGAGTCGCGCGGCAGGCTGACCATGCTGGTGCCGTGGGCCCCGGTGTGCAGCAGCATCATCGAGTCGGTGCGCCGCCCGCCTCCACCGCCGGCGTGCAGGTCCGTCACGTCGTCCTCGGAGAGCCCGTCGCGGCTGTCGGAGCCCACGATGAGGTAGTTGGTGCCCTCGCCGGGCGGCGGACGGTCGCCGTACGCGCCGAGGTCGACGTCGCGCCGGAGCCGGGTCTCGGCCCAGCCGTAGGTGCCGCCCGCCGCGACGGCCACGGCGGTCAGCAGGACGAGTACGGCCCGCCGCAGTCTCCTGTGCTTCTTCGGCCGGCGTGCGTGGGCCCGCCGGGGCCCGTAGCGGGAGCTGGGGCGTTCGGCGAACCGCTCGCGCCCGACGGGTTCCGTCATGGTCGACTCCCTTGCAGGCTCCGCCGCGGCTCTTCCCGCGGCGCTTCGGGCAGATACGGGTCGGCGGTTCCGGCGCGCTTCATGCTGTGCCACTTGAGGCGGGTGCCGAGCAGCGCCGTGGCCACGGAGTGGATGACCACCAGGTACATCAGCTGCCGGTAGACGAACTGCTGGAGCGGCAGCGCCCACAGCACGCGCAGCCGTTCGCGGTCGAGCCGCAGCGCGTACGCGGCGGTGACCAGCTGCACGGAGAGGAACCCGAACCAGACGAGGGCGGCCTCCACGGGGTCGCGGAACACCGCCCCGAACAGGGCGAACATGTCCACGACCGGTGCGCACAGCGGGAGGACGATCTGGAACAGCGTGACGTATAGCATGACGCGACGGCCGAAGCGTCCGGCGGGGCCGACCTCCACGGCCGCGTGCCGGTGCTTCCACATCGCCTGGAGGGTGCCGTAGCACCAGCGGTAGCGCTGGCGCCACAACTGCCGCACGGTGGTGGGCACTTCGGTCCAGGCGACCGCCGACTCCTCGTAGACGACGCGCCAGCCGGCCCGCCAGAGCGCCATCGTGAGGTCGGTGTCCTCGGCCAGCGTCTCGTCGCTGACGCCGCCGACGCCCATCAGGGCGTCCCTGCGGAACGCGCCGATCGCCCCGGGCACGGTCGGCATGCACTCCAGGACCTCGAACATCCGCCGGTCGAGGTTGAAGCCGAGTACGTACTCCAGGTGCTGCCACTTGCCGAGCAGGCGGCGCCGGTTGCCGACCTTGGTGTTGCCGCTGACGGCGCCGACGGCCGGGTGGGCGAGCGGCTGGACGAGCCGGGCCAGCGCCTCGGGTTCGAAGACGGTGTCCGCGTCGACCATCACGACGATGTCGTACCGTGCGTGCGCCAGGCCGGTGTTGAGGGCGCTGGGCTTGCCGCCGTTGGGCTGCCGGACGACGGTGACCCGCGGGTCGTCGATGTCCTCGGCGATGTCGGCGGTGGCGTCGGTCGAGCCGTCGTCGATGACGATGATCTGGAAGTGCGGATAGGTGGAGGCCAGCAGCGAGTACACGGTGGAGGCGATGCCCGCCTCCTCGTTGTACGCGGGCACCAGGACGCTCACCGGGTCCCGCACCTCCCGCAGCCGCGGCGCGCCGGGCCGGTACCGGTGCAGCCTGCGCACGTGGAGCCGGGCGAACAGCGCGAACAGGAGCATCCGCAGGACGCCGAGCGCTCCCGCGAGGGTCAGCGTCCACACCATCACGGTGAGGAAGGCACGGCCGAGCCGCTGCGACCGGAGCAGGCCCTCGCCCTTGATCTCCTGGGCGACCGGGACCTGGTCGACGAAGGAGGGGCGTCCGAGGCCACCACTGATGGTGGTGAACCGTTTCGCGCCGCGGTCCCGCAGCAGGTCCCGGGCCTCGTGGTAGCCGAGATCGGTCTGGCTGTGCTGTGTCACCACCCCTTGCCGGGGCTCGCGAGCCTTGTGGTCCGACGCGACCACGAGGTATCCCTGCGCGGCCGCGCGCCGGGCGGCCGGCCACTGCGGGCCGCAGAGCGTGTCCGCGGCGGTGGTGTGCGGCAGCCGCAGCAAGGTGGTGCTGATGCCGGCCGCGCCCGCGAGCGCGGTCTGGGTGAGCGACAGTTCGAGGCGTGCGCGCAGCGGTGAGGCGACGCCGAGGTCGCCGCCGCTGTAGGTGTACGAGCCGATCTCGTGTCCCTCGTACAGGATGCGGCGCAGCAGCCGCGGGTGCCGGGCCGCGTCCTTCCCGTGGACGAAGAAGGTGGCCCGCGCGTCGTGCCTGCGCAGCAGGTCGAGGAGGCGCGGCGTCCAGACGGGGTCGGGTCCGCCGTCGAAGGTGAGCGCGACGGTGCCCGGTGGCATGGCCGCGGTGGTGACTCCCTTCGGGCCGAACCGCAGCAGCGGCTTCCCGTCGTCCGCCTCGCGCGGGATCGGCCGGGTGCACGGCGGTTTGGTGCGCGCCGCGTCGACCTGGTAGGTCGTCCAGCCCTCGAAGAGGAGGGTGACGGCGACCACCAGCAGGGCGAGCAGGAGTACGAGCCAGTGTCCGCGCGGCGGGCGGCGGACAGCGGCGCGCCGGCTCACTGCCCGGGGGCTCCGGCCGGTGGTGCGGATCTGCCGGTGGGCGCCTCGCCGTTGTCCGGGCCGGAGGGCGCCGCTCCGCCCGTACTCGGCGGGTGCGTGCCGACGGGCTGCCGCAATCCGCTGACCAGCGCGCCGGCGAACAGCAGATATCCGAGGCAGACGCAGCCCACGACCACGGCGAGGACCTGCAGTGCCCGCCTGCGGTGGCCCGACTCGTCGATGAACACGGGGCCTTGGGGTACGACGGCATGGGGCTGCCGCGGTGCCGCCCGCGTCCCGCGGGCAGGCGGTATGGACGACCGTCGCCCGTCGTGCGGTGTGCCGGCTATGTGGGGGGTGCCCTGCACTGGTGCTCCTGATCTGCGGCCGCGCGAACGCGGCTCTTTGTATGTGGGGGTCCCCGACCCTACTCGGGGACCCGTATGGCTCGGCAACAGGCCACTTCGCGTGGGCACCCGGCCGATGGGTACCGGGCTCCTATGGGCAACATCCTTGTGGGCACTTGTTCGTGGACCGATCCGGCGCTGGTGCGCAGCGGCTGGTATCCGCGCGGGCGGCGGGACGCGGCGGGGCGGTTGCGGTACTACGCCGAGCGGTTTCCCGTCGTCGAGGTCGACTCGACGTACTACGCGCTGCCCGGCGAGCGCAACAGCCGGCTCTGGGTGGAGCGGACGCCGGCCGGCTTCACGTTCGACGTGAAGGCGTTCTCGCTGCTCACCGGGCACCCCACCGCCCGTCGCGCCCTGCCCGCCGACTGGCCCGTCGGGCTGCCCCCCGACAGCCGGAACCCGGCGGCCCTGGACGAGGCGTGGGCGCGGTTCACCCACGGGGTCGAGCCGTTGCGGCGGGCCGGGCGGCTGGGCAGCGTACTGTTCCAGTTCCCTCCGTGGCTGCGGCCCGGCGAGCGTGCCGAGGAGTTCCTCGCGTCGACCGCGCGGCGGACCCGGGGGTGGCCGGTGGCGGTGGAGTTCAGGCATCCCGACTGGTGGCGCGGGGAGAACGCCGAGGCCACCCGTGCGCTCCTGGCGGGCTACGGCATGGCGGCCGTCGCCGTCGACATGAACCAGTCGCTGCCGTCCGCCCTGCCGCCGTACGCACCGGTCACCCGGCCCCGGCTGTCCGTCGTGCGGTTCCACGGCCGCAGTGCCGCGTGGGGGCGCGGGAGCAAGGAGGACCGCTTCCGGTACGCGTACGCCGACGACGAACTCGCCGAGTGGCTGCCCCGGTTGCGTACGCTCGCCGAGCGGGCCGAGCGCGTCCACGTCCTGTTCAACAACTGCTGCGCCGACGCGGCCGTGCGGGCCGCCGGGACGATGACCCGCCTGCTGGGAGCCGACGCGCTCGCCTCCGCGTCCGCGCCGTCCGATGCATCCGATACATCCGCGACGTCCGCGCCATGAGCGGCCGGGGTACAGAGCACCGGCCGTCATGGGATAAGATCACTATCGCCTCCTCGCGCCGGACTTCCGGCTCGAAGGACCGGCGTTGGTCGTCCAAGGAAAGACGCCCCGCTTCCTGCGGGGAAATGCAGGTGCAAGGCCTGCCCAGCGCTCAAGAGAAGCCCTGGACTCCGCATGTGGGAGTCCGGGGCTTCCGTCTTGCCCGGGCCCCGGAGAGAACGGAAGGCGGCAGTCCCGCCGCCGACACGCAAGAAAGAGCGGCCCCGCATGGACACTTCCCGTTCCAGTTCACCGCCCCCGCCCGGCAGCCGCTCCCACGCCCCGTCGTCGTGGGCCCCGCGCCGCAGCGCCCTGCGTCGCGTCCCCGTGTCGATGTGGAACGACGACCTGTCGGACTGGGCGGCGGCGTTGACGTACTACGCGATCCTCGCCCTGCTCCCCGCGCTGCTCGTCACCGTCAGCCTCATCAGTCTGGTCAGTCCCGGCACGACCCAGGCGCTCATCGCCGAGGTCACCGACTGGGCGCCCGCGGAATCGGGCCCCTCCCTGCACGCGGCGCTCACCGAGATGGCGGAGGCGCGGTCCGCGGCCGTCACGGTGGTGATCGCCGGTGGGGTCAGCGCGCTCTGGTCCGCCTCCAGTTACGCGGCCGTGTTCCGGCGGGCGCTGCACGCGATGCACGGCGTCGCGGACGCCCGGCCCACCCTGCGCAAGGCGCACCGCGTGCTCATGACCGCGCTGACGCTGCTCGCCCTGCTGGTCGCCAGCGCGCTGCTGCTCGTCCTCACCGGCCCGCTCGCCGAGAACGTGGGGCGGCGCGTCGGTCTGGGTGACGCGGGGCAGACCGCCTGGGCCGTCCTGAAGTGGCCGGCCCTGGTCTGCCTGGTGCTGCTGCTCGTCCTCGTCCTCTTCCGCAACGCTCCACCGGAGGCCCGCGGCTGGCGCCACATTCTGCCCGGCGGGCTGCTCTCCGCGCTGCTGTGGCTGCTCTCATCCGGCCTGTTCACGCTGTACGCGACCGTCTTCGGCACGTACGGCAAGCTCTACGGCTCCCTCGCGGGCGTCGTCGTCTTCCTCGTGTGGCTGTGGGTGTCCAACCTCGCTCTGCTCGCCGGGGCGCAGTACACCGTGGAGGTGGAGCGCGCACGCCTCGCACGGGAAGACATGTCACTCCCCGCCCGCACATCACGCATCAGGTCGCCCGGTCCGGGTAACGGAGCCAGAACGGACCAGAGAGGCAGGCACTGATGTCACCATCTCAGGACGTGGTCGGGCTGATCCTCAAGGACCACCGGATCGCGGGAGATCTGCTCCGTCAGATGCGCAGCGGCACGGAGACCGTACGCTCCCACGCGCTGCACGAGTTCGCGGATCTCTACGTCGCCCATGTGCGGGCCGAGGAGTTCGAGGTCTACCCCGAACTGACCCGCTACGAAGGCATCGACCAGGACGTCATCGAACGCGGTGTCGTCGCGCACGAGGAGGGCGCGGAGGCGCTGCTCGACCTCATCGAGGCGCATGCGGGCGCCCCCCACACCTGGGACGACAGACTCGACGAGCTCGTCACGTCGGTGACCGAGTACACGCAGGAGACGGAGGGGACGCTCCTCGTGGACACCCGCGAGAGCGTCACGCGGGCGCGGCGGGTCCGGCTGGGCGCCGCTTTCGCCGAGGAGCGCTGCCGGCAGTTGCGGGCGTGCTGCGGCGACCTCGACAACGTACGCCGCTTCGTGAGCGGTTGACCACCACGTGGGCCGAGAGGGGCTCAGCATGGAAACATCCCTGGAGGCGCTGCTGGACCAGGTGCGGGAGCGCGGGGGCTTCACCAGCCGTCAGCAGGCGGCCGGAGCCATGGAGAACGTGCTCGTCGTCCTGGGCGGTCATCTGGTGGGCGACGACCGCACCGATCTGGCCCGGCTGCTGCCCGCCGAGTGCGGGACGCTGCTGGCCGACGCGGAGCCGGCCAGTGAGCCGCTGCCGCCCGCAGGGTTCGTCGACGCGGTGGCCGCAAGGACGGGTGAGGACACCGCAGGGGCGCGGCGCTCCGTCACCGCCGTGCTCGGCATTCTCGCGGGGGCCGCGGACGACGCGCTGCTGCGCCGCATCCTCACCCAGCTGCCGCCGGGTCACGCGGGCCTGTTCGGCCGCACGGAACCGACCTGAGCACGACTTTCCCATGAGGCCGGAACGCCAGAGGGCCATGAGGCCAGGAGGCACTGATGGCACGGAGAGACCGTTCGAAGAGGACCGGCCCGCGAGCCGGTGACACCGATCAACGCGCGGCGCCCCTGCGGCCGATGGCGCGGGCGGTGACCATGCTGGTGGCCTTCGCCGCCATGGTCGCGTTCGCCGTGGTGCTCGCCCGGCTGACGCTGGAGCCGTCCGCGGGTTCCGAGGCGCTGACCCACAGCAACTTCACGCCGGGCGACTCCATCGACGACTATCTCGCGCAGCCCGCCTTCCGTGACACCGTCAAGCAGCTCGGCGGGAACATCCTGCTGGGCGTGCCGTTCGGGCTGCTGCTGCCCGTGGTGCTCCCCCGCACCCGCGGGTTCGTGCGGGTGGGGCTGGCCACGGCGGTGACCATGGTGCTCGTCGAGCTGGCGCAGGGCGCGTTCGTGACGGGGCGCACCTTCGACATCGACGATGTCATCCTCAACACGGCCGGGGCCCTGCTGGGTTACCTCGTCCTGGGGCGCCGGCTGGGACGGGCCGTGCATCCTCGCCGACGGCACTGGTGGCACCGGTTCACGCGGCGGGACGCGGCGGACGCCTGATCCGGGGGCGGTGCCCCGCGGGGGCGGCTCCGCGTCACTCCGCGAGGCGGCCCATGCCCAGGCAGTGCAGCGTGGCCGCGGAGCGGGGGCAGGCGCCTCGTACGGCGAGGGAGCCCTCCACCGCCTTGAGGGCCCGCAGCGTCCCGAGGAAGACGCCCGCGCCCTCCCGTGCCAGGTAGGTGACCTCGGACAGGTCGACGATCAGATGACGGCAGCCGTCCTGGACCAGGGTGCGCAGCTGCGCCGCGAGCGAGTCGGCTTCGCGTGCGGTGATCTCGCCCCGCAGCGACACCCGGACCAGGCAGTCGGCGACGACCACCTTCGCGATGCCCGCGCGCCGCAGTCTGCGCGCCGTGCCCGGGTGCGGCAGGCGGAGCTTCCTGCGGGGGTGCCGCGTTGCCACTGCGGCCGGGGCGGGGGCGGGAGCGTGATCGTGAGCATGCACGGGAGCAGACCTTCCGGCGGTACGCCGCCTGTCGGCCGAGGCGGGCCGAGAGGTACTTCCGCGAAGCACTTCTTCGGATGCTTCGCTTACTTCTTTCATACGTCTATACCACGTCTGATCAGGCGTGGCCAGAGGTACGGGTGGGAATCGCACCCCCGTACGCCCCGTACGGAGGCACTTGCGTCATTGGTCTACACCACCACTCAGGAGCGCGAGCTCGGCACGGAGGGCGTCGCGCATGAGGTCGCGTGCGTGGTCGAGCCGCAGTCCGCCGCTGAGCCAGCGCATGCTGAGGCCCTCCAGGAGGGCGGTGAGGCGTTCGGCGGCCCCGGTGAGGGCGGGGGCCGGAGCCGTCGGCCGCACCTGGCCGATGAGGGCGGCCACCTCCTGCACCCAGACCAGGGTCGCCCTGGCGAGGTCCTCGCGCAGCACCTCGTCGAAGACGGCACTCGCCCGCAGCTCGCCCCAGGCGGAGCTGTTCTCCCGGACCTCCGGGGTGTCCTGAAGCTCCAGGAGGAGGATCTCCTCCAGCTCTTCCCGCGGCGTGAGCGGTGCGGCGTCCGCGTCGCGGGCGGTCGTGTAGCGCTCGGCGCGGGCGTTGATGAACTCCAGCGTGTGACGCAGGATGCCGGTGCGGTCCTTGAAGTGGTAGTAGATGAGCCCGGTCGAGACGTTCGCCTCGGCGGCGAGCTCTTCGACGCGCAGGCCGCGGACGCCACGGCGGGCGATGAGCCGTGCGGCGGCTTCGAGGATCTGGGTGGTGCGGGGCGCCATGGCTCGGAACCCTATCGGCCCGCCCCACGCCTTCAGGCCCCGGCCCGCCCACCTCTTTGACTGAATTTTCAGTCCGTGTCAGAGTCGGCTTCGAAGGCCCACCGCCCCATGACCGGAGCTCACCGTGCCCCCTCGCCTCCCGCCCCGCCACCTGCCGCCCCGCCGCTCGGCACTGCGCATGCTCGCCGGAATCGGCGCCACCGCCCTCGGCGCCTCGGCCTGCGGCCCCGACGAGGGAGAGGAAGACGGCGGCGAGGACGCGGCGGACCGGACGCCCCGCACGGGAGCGGAGTGGGAGAGCCACGCGCGCACCTTCATGTCGTGGCCCGCGCTGGACTCCGTGTGGGGCGAGGACCTGCGCCGCGTACGCGAGGATGTCGCCCGGGTGGCCCGTGCCGTCGCGGAGTACGAGCACGTCGTGATGATGGCCGGGCCCGAGCAGCTGGCCGCCGCGCGAAAGGCGTGCGGGCGCGGCGTCGAGGTCGTTCCGCTGCCCGTCGACGACCTGTGGGCCCGCGACACGGTGCCGGTGTTCGTGGAGGACGGCGGCAAAGTGACCGGCGTCGACCTCAACTTCAACGGGTGGGGCGGCAAACAGGAGCACACCCGCGACGCCCGGGTGGGCCGCGCACTCCTGGCGGAGTACGGCATTCCCCGCAGGGAGGCGCCCCTGACCGCCGAGGGCGGGTCACTGGAGACGGACGGCGAGGGCACGCTGCTCGTCACCGAGAGCTCGGTCGTCAACGACAACCGGAACCCCTGGAAGAGCCGGGACCGGATCGAGGCCGAGCTCAAACGGACCCTGGGGATCAGGAAGGTGGTCTGGCTGGCCGGAGTGCGCGGCCAGGACATCACCGACGCGCACGTGGACAGCCTCGTGCGGTTCACGGCGCCGGGCGTGGTGCTCCTGGACACGGCGCACCCCGACACGCCCGCCGACGTGTGGTCACGCGCGGCCGATCAGGCGAGGGCCGTGCTGAGCGAGGCGACGGACGCCGGGGGCAGGCCCTTCCAGGTCGTCGACCTGCCCCAGCCCGACCTGTCGCGGATCACGGGCGAGGGCGACGACTTCGTGTCGACGTACGCCAACTTCTACGTCGCCAACGACTCCGTGTTCATGCCCCGCTTCGGCGACCGCAGGGCCGACAGCCGCGCCCGGAGCATCCTGCGGGAGCACTTCCCCGGGCGTGATGTCGTGCCGGTCCGGATCGACGCCATCGCCGCCGGTGGCGGCGGCATCCACTGCGCCACGCACGACCAGCCGGGCAGACCGGCCGGCTGACCGCGTCAGTGGCCCCCGGTGAGTTCGCCGCTGAGCTTCTCGTGGATCTCCGCACTCGGCCGGTTGAGACCGATGATCTCGACGGTCTTGCCGCGCTGCCCGTACTTGGCGGTGACGGCGTCGAGCGCGGCGACCGTGGAGGCGTCCCAGATGTGGGCGGACGAGAGGTCGATGACGATCCGGTCCGGGTCGCCCGCGTAGTCGAACCGCGTGACCAGGTCGTTCGACGAGGCGAAGAACAGCTCGCCGGTCACGGAGTAGACCACGCCGGTGCCGTCGGGGTCGGTGACGGAAGTGACGTCGGCGTGGTGGGCGACGCGCCTGGCGAAGATCACCATGGCGGTGACGGAGCCGACGACGACACCGACGGCGAGGTTGTGGGTGGCGACCACGCAGGCCACGGTGATGACCATGACGGCGATCTCGCCTGCCGGCATCCGCCTGAGCGTCTTCGGGGCGATGGAGTGCCAGTCGAACGTCGCGAAGCACACCATCACCATCACGGCGACCAGCGCGGCCATCGGGATGTCGGAGACGACCGGGCCGAAGACGATGCACAGCACCATCAGGAACGAGCCCGCGAGGAACGTGGAGAGACGGGTGCGGGCCCCGGACACCTTCACGTTGATCATCGTCTGGCCGATCATGGCGCAGCCGCCCATGCCGCCGAAGAAGCCGGTGACGATGTTGGCGATGCCCTGGCCGATGGACTCGCGGGTCTTGGAGGAGTGGGTGTCGGTGATGTCGTCGACCAGCTTGGCCGTCATCAGGGACTCCATCAGGCCGACCAGCGCCATGGCGAGCGCGTAGGGGGCGATGGTGGTCAGGGTGTCCATCGTGAAGGGCACGTCGGGCAGGCCGGGGACCGGCAGCGAGGAGGGCAGCTCACCCTTGTCGCCGACGGTCGGCACGGCGATCCCCGCGGCGACCGTGATCGCGGTGAGGACGGTGATCGACACGAGCGGTGCCGGGATCACCGTGGTGACCTTCGGGAAGAACACCATGAGCGCGAGACCGCCGATGAGCAGCGGGTAGACGGGCCAGGGCACGTCGTGCATCTCGGGCACCTGGGCCGTGAAGATCAGGATGGCGAGGGCGTTGACGAAGCCGACCATCACGCTGCGCGGCACGAACCGCATCAGCTTCGCGACGCCGAGCGCGCCGAGCGCGATCTGGATGACGCCCGCCAGGATGACGGCGGCGACGAGGTAGCCGAGGCCGTGCTCGCGGTTGAGCGGGGCGATCACCAGGGCGACGGCGCCGGTCGCGGCGGAGATCATCGCGCGGCGGCCGCCGACGATCGAGATCGTGACGGCCATGGTGAAGGACGCGAACAGGCCGATCGCGGGATCGACCCCGGCGATGATCGAGAACGAGATCGCCTCGGGGATCAGCGCCAGGGCGACGACGAGGCCGCCCAGGATCTCGGTGCGCCACACCTTCGGGTCGGACAGCCAGTCGGGCTTCAGACCGCGCAGCCGTGCGGCCGGGGACAGTGCGGAGGTGGACAAGAGTGGGTACCTGTCATGCTCGGGCACGCCCGGTGTCGTGGGGGCGTGCGGAAGGCGTCGGAGACCGGGCGGCCGTCCGCGAAGCCCACGGGCTGCGGGCCGCGGCGCGGGGAGCGGCAGGCGCACGCCCTCTCCCGCGGACATCGGTCTTCGCAGGGGGCGGCGCGGGGCCCGCCCCAAGGATCACCTACTCTACCCTAACGTTAGGGTAGAGATGGCTGCGGCCCCCGCCGTCAGGATTCAGGAAGGCTCCCGCGTGAGCAGCGAGCACATGCAGATCGGCGAGGTCGCCGCACGGACCGAGCTGTCGCTGCGCACCATCCGGCACTACGAGGAGACGGGCCTCGTCATCCCCTCGGCCCGGTCGCAGGGCGGTTTCCGCCTCTACACCGAGGGCGACGTCGCCCGCCTGATGGTCATCCGCCGCATGAAGCCGCTGGGTTTCACCCTCGATCAGATGCGGGACCTGCTGGCGGCCACCGACCGGCTCGACGCGTCCCCGGCGCCGGAGGGCGCCGAGCGCGAGGAACTCCTGGATCGCGTACGGCACTTCGAGCAGGCCGCCGTGGACCGGGTGGCGGATCTGCGGACGCAGCTGGCGCGGGCCGAGGAGTTCGCCGGCACGCTGCGCGAACGCCTCGACGCCCTCCCCTAACGACTGCGTACGAGCAGATAGAGGAAGTACGGCGTGCCGATCACGGCCGTCATGAGCCCGGCACCGAGCTGCGCCGGTGCGATCACCGTGCGGCCCACCAGGTCGGCGGTGCACACCAGCACGGCCCCGAGCAGCATCGCGACCGGCACCACACGCACGTGCCGGCGGCCGACGAGGGCGCGGGCCGCGTGCGGCGCGACGAGTCCGACGAAGCCGATCGTGCCCGCCGCGGCCACGGCGGTGGCGCTCAGCAGGACGCTGAGGACGAGGAAGCCGAGGCGGGCGCGGCCCGGACGCAGGCCGAGCAGCTTCGGGGTGTCCTCGTCCAGCGACACGAGGTCCAGTTCGCCGCGTCGTACGACCGTGACGGCCAGGCCCACGGCGAGGACGGCCGCGAGGGGCACCACGTCGGGCAGGGTGCGTCCGTAGGTCGATCCCGCGAGCCAGGTCAGCGCCTTCGTCGCGTTGAACGGGTCGGTGAGGATGATGAGCAGGCTGATGACGGCCGCCGCCCCGGTGGCGACGCCGAATCCGACGAGGACCAGCCGGTTCTGCTGGAATCCGCCCTTCGCCGCGAGACCGAACACGAGGACCGCGCTGACCGCGGCGCCCGCGAACGCGCCGGCGGCGATGCTCCACGACCCGGCCATGGGCACCGTCGTCACGAGGATGACGGCGCCCACCGCGGCACCGTTCGTCACGCCCAGGATGCCGGGGTCGGCGAGGGGGTTGCGGGTCACGGCCTGGATGAGTGTCCCTGCGAGGGCGAGCGCCGCGCCCGCGAGGAGGGCGGCGAGGACGCGGGGCAGCCGGGTGTCGAGGACGAAGGAGACGGTCTGGCCCGCCCTGCCCTGCGCCCAGTTGACCACGTCGCCGAGCAGCAGCTTGCTGTCCCCGATGAGGACGGCGGCGATGGTCAGGCCGACGAGTACGAGCACGAGGACGGCCGTCGTGGTGACGAAGACGGCGCGGCTGCGGATGCGCAGCCTGTCGGGCGGGGCGGCGCCCGCCGAGTCCCGGACCCGCGCGGCCATGACGATGAGGAAGAGGGCGCCGACGAGGCTGGTGACGACGCCCGTCGGCACGGCGACCGCCAGGTCCGAAGGCACCACGGCGCGCAGCAGCACGTCGGAGCCGAGCACCAGGGCCGCACCCGCGAGGCCCGCGAACGGCAGCCGCGCCCGCGACCGCGTGAACGCGCGGAACCTGCGGGCGAGCGGGCGGACGAGGGCGGGGGCGCACAGGCCGACGAAGCCGATGGGTCCGGCGAGGGTGACGGCGGACGTGGAGAGCAGCGCGGCGAGCACGACGGCGATGACGCGGGTGGCGCGGACGGGGACACCGACACCGCGTGCGGCGTCGTCGCCGAGTGCCAGGACGTCGACCCTGCGGGCGAGCAGCACCAGACCGACGAGGCCGACGACACCGATGGGCGCCATCTGCAGCACGCCGTCGAAGCCGTTCTGCGCGACGCTGCCCTGGTTCCACTTGTAGAGGCCTTCCGTCTCCCGCGGGAACAACAGGAGGAGGCCCTCGGTGACGGCGGTGAGGCCGAACGTGAGGGCGCTGCCCGCGAGGACGAGCCGCACGGTGCCCGCGCCCAGGCCGGAGAGGCCGAGGACGACGGCCGCCGCCGCGAGTCCGCCGACGAACGCGACGCCGGAGGAGGCGAGGAGCGGCAGCGAGATGCCGGTGGCGGCGGCGAGACCGAGGGCGAGGTAGGAGCCGGCGTTGACGGCGAGGGTGTCGGGCGAGGCGAGGACGTTGCGGCTGATGGCCTGGAGGGCGGCGCCCGCCGCGCCGAGCACGGCGCCGACGAGCAGCGCCGCCGTCATCCTCGGCAGCCGGGAGGCGATGACGACGGACGCGTCAGCGGTGTCGGCGCTGCCGGTGAGGGCCTTCCACACCTCGGACGGGCCGACGGCGGCCGTGCCTTGGGTGATGTCCACGACCGCGAGAGCGGCGACGATGAGGAGCAGTGCGGCCGTCACCGCGGCCGCGCCCGTGCGGGAGGCGGCTGTCGACGGACGGGCGGGCTGGGTGGTTGCGGTGACGGCCATGGCGTTGCTTCTCAGTGCCTTACTTCTTCAGGGCCTTACTTCTCGGGGCCTTACTTCTTCAGGGCCTTGACGACGGAGTCGACGTACTGGTTCATCGACTCGGGGCCGCCGAACATCCAGACGCCGTCGGGCAACCGGTGGACGTTGCCCTTCTTGACGAAGGGCAGCGACGTCCAGACCTTGTCCTTGGCCAGGGCGCCGGTGAACGGCGTGCTGCCCTTGTCCTCGTCGTTGCCGATGTAGGCGAACTCCACATCCTTGTCGAGCTCGGTGAGGCCCTCGACGTCGGTGGTGCCGAGGCCGTAGGCCTTGTCGCCCTTGACCTTCCAGTCGTTCTTCAGGCCGAGCTTCTCGTTGACGGCGCCGATGAGCGAGCCGCTGGTGTACGGCCGGATCGAGGTCTGGTTGCCGGTGACGTAGCCGTCGGCGAAGGCGTACTTCGTACCGGCGTGGCCGGCGGCGGCGAGCTTCTTCCTGCCGTCGGCGAGCTTCGCCTCGA
The DNA here is from genome assembly GCF_040683555.1 of Streptomyces sp. NPDC093510. Taxonomy (NCBI): domain Bacteria; kingdom Bacillati; phylum Actinomycetota; class Actinomycetes; order Kitasatosporales; family Streptomycetaceae; genus Streptomyces; species Streptomyces sp. NPDC093510. The sequence continues at coordinate 56,975 of NZ_JBFBEE010000001.1, forward strand.
AGTCCTTCTTGAGCTTCTCGGCCTGCTCCGTGGTGCCGGTGGCCTTGGCGAGGAGGTCGAGGTTCTCGGTCATCTGGCCGATGGGGTCCGCGGCGTCGGCGGGGCGCAGGTTCAGGACCGGGGCGATGTCGCGCAGCTGCTTCACGGCGGCGGCCGGCAGGTCGGTGGTGGCGATGATGAGGTCGGGCTTCAGGGACGCGATGGTGTCCATGCTCGGCTCGCCGCGCGTGCCGACGTCCTTGGGGTCGTTCTTCAGCGGGACGGCGGTGTCCCAGGTCTTGTAGCCCTTGACGTCGGCGACGCCGGTGGGGTCCACACCCAGGGATATGAGGCTCTCGACGGCGTTCCACTCGGTGCCGACGACCTTCTTGGCGGGCCCGTTCAGCTTCACCTTCGCGCCGGTGCCGTCGGTGAGGGTGAAGGATTCGGCGTTCTTCTTCGCGTCGTCGGCGGCGGGCTCGGTGGTGCCGCAGGAGGACAGGGCGAGGGCCGCGGCGGTGGCGGCCGCCGCGGTGAGGAGGAGGCGTCTCATGAGGTGGTGCTGAGCCTTTCGCTTCGCGAGTGGTGGCGGCCGATGGCGCGGGTGCGCAGGCGGCCGGTGAGGGGGTCGGGGTCGACTTCGATACGGATGCCGTACGTGTCGGTGAGCCGCTGCGACGTCAGTACGTCCGCGGGTTCGCCGTCCGCGACGACGCGTCCCGCGTCGAGCAGGAGGATCCGGTCGGCGACGGCCGCGGCCTGGTCGAGGTCGTGCAGGACGGCGCCGACGGCGATCCCGTGGTCGTCCGCCAGGTCCCGCATGAGGTCGAGGAGTTCGACCTGGTAGCGGAGGTCGAGGTGGTTCGTCGGCTCGTCGAGCAGGAGGACGCCGGTCTCCTGGGCGAGGCAGCCGGCGAGCCAGACGCGCTGGAGCTGCCCTCCGGACAGGTGCTCGGCGCCGCGTCCTGCGAGGTCGGAGACGCCCGTCAGGGCGAGCGCGCGGTCGACGGCGACCCGGCCGCCCGGGTCGGCCTTGCCCCAGCGGCCCCGGTGCGGGTAGCGGCCGAATTCGACCACGTCCCGGACGGTCAGTCCGCTGGGTGTGGGGCGGCCCTGGGTCAGCAGGGCGACGTGGCGGGAGAACTCCCGGGGGCTCAGGGCGAGGCCGTCGGTGTCGTCGTCGATGACGAGGGTGGCGGTCCGGGGCCGTTGCAGGCGCGCGAGTGTGCGCAGCAGGGTCGACTTGCCGCTGCCGTTCGGTCCCACCAGGACGGTCACGTCGCCCGGCCGCAGCGTCATCGAGGCGTCGTGGACGACGTCGACGCCTTCGTACGCCACGGTGACGCCCGTGGCCGACAGTTGATGACCCTGGGGGCGCGTGGCCGCGGCGGTCTCTTCACCTTCATGCACGCGGCAGAGGTTAGCCTAACCTAACCGGTTGGCGAAATGGGCCTCCAAGTATTTGACGCAAGGCGCTATTCGGCCATATTCGGCTCTCCCCCGGCCGGGACATGTTCGACGGTCGGCGGGCCGAAGCCGACCCGCGTGCGGAATCCGTCCGACCAGCGGACCTCGATGCTGTCGGTTGTCGCCGTCAGCACGCTCACCGCCTCGGGGAGCGGCGCCGGGTCCGGTTCGGCTGTGAGCGTGGCCGCGGCGGCGAAGAGGGTGGGGCCCACGATGTCCGCCGTCAGACGCGGGACCCGGGCCGAGAGCGCGTAGGCCGTGCCCTGTGGGGCGCGGACCTCGTCCGAGGACGTCCAGCCGTGGAGGGCGTGCAGCGCGCTGAGCGGGAACTTGTCGGGTACGTCCAGGACGCCGGGGGCGTCGCGGAGTGCCGGTGTCGCCCAGCCCGTCTGGATCGCGCGGGCACCACCCCGAGCGCCCGTCACCCGATGGACCCTCAGTTCGTGTGGGCCGCGGGCCACCGTGACGCTCTCCACGCGCAGGCCCGGCACCATGGGCGGGCCCTCCGTGAAGACCGGGCGGTGCCAGGACGCCGCCCAGCCGGGGCCGCCGCCCAGGGGGTGGATGCGGCGGCGGACGCTGGGTATGCCGGCGATCTCGACGGCGAAGTGGTTGTCCGGGATGTTCCCGAGAGCCGTGGGGCCTGTGTGCGTGGAGTACGCCTGGCGGCCGTAGAGCGGGTCCTGTTGCGCGGCCGACTCCCCCTCGTGCGGGCGCACGTCGTCACTGCCGTGGTTGTGGAGGCGGGCTATCCCGTCGGCGTGTGTCGTCTGCAGGAGGAGGCCCGGTGCGGGCAGGGTCATGACGTGGTCGGCCGTTTCGACGGGGACGGGCTCCTCCGTCGCCGTCCACAGCGGGTGGTCCGCGGGGGCGAGCAGCGCCACGAACGCCTTCGACGCCCAGTACGGCGATGCCGGGCCCGAGTAGCGCTGGACGGTCGGCTCGTGCGGACCGTGCCAGCCGAGGGTCAGCAGGCCGTCGTCGTCCGCCGCGCCACGGTCCAGGAAGTAGCGCAGCACCCCGCTGATCAGGCGCCGCGAGACGCCGGGGCTCAGCGGGGTGTGGCCGGTGACCGCGCCGAGAGCCACGCTCGCCCCGGCCGCGAAGCGGTAGGTCAGGGAGCGGCCGAAGTGGATCGGCGCCCCGTCGCCGCCGAAGAGGAGGCTCTGCCCTTCGAGGTGCGATCTGAGCCTGGGGCCGTAACGCTCCAACAGCTGCTCATCGCCTGCAAGTTGTGCCTCCAGGAGCGGGTACAGGTGCAGGGCCCAGCCGTTGTAGTGGTCGAAGGCGCGGCCGTCGCCGTCGGAGTACCAGCCGCCGCCGACGTACCAGCTCTCCAGGAGCTCCAGCGCCCGCTGCCGTGCGCGCCGCGTCCGGCCGTCGCCCCGGCCGACCGCTTCGAGGAAGGCGGCGACGGTGTAGGGGAAGAGGTACCAGTTGTTGGGCGCGGGCACGTGCCGCAGGGCGCCGCGCAGCCACGCCTCCGCCCGGTCCTGGACCGTCTCGTCGAGGTTGTCCCACAGCCACGGCCTGGTCAGGCGCAGGCCGAGCGCGACGGAGGCCGATTCGACCATGGGCTGGCCCTGGACGTGGTGGTCGAGGATGAGCGGCCAGGACTCGGCGTCGTGGCGGCCCGGCGTGCGGGTGCCCGAGGTGAGGCCGCGCGCGTAGCGGTCCAGCCAGCCGTGCGGGTCCCGGCCGTCGGCGCCCGCCACGCGGAACGCGGCGGCCAGGAACGTACGGGCGTACCCCTCGAGACCGTCGGAGCGCACGCCCGACACGGAAGGCCGGCCCGGCAGGTCGAGCAGCGCGCACCCGGGGCTGGCCCACCGCCAGGCCGCCCGCAGCAGGCCGTCGGCCGCGGCCTCCCAGTGGTCTCGCGTGTACCCCGTGCGCGGGCTCAGGTGGTGGTCGCGGGGCAGCAGCTGCCACGCCGTCAGCTTCGTGTCCCGGCTCGTTCTCCGGCTCATGCGAGGTACGCCAGCCTGTCGCGTCGTACGGGATGGGCGAATCCGTCCCCCGCGGCCCAGCGGCGCACCTCGTCCACGGCGAGTTCCGCGAGGCGCCGCCACTCGTTGCCCTGGGAGCCCGCCAGGTGCGGGGTGAGCAGGGCGTTGTCGGCGTCCCACAACGGGTGGTCGGGGGGCAGGGTTTCGGGGTCGGTGACGTCGAGCACGGCGCGGACGCGGCCCGCGGTGAGGGCCTCGGTGAGTGCGTCCTGGTCGACGATCGCGCCGCGTGCGGTGTTGATGAGCACGGCGTCGGGGCGCATGGCGGCGAGCAGTTCGCGGCCGACCAGGCCGCGGGTGGCGGGCAGCAGCGGCGTGTGGACGCTCACGGTGTCGCTCCGCGCGAAGAGTCCGTCGAGAGGCACGAGCTCCACGCCCAGCGCGGCCGCCTCGTCCGCCGACACGTACGGGTCGTGCAGCAGCACCCGCAGGTCGTAGGGGCGCAGCAGTTCGATGACGCGGCGGCCGATGAGGGAGGCGGAGAGAATACCCACCGTACGGCGGTAGTTGCCGGTGTCGCGGGGTGTGCGCAGCCAGTCGACCTCCGTGCGCGTGGCGCGGAAGTCGCGGGCGCTCTCCAGGACGCGCTTGCCGGTGAGCAGGATCATCGCGACGGTGTACTCGGCGACGGGCAGCGCGTTGGCCGCGGCGGCCGAGGACACCTCGATGCCGCGCTCCCAGCACGCGTCGGTCACGTGCGCGCGGATGGAGCCCGCCGTGTGGACGACGGCACGCAACTCCGGTGCGATCGCGAGCACTTCGGCGGTGAGGGGCGGGCAGCCCCAGCCGGTGACGAGGAGTTCGGTGCCTGCCAGCACGGCCTTCGCGCGTTCGGTGCCGAAGTCGTGGAGTACGGGCGGTGGTTCGAGGGCGCAGACCTGGGCGAGCACGTCGAGGGCCGACGGCTCCAGGACCGCTTCGGCCGCCTTCCGCGACATGGCGAGAGCGGCCCGGGGCCGGTGGGACGGTGACATCTTCCTCCTCGTGGAACGGGCGGTGCGATGTGCTGTCGGGCGCGTGAAGCCTTCAGAGACTGTCCCGGCGCGGTGGCGGCGCGGTGCTCCGGCGCACCACGAGCCGCGTCGGCACCAGGTCCGTCCCGGGGCTCGCCGGGGTCCGCTCGCGGATCTGGCGCAGCGCCTCCACCGCGCTCCTGCGCCCCACCTCGGTGAAGTCCTGGTGCACCGTGGTCAGGGGCGGTATGAAGTGGGCGGAGTCGGGAACGTCGTCGAAGCCGACCACGCTGACGTCCTGAGGGACCGGCTTCCCCCTCTCGTGGAAGGCGCGCAGGAGCCCGAGCGCCATCTGGTCGTTGGCGGCGAACACCGCGGTGCAGCCCGGGACTTCGGCGAGGGCGAGGCCCGCCGCGTATCCGGAGTCCGCCGACCAGTCGCCGCGCACCGGTTCGGGGACCGGGCGTCCTGCCTCTTCCAGGGTGGTGCGCCAGGTCCGGGCGCGGCGCTGGGCGGCGAACGACTCCTCGGGCCCGCTCACGTGCCATACGGTCTCGTGGCCGAGGTCGAGCAGGTGGCGGACGGCTAGCCGGGCGCCGCCGACCTGGTCGGTGTCGACGACGCGGTAGCGGTCGCCGGAGTCGGTGTCCACCACGACGACGTGCACGCCGGGCGGCAGGGTCACCGTGCCCGCGTCGAGCAGGTGCACCTCGATGAAGACGATGACGGCGTCCACCGCGAGTTCGCCCATCCTCGTGAAGGCGCCGAGTACGTTGTCCTGGGTCGGCACGTCGATGGGGATCATCGTGATGGCGTACCCCTCCGCGGCGGCGTGGGTGGAGATCGCTCCCACCGTCTGGCTGCGGCCCGTCGCGGACAGGTTGAGGAGAATGACGCCGATGGTGTTGAACTGGCCGTAACGCAGGGCGCGGGCCGCGCTGTTGGGCCGGTAGCCGAGTTCACGCATGGCTTCCAGGACCTGCTCGCGGGTGGCCGCGACCACGCCGGGGTGACCGTTGGAAACGCGGGAGACCGTCTGCGAGGAGACACCCGCGCGCTTCGCGACGTCAGCCATGGACACACGCTGTTTGCGCCGCCCGCCGGGGATTCCCGACCCGCCCCGCTGCGCGCCCGCGTGACCGGGGAGGGGGCTCCCCTCTTCGTACAGCCCCATCGCCACTCCTCCTCCGCCCCGCGGACACCACGTGGAACTTTACGTGCGAGAAACCTTGACCGACCGATGTGACGGGTGCCACCGTACGCGCTACCGAAGTTTACGTAAACATTTCGCCTGGCCGCTCGTGCGCACAGCCCATGTTTACGTAACCACCCGCACGTGACCACCCGCGTCTCCCCCGCACTGTGCACGCGTACGAAAGGGAACACCACCATGTCCATATCCCGGCGTCAGGCCCTGCTGATGGGCGCCGCCCTGTCGGTCTCGCTGACCGCGGGCGCCTGCGGCTCCTCCGACGACGGCGGCTCGGGCGCCGAGCCGTTGTCCGACGCCGACCTGCGGGCCGCGCTGAAGGCGGGCGGCAGCATCACGGTCTGGTCGTGGAACGAGCCGATGAAGCAGGTCGCCGAGGACTTCATGGCCAAGTACCCCAAGGTGAAGGTCGACTTGGTGAACGCCGGCACCAACACCGACGAGTACACCGCTCTGCAGAACGCCATCAAGGCGGGCAAGGGCGTCCCGGACGTCGCCATGATCGAGTACTACGCGCTGCCGCAGTTCACCCTCGCCAAGTCCCTGGCCGACCTCAGCGAGTTGGGTGCGGACAAGCTCAAGAGCGCCTTCACACCCGGCCCCTGGAACGCGGTGCGTGCCGGGACCGACGGCGTGTACGGACTGCCGGTGGACTCGGGCCCGATGGCCCTGTTCTACAACAAGGAGGTCTTCGACAAGCACAAGATCAAGGTGCCGGAGACCTGGGAGGAGTACTTCGCCGCCGCCGAGAAACTGCACGCCGCGGACCCCAAGGCGTACATCACCAACGACACGGGCGACGCGGGCTTCACCACCAGCATGATCTGGCAGGCGGGCGGCAAGCCGTACACCATCGACGGCACCGATGTCGGCGTGGACTTCGCCGACGCGGGCAGCAGGAAGTTCGCCGCCGGCTGGCAGCGGCTCATCGACGACAAGCTCCTCGCGCCCGTCACGTCCTGGGCCGACGAGTGGTACAAGGGCCTCGGTGACGGCTCCATCGCCACCCTGGTCATCGGCGCCTGGATGCCGTCCAGCCTGCAGTCCGGGGTCAAGACCGCGGCGGGCAAGTGGCGCGTGGCGCCCATGCCGCAGTGGGAGAGCGGCGCCGCCAAGTCCGCCGAGAACGGCGGCAGTTCGCTCGCCATCACGCAGGCGAGCGACAAGAAGACCCTGGCGTACGCCTTCCTCAAGTACGCGACCGTCGAAGCGGGCGTGCAGACGCGCATCGACCAGGGCACGTTCCCGGCCACCACCGAGCACCTCGGCTCCCGGGCCTTCCGGAACAAGAAGGTCGCCTACTTCGGCGGCCAGCGCATCAACCAGGTCCTCGCCGAGTCCGCGAAGCAGGTCGTGCCGGGCTGGTCCTACCTGCCCTACCAGGTCTACGCGAACAGCGTCTTCAACGACACCGTCGGCAAGGCGTACGTCAGCGGCACCTCCCTCCAGCAGGGCCTGAAGTCCTGGCAGGAAGCGTCGGTCAAGTACGGCAAGGAACAGGGCTTCACCGTCAAGTAGCCCCACGACCAGCCCAGCCAGCCGAACCGAGGAAACACCACACACCATGGCGACTCTGCAATCCGCGGCCGCGGGCCCGCCCCCCGCGGGCAAGACGCTCCCCGTGCGCAAGACGCGACGCTCCTGGACCGGCTGGGGGTTCATCGGCCCGTTCGCCCTCGTCTTCGCGCTCGTCTTCCTCGCCCCCATCGCGTACTCGGTCTACCTGAGCCTCTTCCAGGACCGGCTGATCGGCGGCACCTCCTTCGTGGGGCTCGACAACTACGAACGGGCCTTGCAGGACGGGGAGTTCTGGGAGGGCGTCGGCCGCGTGGGGCTGTTCCTGGCCGTGCAGGTGCCGATCATGCTGGGCCTCGCACTCCTGGTGGCACTCGCGCTGGACAGCGGACGGCTGTACGGCAAGAGCTTCTTCCGGATCGCGATCTTCCTGCCGTACGCCGTGCCCGCGGTGGTCGCCGCGCTCATGTGGGGCTTCCTCTACGGCACCCGTTTCGGGCTGGTCGGGGACCTCAACGAGGCCCTGGACAGCACCCTGCCCGACCCGCTCTCACCGGACCTCGTCCTCGCGTCCATCGGCAACATCGTGACGTGGGAGTTCGCGGGCTACAACATGCTCATCTTCTACTCCGCGCTCCGCGTGATCCCCCACTCGCTGTACGAGGCCGCGGAGATCGACGGCGCCGGACAGCTGCGCGTCATCACCGCCATCAAACTGCCCGCGATCCGGGGCGCGTTGGCCATCGCCACGATCTTCTCGATCATCGGCAGCTTCCAGCTCTTCAACGAGCCGAGCATCCTGCAGAACCTCGCGCCGAACGCCATCACCACCTCGTACACCCCCAACCTCTACACGTACTCGCTGTCGTTCAACGGGCAGCAGCAGAACTACGCCGCGACCGTCGCCATCGTCATGGGCCTGATCACCATGGTGGTCGCCTACGTCGTCCAGCTGCGCGGCATGCGAAAGGCAGCGTGACCCATGGGCAGCACCGCCGGCCCCGCCACCCTCACCTCCAAGGCCGCGCCCGCGCCGCGTCCGCGCAGCGCGCCGCCCGTCGCCCGGCTGCGCTCCCGGCGGCGGCACAGCGTCGCCCGGCCCCGCCGCAGCCTGCTGCTGACCTCGCTCACCGGTCTCGTGGTGGTGTACTCGCTGCTGCCCCTGGTGTGGCTGGTGATCAGCGCCACCAAGACGCAGAAGGGCCTGGCCTCGTCCTTCGGCCTCTGGTTCGCCGGGGACTTCGCCCTGTGGGACAACATCACCGAGACGTTCACCTACGACGACGGCGTCTTCACCCGCTGGCTGCTCAACACCCTCCTGTACGTGGTGCTCGGCGCGGGCGGCGCCACCGTCCTCGCGGTGCTCGGCGGATACGCCCTCGCCAAGTTCGCCTTCCCCGGCAAGCGCGCCGTCTTCGCCGTCGTCATCGGCGCCGTCGCCGTGCCCGGCACCGCCCTCGCCATCCCCACCTTCCTGATGTTCAGCGAGATGGGCCTCACCAACACGCCCTGGGCCGTCATCATCCCGTCCCTCATCTCGCCGTTCGGCCTCTATCTGATGTGGGTCTTCGCCACCGAGGCCATCCCCACCGAGCTGATGGAGGCCGCCCGCATGGACGGCGCCGGAGAGCTGCGCATCTTCTTCCAGGTGTGCGTGCCGCAGCTGGCCCCCGGCATGGTGACGGTCCTGCTGTTCACGATGGTGCACACCTGGAACAACTACTTCCTGCCACTCATCATGATCAAGGACCCGGACTGGTACCCGCTGCCGCTGGGCCTCAGCGCCTGGAACGCGCAGGCGGCGACGGCCGGCGGCCAGCCCGTCTTCCACCTGGTGATCACCGGCTCGCTGATCACCATCCTGCCGCTCATCGCCGCGTTCCTGCTGCTCCAGCGGTACTGGCAGTCCGGCCTTGCCGCGGGCAGCGTCAAGGAGTAGCCCTCCCCCCCCCACTCCCGGCCCGCACGAACACCCCCGTAGCCGAAGGAAAGATCCCGCATGCCCGCACTGACCACGACGTCCGACGGTTTCCTCCTGCACGGCGAGCCGTTCCGGATCGTCTCCGGAGCGATGCACTACTTCCGCGTCCACCCCGACCAGTGGGCCGACCGGCTGCGCAAGGCCCGCCTCATGGGCCTCAACACGGTGGAGACATACGTCCCGTGGAACCTCCACCAGCCCCACCCGGACAGCCCGCTCGTCCTCGACGGCCTCCTCGACCTGCCCGCCTATCTGCGGCTGGCCCAGGCCGAAGGTCTGCACGTCCTGCTGCGCCCCGGCCCGTTCATCTGCGCCGAATGGGACGGCGGCGGGCTGCCCTCGTGGCTCACCGCGGACCCGGACATCAGGCTGCGCAGCAGCGACCCCCGGTTCACGGACGCCTTCGACCGCTACCTCGACCTGCTGCTGCCCGCTCTCGCGCCGCACATGGCGGCGTCGGGCGGCCCCGTGATCGCCGTACAGGTGGAGAACGAGTACGGGGCCTACGGCAACGACACCGCGTACCTGAAGCACATCGAACTGGCGCTGCGCTCGCGCGGCGTCGAAGAGCTGCTGTTCACCTGCGACCAGACCGACCGGGAGCACCTGTCGGCAGGCACCCTGCCCGGCACCCTCGCCACCGGCACCTTCGGCAGCCGCGTCGCCCCGTCCCTGGCCCGCCTCCGTGAGCACCAGCCCGAAGGGCCCCTGATGTGCTCGGAGTTCTGGATCGGCTGGTTCGACCACTGGGGCGAGCCGCACCACGTGCGGGACGCGGCCGACGCCGCCGCCGACCTCGACGAGCTGCTGGAGGCGGGCGCCTCCGTCAACATCTACATGTTCCACGGCGGCACCAACTTCGCGTTCACCAGCGGCGCCAACCACGACCACGCCTACTCCCCCATCGTCACCTCCTACGACTACGACGCGCCGCTCACCGAGTCCGGCGACCCCGGCCCGAAGTACCACGCGTTCCGCGAGGTCATCGCCCGCCACGCGCCCGTGCCCGACGAGCCGGCCCCCTCGGCCGCACCCAAACTCCCCTTCACCGCGGTCGGGTTGACCCGCCGGGCGCCGCTGCTGCCGTACGCGCACGCCCTGGCCGAGCCCGTACGGTCGGACCTGCCCGCGACGATGGACGAACTCGGACTGCGGTCCGGGTACGTGCTCTACCGCACCACCGTCCCCACGGCGGGCGACGGTCTGCTGCACTTCCCGGGCGGTGTCGGCGACCGCGCCCAGGTCTTCCTGGACGGCGCACCCGTCGGCGTACTCGAACGCGAGCGCCACGAGGAGAACCTGCCCGTCCGGGTACCGCGCGCGGGAGCCGCCCTCGACGTGCTCGTGGAGAACATGGGCGGGGTCAACTACGGGCCCAGGATCGGCGCGCCCAAGGGCCTGTTCGGCCCGATTCACCTCAACGGCACCGTCCTGAGCGGCTGGGACTGCCACCCCCTGCCCCTCGACGACCTGGACGCGGTGCCCTTCACCCCCTCCGACGCCACCAGCGACTCGGTGCCCGCCTTCCACCACGGCACCTTCGACGTCACCACCCCGGCCGACGCCTTCCTTGCCCTGCCGGGCTGGACCAAGGGCCAGGCCTGGGTCAACGGCTTCCACCTCGGCCGCTACTGGAGCCGCGGGCCGCAGCGCACCCTGTACGTCCCCGCCCCCGTCCTGCGCCCCGGCTCCAACGACCTCGTCCTCCTGGAGCTGCAGGCCACCTCCGCCGTGCGGGCGCTGCTCACGGACACCCCGGACCTCGGTCCCGTCGTGCCCTGAGCCCGGCGCCGCGCCGCCGTGCCACCCCCTTCCGCCCCCACCTGAAAGGGAACCGCCCATGTTCAGACGCGCCCTCACGCCCATGCTCGCCGCATCCGCGTGTGTGCTCCTCCTGCTCGCCGCGTCGACGACCGCCCACGCCGCACCGGTCACCGTGACCAACGGGACGCAGTTCGCCGACACCGGCGGCAACGGCGTCCACGCCCACGGCGGCGGCGTCGTCAAGGCCGGCTCGTACTACTACTGGTTCGGCGAGAACCGCCACGCCGACAACACCTTCAAGGCGGTCTCCGTCTACCGGTCGGCCGACCTGAAGAACTGGGAGTTCAGGAAGGACGTACTGACCCAGAAGAGCGACCCGGAGCTCGACGTCTCGAACATCGAGCGGCCCAAGGTGATCTACAACAAGACCACCCGCAAGTTCGTCATGTGGATGCACAAGGAGAACGGAAAGGACTACACCGAGTCCCGCGCGGCCGTCGCCGTCTCCGACACCGTCGACGGCGACTACACCTGGAAGGGCAGCTTCCGGCCGCCGAGCGGCACCACCTCCCGCGACCAGACGCTGTTCCAGGACGACGACGGCACGGCGTACCAGATCACGTCCACCGAGAACAACGCCGACCTGCACATCTACAAGTTGAAGGCCGACTACACCGGCTACGAGAAGCTGGTCGCCAACCCTTGGCCCGGCCAGTGGCGGGAGGCACCGGCCCTGTTCAAGCGCGACGGCGTCTACTTCATGCTGACCTCGGGGGCCACCGGCTGGGACCCCAACCAGCAGAAGTACGCCACGGCCGAGAACCTCACCGGCCCGTGGAGCGAGATGAAGGACACGGGCAACGCCAACGGCCACGGCTCCCAGACCACCTTCGTCCTGCCCGTGCAAGGGGACTCGGCCACCTCGTACCTCTACATGGGCGACCGCTGGGGCAACTCCATGGGCGGCACGGTCAACGACTCGCAGTACGTGTGGCTGCCGCTGGACTTCCCGACCAGGACCAGCCTGAGCCTGCCGTGGTACCCGCAGATCTCCGTCGACACGGACGTCGGGACCCTTGACGGCGTGGGCGGCGGCCCCCACTACACCTTCGCCGCCCGGCACAGCGGCAAGTGCGTCGAGGTCGCCGACGGGTCCTCCGACGACGGCGCGGAGGTCGTCCAGCGCGGCTGCGACAGCGGCCTCGAGCAGCAGTGGCGGTTCGAGGACGCGGGCGGCGGTTACGTCCGCGTCCTCAGTCAGCACAGCGGCAAGTGCCTGGACGTCGCGGACGAGTCGACCGCCGACGGCGCCTTCGTGAACCAGTACCGCTGCTCCTCCGGCGCCCACCAGCAGTGGCGGTTCGAGGAGCGGGGCGACGACACCTACCGCCTGGTGGCGCGGCACAGCGGCAAGTGCCTGGACGTGGCGGACAAATCCGCATCGGACGACGCCCGTCTCGTCCAGTCGTCCTGCGGGGACGGCGACAGCCAGCGGTTCGAGCGCCGCGCGGCATGACTCCCGTGAAGTGACACCGTCTCAGAAGGGAACACGATGGCACACCGCACACGTCGTACGCGGCTGCTCACGGTCCTCGGCACCACGGCCCTGACCACCACGACCGTTCTCGCGATGGCACCTGACCAGTCCTCCGCCGCGGCGCAGGACGGTTCGGCCGCCTCCGTCACCGTCCGGCCCGATCCCGCGCAGGCCCAGGAGGAGTTCCAGGGCTGGGGCACCAGTCTCGTCTGGTTCGCCAACGCCACGGGCGGCTACCCGGACGAGATCCGCGAGAAGCTCGCCGACCTCGTCTTCGGGGACAGCGGGCTGGGGCTCAACATCGCCCGCTACAACATCGGCGGCGGCAACGCCCCCGACGTCCCGGACTACCTCCGGCCCGGCGGGGCCGTCCCGGGCTGGTGGAAGGCGCCGGCCGGCACCACGCGCGAGGACACCGACTGGTGGGACCCCGACGACCCGGCCGACTGGGACGACCGCGCCGACAGCGCGCAGCGGTGGTGGGTCGACCGCGTCAAGGGCGACATCGACCACTGGGAGACGTTCAGCAACTCCCCGCCTTGGTTCATGACGAAGAGCGGTTACGTATCCGGTGGCTTCGACGCCACGGAGGACCAGCTCAAGACCGAGTCCGTCGACGATTTCGCCGCCTACCTGGCGGGCGCCACCGCGCGTCTGGAGAAGGCGCACGGGATCAAGGTCGACACGGTCGCCCCCTTCAACGAGCCCAACACCAACTACTGGAGCACGCGGCTTGGCGCCGACGGCCGGCCTGTGGGCGGGCGGCAGGAAGGGGCACACATGGGCCCCGACCTCCAGCAGAAGGTGATCGGCGCGCTGGCCCCCGCGCTCGCGAAGTCCCCCACGGACGCGAAGATCTCGGCGATGGACGAGACCAATCCCACGCTGTTCGCGGAGAACTGGAAGTCCTACCCCGCCGGGGTGCGTGACCTCGTCGAGCGGCTCAACGTCCACACGTACGGCACGGAAGGCCGCACCGCCGTGCGGGACCTGGCGAAGGAGGCGAGGAAACCGCTGTGGATGAGCGAGGTCGACGGGGACTGGGACCCGGATGGGCAGGACTTCACCGATATGAAGTCCGGCCTCGGGCTCGCTCAGCACATGGTCGACGACCTGCGTGAACTGGAGCCGAGAGCCTGGCTGTTCTGGCAGCCCGTCGAGGACTACAACAACATGAAGCCCGGCGGCGAGAGCGAGAAGGGCGGCAACTGGGGCAGCATCCAGCTCCCCTTCGACTGCACCGCGAAGGACACCCTGAAGACCTGCCCGATCAGGACCAACACCAAGTTCGACACCGCCCGCAACTTCACCCACACCATCCGGCCGGGCGACCGCCTGGTCACCGTGGACGACACCTCCAGCGCCGCCGCCGTCCGCGCCGACGGGAAGGGCGCCACCGTCGTCCACGTCAACTCCACCGCAGAGGAGAGGACGGTGACGGTGGACCTCTCCGAGTTCACCGACGTCTCACCGGACGCCACCATGACGCCGGTGGTCACCAGCGCGGACGGCGCGCTCGACGAGCGGGACCCCGTCCCGGTCGCGGACGGGCACGCCCCGTTCACCGTCCCCGCCGAGTCGGTCACCAGCTTCGTCATCGACGGGGCCTCCTGACGGGCGTGCGGCCACCGGGTTGTCCGGATCCGGTGGCCCGGCGGCGGGCGGCGCGGCCGGACAATGAACGGCGGGGGTGGTGGCGGTGCCGCGGGGCGAGCGTCCGCTGGAGGACGACGGTGGCGTACTGACCGAATTCGCCGCCGACTTGCGGCAGTTGCGGGAGAAGGCGGGCAGCCCCCCGTACCGCAGGCTGGCCCGCGACGCCCACTACTCCTCGACGACACTGGCCGACGCGGCTGCCGGGCGCAGGCTGCCGAGCCTGCCGGTCACGCTCGCCTATGTGCGGGCCTGCGGCGGGGACGTGGCCGCGTGGGAGGACCGGTGGCGCGCGCTCAGTGCCCGGCTCGCGTCCACCGGCCGCGCCGACGAGGAGCCCGGCGCCGAGGACCGCGACCGGCGCGGCCCCTATGTGGGGCTCGCCGCGTTCCAGCCGGAGGACGCCGCCTGGTTCTTCGGGCGGGAACGGCTCACCGAGGATTTGATCGGCCGGGTGCGCGCCCGGCGCTTCCTCGCGGTGTTCGGCGCCTCCGGGTCGGGGAAGTCCTCGCTGCTGCGGGCCGGGCTGCTGCCGCGCGTCCGCGAAGGCGCCGGGGGCGGTGGCGGGGCGGGGGCCGAGGCTGCGGCCGGGTGGGACACCGTCCTGTTCGCGCCCGGCGCCCACCCTCTGGAGGAGTGCGCCGCGCGGCTCGCCGCCGCGACCGACGGCTCGGCGACCGCGCTGCGCAGGGACCTCGCGACAGACCCGCGGGCCCTGCACCTGACTGTTCTGAAGACGCTGGCGGACCGGCCACCCGACGCCGAACTCCTCCTGGTGGTCGACCAGTTCGAGGAGATCTTCACGCTCTGCTCCGACGCCCGGGAGCGTACGCGGTTCATCACCGCGCTGCTCACGGCGGTCCGGGCGCCCAACAGCCGCACGCGCGTCGTGCTGGGCATACGCGCCGACTTCTACGCACGCTGCGCACTCCACCCCGACCTCGTCGAGGCGCTGCGCGACGCCCAGTTGCTGGTGGGGCCGATGACCACCGACGAGCTGCGCCGCGCGATCAGCCGGCCCGCCGCACGCGCGGGCTGCACCGTCGAAGGGGCGCTCCTCGCCCGGGTGATCGCCGACGCCACCGGCCGCGCCACGGTGCTGCCGCTCGTCTCGCACGCGCTGCGCGAGACCTGGCGACGCCGCCGCGGCAACACCCTCACCCTGTCCGGGTACGAGGCGGCGGGCGGCATCCGGCACGCCCTCGCCCAGACCGCGGAGGCCGTCCACGCCGGACTCGACGAAGGGCAGCGGCACCTGGCCAGGACCCTCCTGCTGCGCCTCGTCGTGATCGGCGAGGCCACCGACGCCACCAGGCGCCGCCTCGCCCGCGGCGACCTGGACTCGCTGGGGACCGGGCCCGCCGACGTGCAGACGGTCCTCGACGCGCTGGCCAGGGCCCGCCTGATCACACTGGACACGGACACCGTCGAACTCACCCACGAGGCCCTGTTACAGGCCTGGCCGCGGCTGCGGCACTGGATCGACGAGGACCGGGCGGGACTGCTGACACGCCAGCGGCTCAGCGACGCGGCGACCGCGTGGGACCGTGAACGCCGTGACCCGGGGGCGCTGTACCGCGGCACGCGGCTCGACGCGGCCGAGGACTCCTTCGCCGCTCCCGGAAGCGGACTGACCGTGCTGGAGCGCGAGTTCCTCGCGGCGAGCACCGCGGCCCGCGCACGCGAACGGCTCGCCGAGGCCCGCACCACGCGGCGGCTGCGCCGGCTCACCCTCGCCCTGTCCGTGCTGCTCCTGCTCGCGCTCCTCTCAGTCCTATTCGCCTGGGACCAGTACCGGACCAGCGAGGACCACCGGCGCGAGGCCGTCGCCGAGCAGCGCAGCGCCCTCTCCCGGCAGCTCGCGGCGCAGTCGGCGGCGCTCCTCTCCGAGGAGTCCGACCTCGCCTCGCTCCTCGCGGTCTACGCCTACCGGCTCCGCCCCACCGCCGAGGCCACCTCCGGCCTCTTCGCCGCGGCCTCGCTCCCCCTCCAGCAGCGCATGACCGGGCACCGGGGCGGCGTGCACGCGGTGGCGTTCGGCGCCGGCGGGCGGACCGTGGCCAGCGGCGGCCAGGACGGCACCGTACGCCTGTGGAACACGGTGACCGGCAGGCAGCTGAAAGTGCTGCGGGGCCACCGAGGGCCCGTGTCCTCGGTGGCGTTCAGCCCGGACGGCCACTCCGTCGTGGGCGGCGGCGAGGACGGAACCGTACGCCTGTGGAACACCGCCACCGGGTCGTCGCGCGTGATGGCGACCGGACACCGGGGCGATGTGGGGGCGGTGGCGTTCAGCCCGGACGGCGGCACGGTGGCGGGCGGCGGGCGGGACGGCAGCGTACGGCTGTGGTCGGCGGCGACCGGCGAGGAGCGGCGCACGACGACTGGGCGTCGCGGAGTGACGGGCCATCAGGGACCGGTAACGGCACTGGCGTTCAGCCCGGACGGGCGCACGGTGGCCAGTGGCGGCCACGACGGGACCGTACGGCTGCGGAACGTGAGGACCGGCGGGACGCGCGTCACGGAGACCGGGCGGCACAGCGCCGTGGAGTCGGTGGCGTTCAGCCCCGACGGCCGCACGGTGACCGGCGGCACCCGCGACGGCACGGTCAGGGTGTGGACGGTGGCCACCGGCGAGGAACGCGGCACGCTCGCCGAACGCCGCAGGGACGCCGAGTCGGTGGCGTTCAGCCCCGACCGCCGCACGGTCCTCAGCGGCGGGCACGACGGGACCGTACGGCTGTGGGACGCGGCGACCGGCTCGCTGCGCGCCGTACTGGCCGGGCACCGGGGCACCGTCTCCGCCGCCGCGTTCAGCCCGGACGGCGGCACGGTGGTCAGCGGCGGCCGTGACGGCACGGTACGACTGTGGTCGGTGGCCACCGGCAAGGAGCGCGTCGCGGTGCCCGGCCGGCAGGGTGCCGTGCGATCGGTGGCGTTCAGTCCGGACGGACGCACGGTGGCCGGTGCCGCCCGCGACGGGACCGTACGCCTGTGGGACGCGGCCAACGGCAGGGCGCGGAAGACGCTGACGGGCCATCGGGGGCGGGTGCGGTCGGTGGCGTTCAGCCCTGACGGTCGGACGGTCGCCAGTGGTGGCGACGACGGGACGGTACGGCTTTGGGACGCGGTGACCGGAAAGGCGCAGGGTGTACTGACGGGTCATCAGGGTGCCGTGCGGTCGGTGGGGTTCAGCCCTGACGGGCGCACCGTCGCCGGTGGTGGCGATGGTGATGGTGATGGTGACAGTGCGGTCGGTGACGGCGGCGGGGTCGTACGTCTGTGGAACGCCGCGACCGGCGCGCCGCGCGGCGAGTCGGAGCACCCGGGCGGCGTCTGGTCCGTGGCGTTCGGCGCCGACGGTCACACCGTCGCCATCGGCGGCGACAGAGGGGTTCTGCGGCTGTGGGACGCGGCCTCGGGGAAGACGCGTACGGTCCGCACCGGCACCAAGTCACCTGTGCGAGCAGTGGCGTTCAGCCCCGACGGGCGCACCGTCGCCGGCGGCAGCGGGGACGGCACGGTGCGCCTGTGGGACACGGCCACGGGCGCGGCCCGCGCCACGCTGAGCGGGAAGGGCCGCGGTGTGCAGTCGGTGGCGTTCAGCCCCGACGGCCGGACGGTGGCCGGCG
This sequence comes from Streptomyces sp. NPDC093510, assembly GCF_040683555.1. Lineage (NCBI taxonomy): Bacteria > Bacillati > Actinomycetota > Actinomycetes > Kitasatosporales > Streptomycetaceae > Streptomyces > Streptomyces sp. NPDC093510. The sequence continues at coordinate 74,672 of NZ_JBFBEE010000001.1, forward strand.
GGGACAGGGACGGGTCGGTGCGGCTCTGGGACACGGCCACGGGGCTGCGGAACTCCGTGCTGTCCGGGCACGAGGGCACCGTGTGGTCCGTGACCTTCAGCCCCGACGGGCACACGGTCGCCAGCGGCGGCGAGGACGGCACGCTGCGGCTGTGGAGTGTGCTCCGGGACGCGGACGAGGCGGTCGACAGGATCTGCCGCTCCCTGCGCAGGGACCTCAGCCCGCAGGAACGCGACCGCTACCTCAAGGCACCGGACGGCGAGTGGCCGCGACGGGCTTGCGTGCGCTGACGCGGCCGCCACCTGGGCAGTCGTATTGTCCGGGCCCGTTGTCCGGTGTCTGCCGACCGGACCTGTTGCCCGGACCCGTTGTCCGGGACCTGTTGTCCGGTGCCCGTCGTCCGACCCCGGACAACCCCGTACCGGTAGAAGCATGGCCATGACGTCCCTGACGACCGCGACCAGCACGACCCGCCCCTCCCCGGGCCCGTCGCCACGGCGCCGACTGCTGTTCTGGCGCTCCCCCGCCGGTCAGCCCCGGTGGGCCAGGCCCGCGCTCCTGGGCATCGCCGCGCTCGCCGCGCTGCTCTACACGTGGAACATCACGAGCAGCGGCTTCGCGCCCTACTACTCGGTGGCCGCGCGCAGCATGTCGGTGAGCTGGGAGGCGTTCCTGTTCACCAGCCTCGATCCGTCCGCCACGCTCACCCTGGACAAGATCGGCGGCTTCCTGTGGCCGCAGGCACTCTCGGCGCGGATCTTCGGCTTCCACGACTGGGCGCTGACGCTGCCGCAGTGCGTCATGGGCGTCATCTCCGTACTGGTGATGTACCGGATGGTGCGCCGGTGGCAGGGGCCCGCCGCCGGGCTGCTCGCCGCGGGGCTGCTGACGGTGACGCCCGTGGTGGCCTCCATGTTCGGCCACGCGATGCTCGACGGCTCGCTCATCATGTGCCTCGTGCTCGCCGCCGACCAGTACCAGAAGGCGGTGGACACCGCCCGGCTGCGGTCGCTGCTGCTGAGCGCCCTGTGGATCGGGCTCGGCTTCCAGGCGAAGATGATGGAGGCGTGGATCATCGTGCCCGCGCTCTTCGTCGGCTATCTCGTGGCGGCACCGGTCCGGCTGCGGCGCAGGATCGGCGGGCTGGCGGTGGCGGGCGCGGTGATGTTCGCGGTGTCGCTGTCGTGGGTGGCCCTGATGACCTTCACGCCGGAGAACGACCGCCCGTACGCGGACGGCTCCACCGACAACAGCGCGGCCGCCATGGTCTTCGGCTACAACGGCTTCAACCGGCTCCACGCGGGGCTGATCGGCGGTGCGGCTCCCGTCAGCAGCAACGGGCTCTGGGGCAGCGGCGGGCAGCCGGGCAAGCCGCCCGCCACCGACAGCGGGCGGGGCCCGTCCGGCGGGCCTTCCGACGGACGGCCGGCCGGTCGGCCGGGCAAGCCGTCGGACGCCCGGTCGGGCAAGCCGTCGGCCGGAACCCCCGGCGGACCGTCCAAGGGGACGCCCAACGGGACTCCCGACAAGCCGTCCGCCACGCCGTCGAGCGGGTCCACCGGCACACCGCCCCAGGACGGCGGCCGGAACGGGCAGGCAGCCGCCACGCCCGCCGGCTCCCAGGCCGGCCCGGGAGCACCGTCCAAGACGTCCCTCTGGCTCAAGCTGCTCCGCAGCCCCCGTCTGACGCCCCAGATCGGCTGGCTGTACCCGCTCGCGCTGATCTCACTGGCGATCGGCCTCGCACGGCACCGCAAGGCCGCCCGCACCCATCAGGGCCGCGCCGGATATCTGATGTGGGGCACCTGGCTCGTCACGGCGGCCGCAGTGCTCAGCGCCCTCGGCAACCTCCCCCACACCGCCTACGTGGCCGTCCTCGCGCCCCCGCTCGTCGCCCTGTCCGCCGCCGGGACGCTCGCCCTGTGGCGCGCCCACCGCGCCGCGGCCGGGGGAACGCGTGCCTGGGTCCTGCCCGCCGTCATCGTGTCCGAGGCCGCCTGGACGGTCCATCTGGCGTCCGAACACACCGACATCGTCCCCTGGCTCGTCCCGCTGGTCGTGGTGGCCGCGCTCGGCGCCGTCCTCGTCCTCGGCCCGCTGCGGGCGACCACCCGCAGGACCCGGCTGGCCGGACTGCTCGCCGGCTGCGTCGCGATGTTCGCCGCTCCGACGGCATGGTCGCTGTCCGTACTGAACGAGCGGTACGGGGGAACAGTGGTCGACGCGCACGCCGGACCGGCCGAGGACATCCGGATCGCGACGGGGTCACGCACCGTACGCGCCGCCGACGTCAGCGTCCGCACCACGCCGACGCCCGCCCAGAGCAGGCTGCTCGACTACGTCCAGGAACGCGCCGGAGCCGCGAAGTACACCCTGTCCACCGGTAGTTGGGCGGCCTCCGCCCCGTACATCTATGCCGAAGGCGCGTCCGTCCTGCCGCTCGCCGGGCTGCACGGGGACTCCGTCACCCTCACCGAGTACCGCGAACTCGTCGCCTCCGGTGACATCCGTTTCGCGCTGGTGAGTGACGAGCGCACGAAGGCGTCGAGGATCAGCGCCTGGGTGGCGTCGGCCTGCGCCGAGGTCGACCCGCGGGCGTACGGCGGGGACGGCGGCGACGGCGACGGCGACGGCGACGGCGACGGCGACGGCCAACGGGACGAAGGGGCACAGGACCGAGGTCCGCAGAAGGAAGGCCCCCAGGGCGAAGCGGGCCCGACGGCGCCCGCCCAGACCCTCTACCGCTGCGCGCCGTCCGACGCCACGAGTTCCTGACCGGTTGTCACCACGACCACGCGGCGTGCCGGCCACGGCACGCCCCATCGGGAACGGGGGAGGAGCGGTGGCCGCCCCGGCGACATCCGCCGGTGCGGCCACCGCACCCCCGACTCCCTTGCGGCGGGTCTGCCAGACGCTGTACAGCGAGATCCCGCACGCGATCCAGGACGCGGTCCTCCTGCGCCGTCTCCAGCAGATGGTGAACACCGTGCTGCTCAACCCGCTGTGGCGGGAGCGGCTGCGCGGCGCCGGCATCACGCACGCCCCCCAGTCGTACGAGGAGTGGCAGCGCATCCCGCTGTCGGACAAGGAGGTCCAACGCGACTTCTTCATGGACACGCGGCCGGGAATGGTGGTGCCCCTCACGCGCGGTGAGTTGTCACACGTGAGGCCGCTATAAACGGAGTGTATACGCCCTGTGTATAGTGAAGGCATGCCTGCCGTGAACATGCCTTCCGCCATCAAGACGACGCGCTCGGCCAAGAGGTTGCGTCGCACCGCCCCCGTCCTCGCGGCGGGGGCGGCTCTCGCCCTCGCGCTGACCGGGTGCACCAAGCTCGACACCACGTCACCCAGCACGGTCCGCAAGGACGGCGCCGAGGCGAAGGCCGCGGACCAGGGGAAGTTCGGCACCGTCGACTGCCGCAAGGCCAAGTGTGTGGCGCTGACCTTCGACGCGGGGCCCAGCGAGAACACGCCCAGACTTCTGGAGATCCTCAAGAAGGAGCACGTTCCCGCCACCTTCTTCACGCTCGGCAAGAACCACATAGAGAAGTACCCCGAGCTCGTGAAGCGGATGGACGCCGAGGGGCACGAGGTGGCCAGCCACACCTGGTCGCACAAGATCCTGACGAAGATCGACGCGGACGAGGCACGCCGTGAGCTGGAGCGCCCCAACGAGGCGATCGAGAAGCTCATAGGCAAGAAGCCGACGCTGATGCGCCCGCCGCAGGGCCGCACCAACGACGACGTCAACAAGCTCTCCAAGGAGCTCGGCCTCTCGGAGGTGCTGTGGACCGTCACCGCGAAGGACTACACGACCAATGACTCCAAGCTGATCCAGAAGCGGGTCGTCGACCAGACGAAGCGGGACGGCATCATCCTGCTGCACGACATCTACAAGGGCACGGTCCCGGCCGTTCCCGGCGTCATCACGGAGCTCAAGAAGCGCGGATACGTCTTCGTGACGGTCCCCCAGCTCCTCGCCCCGGGCAAGGCCGAGCCGGGCAAGATCTACCGCTAGGGCCCAAGATCTACCGCTGGGGCCTGCGCCGGAAGCCACGTCGTCCGCCCGCCTGGCACGCTCGGGGTGTGGCCATCTTCCAGATCACCCGAGACACATCCCTGTCAGCCGCCGAGACGTGGCGCCGGCTGACCGACTGGGAGCGGCACGGTGACGTCGTGCCGCTCACCCGCGTCCGCTTCCGCACTCCGCCGCCCACGCACGCGGGCACGGTGTTCGTCGCGCGGAGCTCGCTCGGCCCCGTCGGCTTCGACGACGTCATGGAGGTCGTCGGCTGGTGTCCGCCGGACGGCGCCGCGCCGGGGCGGTGCCGTCTCGAGAAGCGGGGGACCCTCATGACGGGCTGGGCCGAGATCGAGGTCTTTCCGGCCGCCGACGGCTCCGCGGTGGTGTGGCGCGAGGACCTCCGCGTGCGGTGGCTGCCCGCGCTGTGCGACGGGGTGCTGTCGTCCGTGTCCCGGCGGGTGTTCGGCCGCGCGGTGGACCGGCTCCTCGCCACCGCCCCGGCGGCGCGCTGAAGCCGTCCCTCAGGCGACGGAACCGATCCGTCCGGAGGGCCGCCGCGAACCGTCGTGGTGGATGGGCGTGTGGGCCCCGGTGAGGGAGGTCCCGCTGCCACCGCGCCGGTTCGCGACGATCTCCGACGCGATCGACAGGGCGGTCTCCTCGGGCGTACGGGCGCCCAGGTCCAGGCCGATGGGCGACCGGAGGCGGGCCAGCTCCAGCTCGGTGACGCCGACCTCGCGCAGGCGCGCGTTGCGGTCCTCGTGCGTGCGGCGCGAGCCCATCGCGCCCACATAGGCGACGGGGAGGCGCAGGGCGAGCCGCAGCAGGGGGACGTCGAACTTGGCGTCGTGGGTCAGGACGCAGAGCACGGTGCGGCCGTCGACCTCGGTACGCTCCAGGTAGCGGTGCGGCCAGTCGACGACGATGTCGTCGGCGTCCGGGAAGCGCGTGGCCGTCGCGAAGACGGGCCGCGCGTCGCACACGGTCACGTGGTAGCCGAGGAACTTGCCCATCCGCACCAGCGCCGAGGCGAAGTCGATCGCGCCGAACACGATCATGCGGGGCGGCGGGACGCTGGACTCGACGAGGATCTCCAGGGGCCGGCCGCACCGGGAGCCGTCCTCGCCGATCTCCACGGCCGCGGTGCGGCCCGCGTCGAGCAGGGCGCGGGCCTCCCCCGCCACCGTGCGGTCCAGCTCCGGGTGCCCGCCGAGCCCGCCCTCGTACTCCCCGGTGGGGCGTACGAGGAGGGCGCGGCCGAGAAGTTCGGCGGGCCCGGACGTGACGCGGGCGACCGCCGCCGCCTCCCCCGCCGAGGCGGCGGCCAGCGCCGCGGCGAACACCGGCCGGGACGCGGTGTCCGCGCGGACCGGTGTGACGAGGATGTCGATGATTCCGCCGCAGGTCAGGCCCACGGCGAAGGCGTCGTCGTCGCTGTAGCCGAAGCGTTCGAGCACGGTCTCGCCGTCCTCCAGGGACTGTCGGCACAGTTCGTAGACGGCGCCCTCCACACATCCGCCGGAGACCGAGCCGATCGCCGTGCCCTCGCTGTCGACGGCGAGCGCGGCGCCCGGCTGCCGGGGCGCGCTCCCGCCGACCGCCACCACGGTGGCGACGGCGAAGTCACGTCCCTGCTCGACCCACCGGTTCAGCTCGTCGGCGATGTCCAGCATCTCGGCCTCCTCAAGGCTCTACGGGTGTGCGGAGGGCCCGGCGCCTCAGTGGACGCCCAGCCAGCTCTCGATGGGGTTGAGGGCGAAGTAGACGATGAAGATCACCGTCAGGCCCCACATGAAGGCACCGATCTCGCGGGCCTTGCCCTGGGCGACCTTGATGGCGACCCAGGAGATGACGCCCGCCGCGACACCGGTGGTGATGGTGTACGTGAAGGGCATGAGCACGACGGTCAGGAAGACCGGGATGGCGGTGGCGCGGTCGGCCCAGTCGACGTGCCGGGCATTCATCATCATCATCGCTCCGATGACGACGAGCGCGGCGGAGGCGACCTCCTGGGGCACGATCGCGGTGAGCGGCGTGAAGAAGAGGCAGGCCGCGAAGAAGAGGCCGGTGACGACCGAGGCGAGTCCGGTGCGGGCGCCCTCGCCGACTCCGGTGGCGGACTCGACGAAGACGGTCTGGCCGGAGCCGCCCGCCACGCCGCCGATGGCGCCACCGGCGCCGTCGATGAACAGCGCCTTGGACAGGCCGGGCATGCGGCCCTTCTCGTCGGCGAGGTTGGCCTCGGTGCCGACGCCGATGATGGTGGCCATCGCGTCGAAGAACCCGGCGAGCACGAGCGTGAAGACGATCATGCCGACGGTCATCGCGCCGACCTCACCCCAGCCGCCGAACTCGACCTCGCCGATGAGCGAGAAGTCGGGCGACGAGACCGCGCTGCCGTGCAGTTCGGGGGCGCCGTTCGCCCACTGCTTGGGGTCGATCACGTCGAGTGCGTTGAGTACGACGGCGATCACGGTGCCGGTGACGATGCCGATCAGGATCGCGCCGGGGGTGTTGCGCGCCTGCAGCATGAAGATGAGGAGCAGGGTGCAGGCGAAGATCAGCACGGGCCAGCCGGAGAGTTCACCGGCGGGGCCGAGGGAGAGCGGGGTGGCCTTGCCGGGGTGCACGAAGCCGCCCTTGACGAGGCCGATGATGGCGATGAACAGGCCGATGCCCATGGTGATGCCGTGCTTGAGGGCGAGCGGGATCGCGTTCATGATCATTTCGCGCATCCCGGTGACCACGAGAAGCATGATCACCACGCCGTACATCACGCACATGCCCATGGCCTGCGGCCAGGTCATCTCGGGCGCGACCTGCGAGGAGATCACACCGGACACGGAGAGTCCGGCGGCCAGGGCCAGCGGCACCTTGCCGACGAAGCCCATGAGGAGCGTGGTGACCGCCGCGGCGAGCGCCGTCGCGGTGATCAGGGCCTTCTGGCCCATGGTGTCCCCCGCCGCGTCCTTGCCGGACAGGATCAGGGGGTTGAGCAGGACGATGTACGCCATCGCCATGAAGGTGGTGACTCCGCCGCGCACCTCGCGCGCGACCGTGGATCCTCTCCGGGATATGTGAAAGTACCGGTCGAGCCAAGACCTGCCGGCCGGGACGCGTGAGCCGGAGCCCGCGTCCTCTGCGGTGGTCTTCGGCTCCAATGACGACTGGGTCATGGTGCCTACTCCCAAGGTTCACAGGGGCACCCGCGGAGTTGCGGGATTTGGGATGGTGCGTTGGCTGCACGACCCGGGGGACGGCCCGAGACGAACGACATCTCCCTCGGGGAGAGGGGGAGTTGGGGCTCCGAGCGGTGTGGGCGGCGGGAAGTGTGACGTTCCTGGGAGGCACACACCGCTCGGAGAACTTGTACTGATCCCCGAGCGGGGGGATCAGCTCCGCGGAGAGATCCGCGGAGGGATCACGTTCCGGTGAGGTGTTCGGGCCGTACCGGCGTCTTGTTGAGTTCCAGACCCGTGGCCGCGCGGATGGCCGCGAGGACCGCCGGGGTCGAGGAGAGGGTCGGGGCCTCGCCGATGCCGCGTACGCCATAGGGCGCGTTCGGGTCGGCGAGCTCCAGGTAGTCGACCGGGATGGTCGGGGTGTCGAGGATGGTCGGGAGCAGGTAGTCCGTGAAGGAGGGGTTCTTCACCTTCGCGGTCTTCGGGTCGACGATGATCTCCTCCATCACCGCGACGCCGAGGCCCTGCGTGGTGCCGCCCTGGATCTGGCCGATGACGGAGAGCGGATTGACCGCCTTGCCGACGTCCTGGGCGCAGGCCAGCTCGATGACCTTGACGAGGCCGAGCTCGGTGTCGACCTCCACCACCGCGCGGTGCGCGGCGAAGGCGTACTGCACATGGCCGTTGCCCTGTCCCGTGCGCAGGTCGAAGGCCTCGGTGGGGCGGTGCCTGAACTCCTCCTCCACCTCCACGGCCTCGTCCTCCAGGACCTCCACGAGGGTGGTGAGGACCTCGCCGCCGTCGGTGACGACCTTGCCGCCCTCCAGGAGGAGTTCGGCGCCCGCCCACGCCGGGTGGTACGAGCCGAACTTGCGCCGGCCGATCTCCAGGACCTTCTCGCGGACGATCTCGCAGGAGTTCTTGATGGCGCCGCCGGTCATGTACGTCTGGCGGCCCGCGGAGGTCGAGCCCGCCGAGCCCACCTGGGTGTCGGCGGGGGCGATGGTGACCTGCTGGACGCCGAGCTCGGTGCGGGCGATCTGCGCGTGGATGGTGACGCCGCCCTGGCCGACCTCGGCCGCGGCGGTGTGCACGGTGGCCACGGCCTCGCCGTTGATGACCTCGATGCGGATCTTCGCGGTCGAGTAGTCGTCGAAGCCCTCGGAGAAGCCGACGTTCTTGATGCCGACCGCGTAGCCGACGCCGCGGACGACGCCTTCGCCGTGCGTGGTGTTGGAGAGGCCGCCGGGCAGCGCGCGGACGTCGGCGCCCTCGCTGGACTCCCACTGGCGCTCGGGCGGCATCGGGCGTGCCTTGACGCGGCGCAGCAGCTCGGCGACGGGGGCGGGCGAGTCGACCGGCTGTCCGGTCGGCATGATCGTGCCCTGCTCCATCGCGTTCTTCTGCCGGAACGCCACGGGGTCCATGCCCAGCTTCGCGGCGACCTTGTCCATCTGCGCCTCGTACGCGAAGCACGCCTGGACCGCGCCGAAGCCGCGCATGGCGCCGCAGGGCGGGTTGTTGGTGTAGAGGCCGATCGCCTCGATCTCCACGTCGTCGATGACGTACGGGCCGACCGAGAGGGACGAGGCGTTGCCGACGACCGACGGGGTCGACGACATGTAGGCGCCGCCGTCCAGGACGATCTTGCACTTCATGTGCGTGATCTTGCCGTCCTTGGTGGCGCCGTGCTCGTAGTAGAGCTTCGCCGGGTGCCGGTGGACGTGGCCGAAGAAGGACTCGTACCGGTTGTAGACCATCTTGACGGGCTTGCCGGTGCGCAGGGCGAGCACAGAGGCGAGGATCTGCATCGAGATGTCCTCGCGGCCGCCGAACGCGCCGCCGATGCCCGCCATCGTCATGCGGACCTTCTCCTCGGGCAGACCGAGGCAGGGGGCGATCTGCTTGAGGTCCGAGTGCAGCCACTGGGTGGCCACGTAGAGGTCGACGCCGCCGTCCTCGGCGGGCACCGCGAGGCCGGACTCCGGGCCGAGGAAGGCCTGGTCCTGCATGCCGAACGTGTACTCGCCCTTGACGATGACGTCGGCCTTCTTGGCGGCCTCGGCCGCGTTGCCGCGGATGATCGGCTGGCGGTGCACGATGTTCGGGTGCGGGACGTGCCCGGCGTGGTGGTCGCCGCGGTCCTCGTGGACCAGGATCGCGTCGGGGGCGGTCGCGGACGCCTCGTCCGTGACGACCGGGAGCTCCCGGTACTCGACCTTGATCTTCGCGGCGGCGCGGCGCGCGGTCTCCGGGTGGTCGGCCGCCACGAGGGCGACCGGCTCACCGTGGTGGCGGACCTTGCCGTACGCGAGGACCGGGGTGTCCTGGTACTCCATGCCGTAGTTCTTCGCGGCCGGCAGGTCGTCGGCCGTCAGGACGGCGTAGACGCCCGACAGGGCCACGGCCTCGGAGGTGTCGATGGACACGATCTCGGCGTGGGCGACCGTGGAGCGCAGGACCTGGCCCCAGATCATCTCCTCGTGCCACATGTCCGAGGAGTAGGCGAATTCGCCGGTGACCTTGAGGGTGCCGTCGGGGCGCAGCGTCGACTCGCCGACGCCGCCCTTGGTCTGCGAACCCTGGGTGACGTTGGCGGGGATGCCGGTGGTGGTGCCAGCCATGATCAGACCGCCTCTCCCTGACGGGCCGCGGCCAGCCGGACCGCGTCCAGGATCTTCTCGTAGCCGGTGCAGCGGCAGAGGTTGCCGGAGAGCGCCTCGCGGATGTCCGCGTCGGACGGCGAGTCGTTGCGCTCCAGGAGCTCGTCGGCCGCGACGAGCAGACCGGGGGTGCAGAAGCCGCACTGGACGGCGCCGGCGTCGATGAACGCCTGCTGGATCGGGGAGAGTTCGGCTCCCTCGCCGGTCTGCGAGTCCTGGCCCTTGGCGCTCCAGTTCTGGGCGGCCTGGAGCGAGGTGCCACAGGCGCCGGAGGCGCCGGAGACGCAGCCGCCGCCGGGGTGGGCGTCGGCGCGGTGCTTGGCGTAGTCGGCGAGGCCCTCGACGGTGGTGACCTCGCGGCCCTCCACCTGGCCGGCCGCGACCAGACACGAACAGACCGGCACGCCGTCGAGCCGGACAGTGCAGGAACCGCACTCCCCCTGCTCGCAGGCGTTCTTGGAGCCGGGCAGGCCCATGCGCTCACGCAGCACGTAGAGAAGGGACTCACCCTCCCACACGTCGTCCGCTTCCTGCTGACGGCCGTTGACCGTGAAGTTCACGCGCATTATGCGACTCCCTCAGTGCTGCGGCCGTTGCCGCGGTAGGACTCCCAGGTCCAGCCGAGCGTGCGGCGGGCCATGATGCCGACGGCGTGACGGCGGTAGTTCGCCGTGCCGCGCACATCGTCGATCGGGTTGGCGGCCCCGGAGGCGAGCTCCGCGAACTGCTTGGCGATCGAGGGGGTGATGATCTTCCTGCTGTCCCAGAAGCCGCCCTCTTCCAGAGCCGCGTTCAGGAACTCCTCGGCCGCCTTCGCCCGGATGGGGGTGGGGGCGGCCGACCCGATGCCGGTCCGCACGGTCCGGGTCTCGGGGTGCAGCGCGATGCCGAAGGCGCACACGGCGATGACCATGGCGTTGCGGGTGCCGACCTTCGAGTACTGCTGCGGCCCGTCCGCCTTCTTGATGTGGACGGCACTGATCAGCTCGTCCGCGGCGAGGGCGTTGCGCTTCACGCCGGTGTAGAAGTCGTCGATCGGGATGAGGCGGGAGCCCCGCACGGACTCCACCTCGACCTCGCAGCCGGCGGCCAGCAGGGCCGGGTGGGCGTCACCGGCCGGGGAGGCGGTGCCCAGGTTGCCGCCGACGCCGCCGCGGTTGCGGATCTGCGGGGAGGCGACCGTGTGCGAGGCGAGCGCCAGGGCGGGGAGCTCGGCACGCAGCTCCTCCATGATCTGGGTGTACGGGACGGAGGCGCCCAGCCGGACCGTCTCCTCGCCCACCTCCCACTCGCGAAGCTCGGCGACGCGGTTGAGGTCGAGCAGGTACTCGGGACGGCGGTGGTCGAAGTTGATCTCGACCATCACGTCGGTGCCACCCGCAATCGGCACAGCCGTGGGGTGCTCGGCCTTGGCGGCGAGCGCCTCCTCCCAGCTGGCGGGGCGAAGGAAGTCCATGAGGCTCTCTTCTTGTATCGAGGGTCGTTCGCTTCGGGGGACGGGAGGATTCCGTTCCGGCCACTCGGGCCGTTCGTCCCTCGACTGCTCGTTCATGTGCTGTTAACGCGGAGTGGGCCAAGTACACCGCCCGCTCGTCCGATGGGGTCAGTCACCGAAACCATGAAGGAGTTGGCTGGCCAAGCTGCGCGTCTTGTAGATTCGTATGAAGAACGGGCCCCCGTAACCTCGCGGATTCCCCCGGGAAACCGGAGTCGTCCTGCGACACAGGGCCCCGGCGCTACAGAGCGCACATGTTTGTACACACCATTCGAGACAGATCGGCGGCGACGACACCATGCGGCTGCGCGCACTCCTTGACACCGACGCGCTGGGCCTGCGGCTGCTCGGCGGCGAGGACGAGCTGGACCGCACCGTGCGCGGTGTGATGACCACGGACCTGCGGGACCCCAGCCGCTATCTGGCGGGCGGCGAGCTCGTGCTCACCGGTCTCGCCTGGCGCCGAGACGCCTCGGACACCGAACCCTTCGTACGGACTCTCGCGAGCGCCGGGGTCGCCGCGCTGGCCGCCGGTGAGGCCGAGCTCGGCGACGTTCCCGACGACATCGTGCAGGCCTGCGCCCGGCACCGGCTTCCGCTCTTCGCGGTCAACGAGTCCGTGGCCTTCGCGACGATCACCGAGCACGTCGTGCGCCAGGTCTCCGGCGAACGCGCCGGGGACCTCGCGGCCGTCGTCGACCGGCACCGCCGCCTGATGACGTCGGGCCCGGCGGGCGGCGGCCCCGACGTCGTCCTCGACCTGCTCGGCACCGACCTGGACCTGCGGGCCTGGGTCCTGTCGCCCGCGGGGCGCGTGATCGCCGGGTCGGGCGCGGCCGGAACCACCCTGCCCGCGCCGCTCTGCGCGCGCCTCGCCGGGGAGCATCTGGCGGCCGTCCGGACGGGCCGGCGCGGCCCGCACCGCGTGACGGTGGACTCGGTCACGTACTCGCTGTTCCCCATTCGGACCAGTGGGCGCGGAACGGCCGGCGCCGCGCGGGACGTGCGCGAGTCGGTGCTCTCCGACTGGGTCCTCGCGGTGGAGGCCGACGCGGGCGACTGGCCCGAGGAGCGGCTCGACCTGCTGCAGGGCGTGACGCAGCTGATCGCGGTGGAGCGCGACCGGCGCGACGCGGCCCGCACCGTGCGCCGCCGCCTTGCCCAGGAGGTCCTCGAGCTGGTGCAGACGGGCGCGGCCCCCGCGGAGATCGCGGCCCGGCTGCGCGTCGCCGCCCCGGTGCTGCTGCCGGGCCTCGGCACGGCCCCGCACTGGCAGGTCGTGGTGGCCCGCGTGGAGTGGGAGGGCGGAGATGTCGACGGCGGCCCGGTCGCCCAGTCGCTCCTGGAGGAGATCCTCGTCGACCCCCGGTCGGCGGGCCCCGAGCCGTCCGACCGGATCGCGGTCGCGCACACGGGTGACGAGGCGATCGCCCTCGTACCGCTGCCCGCGGTCTCCGGCGAGCACGACGGCCCGGAGACGGGATTGCTCGCGGACGCGCTCCTCGCGTCCGTCCACGACCCGCTGTCGGCGGGCCTCGACGGGGACGGCCGCCTCACGCTGGGCGTCAGCGCGTCCGTGCACTCGGCGGAGGGGCTGCGCGGTGCCCTGGAGGAGGCGCGGCACGCCCGCCGGGTGGCGGCGGCCCGCCCGGGGCGGGTCTGCGCGGCCGGGCACCAGGAGCTGGCCTCGCACGTCCTTCTGCTGCCCTTCGTGCCGGACGACGTGCGGCGGGCGTTCACGGCGCGGCTCCTTGACCCGCTGCGGGAGTACGACCAGCGCCACCGCGCCGAGCTCATCCCGACGCTTGAGGCGTTCCTCGACTGCGACGGTTCGTGGACGCGCTGCGCCGCGCGGCTGCACCTCCACGTCAACACGCTGCGCTACCGGGTGGGCCGTATCGAGCAGTTGACGGGCCGTGACCTCTCGCGCCTGGAGGACAAGCTCGATTTCTTCCTCGCCCTGCGGATGAGCTGAGGGAATCCGGCGGTGATCCGGCCGGCGGCGACGGGGCGCCGACCGGCTCGAACCCGTCCCCCCGCCCGCCCTTTGTGAAATCTTTCACCCGACCTCTTGGCCCGGCGCCGCGATCCATGCTGAGATTCGCCCACGACTCAACAGCTCAATGGGGTGCTCGGGGAGGGCAACGTGGCGCATACCGCCATGTCTGGTACCGGAACGACTGCAGAGCACGATCCACTCCAGACCGCGGTATGGCGGCTGCGCTCGCGCGGCTGCTGGACCGACGCTGCGGCGCTGCTCGCCTCACGGGCGGGGGCCGCCGCGGCACTCCAGAGGGCGGCGCTCCTCGTCGAGCGGTGCCTGTTCACCGGAGACGGCTGGAGTGAGGCCGAGGACGTCCTGCGGACCGCGGAGGCGCTCGCCGAGGACGACGGCGACCGGGGGGCCGCGGCCTGCGAGCGGGGCCAACTGGCGTACGCGTCAACGGTTCTGGGTGTACGCGACCGGGCCGACGAGGCCCGCACGGCGCTCGGCAGGGCGGCCGCGCTGCTCACCCCGAACGCCCCGGGCCGGCCGCTGCTCGACTTCCGCCGGGGGCTGATCGCGGAGCACATCGCGGACTCGCCGCAGTCGGCGAAGGCGGCGTACCGCAGGGCGCACGCGGGCGCCACCGCCCACTCCGACTCGCTGCTGCTCTCCTTCACCTGGCGCCACCTCGCCGGACTCGCCCTGCGCGACGGGGAGTTGGCGGAGGCGCGGCACGGCTTCGCGGAGTCCCTGCGCATCCGCGAGGAGCTCGGCTATCTGGTCGGCACCGCCCCGGCGCTCGCCGCCCTCGCGGACGCGGAACCGGAACCGGAGGCCACCCGCCTGCGCGCCGAGGCCACCCGCCTCTTCCGCCTCCTGGGCGGCGTACCGTCCTGGCTCGCCCAGCACCTGCAGCCCCCGGCGGCAGCGGTCTAGCGCCCTCTTCACGGGCGCCGCCCCGTCAGCCGTCGGCGCCCGTGAAGTGTTCGCGGACCAGGGAGGAGACGACGCAGAAGTCCTGGGCGGTCAGGGCGTCGAGGAGGGCCATGTGTTCGGCCGCGTCCGCCACCAGGTCCGCTCTGCGGCCCGCGACGGGGCCGCTGGCCAGGGGCCACTGGGAGCGCCGGTGCAGATCGTCCGCGACCTGCACCAGCTGCTGGTTGCCCGAGAGGGCGAGCACGGCGCCGTGGAAGGCGCGGTCCGATTCGGCGTAGCGCGCGAGGTCGCCGACCGCCGCCGCCGTCGCGGTCGCCTCGGCCAGCGGCCGCAGCTCCGCCCAGCGCGCCGCGGGCACCGTGCGGGCGAGCCGCAGCATCACCGGCACCTCGATCAGCGCCCGCACCTCGGCCAGCTCCGCCAGCTCGCGCGTGCTGCGCTCGGTGACCCGGAAGCCGCGGTTGGGGACGACCTCCACGGCGCCCTCGGTGGCCAGCCGCTGCATCGCCTCGCGGACGGGCGTCGCGGAGACGCCGAAGCGCTCGCCGAGGGCCGGCGCCGAGTACACCTCGCCGGGCGTGAGCTCGCCGCCGACGAGGGCGGCGCGCAGCGCGTCGAGGATCTGTCCGCGTACGGAACTGCGCCGGACCACGCGCCGCGCCCCGCGCGTCCCCGCGCCCGCCTGCTCCGGCACCCGGACGCGCGGCGCCCCGGCGAGGGACTCCCCCTCGCGTGCTCCGGTCTGCTCCACGACGTCCGCCCGCCCCGCTGGTGAATGTTCTGAAAGGTACGAGAGGCACCATAGGCGGACACGACCCGAGTTGAAACCTCGATCACGTCGGGTAAGGTAAGGCTTACCTGCTATCGATCGCGATTCGGTGGTCCCCCGCATGTCCGTACCCACGTTGGCCGCACCCGCCCAGGGCGCCCCCAGTGCCGTAGCGGACTCCTACGCCCGCCTGGGCGAGGTGTACTCCGGACTGCTCGTCACCGAGCTCGGACCCGAGGACCAGGCTCCACAGGGCGGCGGCTGGGTCACCGCCGCCCGGCTCGCGGAGGGCGGGGCCGACCTCGACGCGTTCCTCGCCTGGGACAACGCGCAGATCCTGAAGGACTACGAAACGCAGGCGCGCCCCGACGTGGTGGCCAGCTTCGGTCTGCACCGCTACGCCTGGCCGGCCACCCTGCTCATCACCGTCCCCTGGTTCCTGCACCGCCGCGTTCCCCGCTTCCCGGTCGCCAACGTCTCCTTCCAGCGCACGGTGGGCCGCATGGCCGTGCGCGCGGAAGGTTTCGCCTGCCTCCCCGGCGACCCGGCCGCGGCCCTGCCCGGCGCCCGCGTCGTACCGGACGAGGAAGCACTGCGCGCGGAGGTGCGGGCCGCGGTCGCCGAGCACCTGGGGCCGCTCCTGGACGGTTTCGGCCCCCGGATGCGGCGCCGCTCCCGCGCCCTGTGGAGCCTCGCCACCGACGAGATCGTCGAGGGCCTCTGGTACGTCGCCCACCTCTTCGGCGAGGAGCAGCGCGCGATGACCGAGCTGGAGCGGCTCCTGCCCGGCGCCACCAAGCCGTACGTCGGCACGGCCGGCTTCCGTGAGCTGACGGGACCGAACGGCGAGTCGCTGCCGACCCGCGACCGGGCGAGCTGCTGCATGTTCTACACGCTGCGCCCCGACGACACCTGTGTCACCTGCCCGCGCACCTGCGACGCGGAGCGCGTCGCGCGGCTGAGCGCGACCGCCGCGGCGAGCTGAGCCCCCGCCGCCGCTCGAACCACCCCTTCGTGCACGTTTAATCGAACTCAACGCCCGGCATTCCGCCGCGAGTTCGAGCAGAAGTACGCCGCACGCGGTCCCTCGCACCCCCTTGGCGTCCTCTTGCCCCGAAACCCCTTGAGAGCCGTTCCGGTTGGGTCAATATGGCGCCCGATACGCCCTACCGCGATGCAAGGGACCCCCAGATGAGACTGACCGACATATCGCTGGACTGGCTGCTCCCCGGCGGCGTCCTGCTCCTGGGCATGCTGGTGGCGGTGGCGGTGCTCACGCGCGGCAAGCGAGGCCACGGCAAAGCAGCGAAAGGTTCCGCGAGCGACGACTCGTGGGAGCGCAGCGAGGAACGCCGCAGACGCAAGGAAGCGGTCTACGGAACCGCGTCCTACGTCCTGCTGTTCTGCTGCGCAGCGGTCGCCGCCGCGCTCTCCTTCCACGGCCTGGTCGGCTTCGGCCGGCAGAACCTCAGCCTCACCGGCGGCTGGGAGTACCTGGTCCCGTTCGGCCTCGACGGCGCGGCGATGTTCTGTTCCGTCCTCGCCGTGCGCGAGGCCAGCCACGGTGACGCGGCGCTCGGCTCGCGCCTCCTCGTGTGGACGTTCGCGGGCGCGGCCGCCTGGTTCAACTGGGTGCACGCGCCACGGGGGCTGGGCCACGCGGGGGCTCCGCAGTTCTTCGCCGGGATGTCGCTGTCGGCGGCGGTGCTCTTCGACCGCGCGCTGAAGCAGACCCGCCGGGCGGCACTGCGCGAGCAGGGTCTGGTGCCGCGGCCGCTGCCGCAGATCCGCATCGTGCGGTGGCTGCGCGCGCCCCGTGAGACCTTCGGCGCCTGGTCGCTGATGCTCCTCGAAGGCGTACGCACCCTGGACGAGGCCGTCGAGGAGGTCCGGGAGGACCGCCGCGAGAAGGAGCGCACGCGGCTGCACAGGCGTGACAGGGAGAAGCTGGAGCGCGCTCAGCTCAAGGCGATCAGCCGTGGCCACCGGGGATACGCCCGCGGCGGCGGCCGGCAGGTCGACGTCCCGGCCGTCGCACCGGCCGCGGGGTCCGCGCAGGTCGGCGCGGACCCTGCCATAGCGGCGCAGGAGCAGCTGCCGGTACGCCCCCGCCCCTCCCTCCAGGCCGTCAGGGACGGCCGTGACCCTGCCGATCCCGCCGACCCCGCCGCCCCGGTCACCGTCGACCTGACGGCGGAGGACGACACGCAGACCCTGCCCCGGCTCGACTCGCTGGAGCAGAAGCTGAAGGACCTGGAGCAGCAGTTCGGCTGACCGTGCCGCCTCCGGGGCCGCGGCCGGGCGGCGGCGGGCTCACGCCGCGCCGCCGCCGTCCAGCTCGAACCACACCGCCTTTCCGACTCCGTGCGTCCGTACGCCCCACGCGTCCGCGAGGGACTGCACGAGGATCAGGCCCCTGCCGCTCGTACCGTCGTCGGCGGTCGGTACGCGCGGCTCGGGGCGGCGTCCCACGAAGTCGCGCACCTCGACGCGCAGGCCGCGCGGGCCCACGGTCGCGGTGACGATCGCGTCGTGGTCGGTATGCACCAGTGCGTTCGTGACCAGTTCGCTGGTGAGGAGTTCGGCCACATCGGACCTGCCCGGTTTTCCCCAGTGCCGCAAAAGCTCCCTCAGGGCCTTCCTGACCTCGGGCACCGCGCGCAGATCCGATCTCCCCAGCCTGCGCGTGAGCTGCCCCCTGTGGGGCTCGCCCGGCGCTTCACCGGTCCTCTCGTCGCGTAAGTTCGGTGAGGAGGCTCCGATCGAACCGGAGCCGCCCCCTCGTGACTGCCTCCTCATGACCCCCGCCCACAAAGCGATGTGTCAGCCTCCCTGCTCGAACAGCCTCACGGGATGCATGCCCCGGGCCCGTGGCGGCACGCCTGTCGAATCGTCAACCTTTGGCGGGGGATGCTCCGGAGGGTTGGGGGGAAGTGAAGCGGTGGACCCCACCGCCGAGCGTTTCGAGGAGCCCCCGAGTGCACGACGACAGACTGCTGGTGGAAGGCCGCCTGGAGCGGGCGCTGCGCCAGTTCATCCGTCCCGCCCAGTACGCGCGGCGCGTCCCGCTGACCCTCTCCGTCTGGCACGCGCCGGGCGAGCCGGTGCCCGTGGAGGCCGCGCTCGAAGCGGAGTACGAGCCCTTCGAGACCGGCACGGAGTGGGGAAACCCCTGGTCGACCAGTTGGTTCCGGCTTCAGGGGCAGGTGCCCGAGGAGTGGCGGGGAAGCCGCGTCGAAGTGGTGATCGACCCGGGCTTCACCGGCGACGGGCCCGGCTTCCAGGCGGAGGGTCTGGTCTACGACGCGTCGGGCGTTCCCCTCAAGGGTGTTCACCCGCGCAATCGGCATATTCCGGTGGCCTCCCCTGCTCAGGGCGGCGAACCGGTGCACCTGCTTCTCGAGGCGGCGGCCAATCCCACGGTTCTGCACGACTTCGTGCCGACACCCCTCGGCGACGTACTGACCGCAGGCAATAGCCCGATCTACCGATTCGTGTCTGCCGATCTCGCCGTACTGGACGAGGACGTATGGCAGCTGACCCTGGACATCGAGGTCCTTTCCGAGCTGATGCGCGAACTGGACGCCGAACGTCCGCGTCGGCACGAGATCCTGCGGGCCCTGGAGGACATGCTCGACGCGCTCGATCTGCACGACGTCGCGGGCACGGCCGCCGCGGCCCGCGCCGAGCTGACGGAGGTCCTCGCGAGGCCCGCGCACGCGAGCGCACACCGCGTATCGGCAGCCGGACACGCGCATATCGACTCGGCGTGGCTGTGGCCGCTGCGCGAGACGGTACGCAAGGCTTCGCGGACCTTTGCCAATGTGACGGCTCTGGCCGGGGAGTATCCGGAGCTGGTCTTCGCGTGCTCGCAGGCCCAGCAGTACGCCTGGGTGAAGGAGCACCAGCCGCACATCTGGGAGCGCATCAAGAAGGCGGTGGCGGACGGCAACTGGGCGCCGGTGGGCTCGATGTGGGTCGAGTCGGACGCCAACATGCCGGGCGGTGAGGCACTGGCGCGGCAGATCACGCACGGCACGCGGTTCTTCCGCGAGGAGCTCGGGGTCGAGACGGAGGAGATCTGGCTGCCCGACTCCTTCGGTTACACCGCCGCCTTCCCGCAGTTGGCGAAGCTCGCGGGCATCCGCTGGTTCCTCACCCAGAAGCTGAGCTGGAACCAGTCCAACAAGATGCCGCACCACACCTTCTGGTGGGAGGGCATCGACGGCACCCGCGTCTTCACCCACTTCCCGCCCGTGGACACCTACAACTCGCAGTTCCACGGCGCCGAACTGGCCCACGCGGAGCGGAACTTCGCCGACAAGGGCCGCGCGTCCCGCTCCCTGGTGCCGTTCGGCTGGGGCGACGGCGGGGGCGGGCCCACCCGCGAGATGATGGAGCGGGCCCGTCGGCTGCGTTCCCTGGAGGGCTCGCCGCGCGTCGAGATCGAGAAGCCGTCGGCGTTCTTCGCGGCGGCCGAGGAGGAGTACGGCGCGCGGGCCCCCGTCTGGTCCGGCGAGCTCTATCTGGAGCTGCACCGCGCCACGTACACCACCCAGGCGGCCACCAAGCGCGGCAATCGGCGCAGTGAACACGCTTTGCGCGAGGCGGAGTTGTGGTGCACGGTCGCCGCGGTGCGCGATCCCGCGTACGTCTATCCGTACGACACGCTCGACCGTCTGTGGAAGACCGTGCTGCTGCACCAGTTCCACGACATCCTGCCGGGCTCGTCGATCGCCTGGGTGCACAGGGAGGCGCGCGACACCTATGAGCGGGTCCTTGCGGAGCTCGCCGAGATCACGGCGTCGGCCGTGCGTTCCCTCGGCGCGGGCGGGCCCACAGTGCTCAACGCGTCACCGTACGCCCGCAGCGAGGTCGTCGACCCGGGCGACGGCACCCTGGCGCGCGTCGACGTCCCCGCACTCGGCACGCAGGGTCTGGACGCCGCGCGGGACCCCGGGCCCGGAGCGGTCGCGCACACGACCGGCGACACGATCCTGCTCACCAACGAGCATCTGAGCGTCACCGTCGACGCGGCCGGTCTGCTGACCTCCGTGACGGACCTGGACGCGGCCCGCGAGGTCCTCGCCGCCCCCGGAAACCTCCTCCAGCTGCACCCCGACCACCCCACGCACTACGACGCCTGGGACCTCGACAAGCACTACCGGAACCGGCACACCGACCTCACGGACGCCGAGTCCGTCGAACTCGTCGAGGACGGGCCGCTGCGGGTGGCGGTGCGGGTGGTTCGGGCCTTCGGGGACTCCCGGATCACGCAGGAGATCCGGCTCGCGGCGGGCAGCCGGCGTCTGGAGATCGTCACGGACGTCGACTGGCGGGAGTCGGAGAAGGTGCTCAAGGCCGCCTTCCCGCTGGACGTGCACGCCGAACGGTCCGCCGCCGAGATCCAGTTCGGCCACGTGCACCGGCCCACCCACGCCAACACCGGCTGGGACGCGGCACGTTACGAGATCTGTGCGCACCGCTGGCTGCGGGTGGCCGAGGAGGGGTACGGCGTCGCGGTGCTCAACGACTCGACGTACGGCCACGACGTGACGCGCGCGGAGCACGACGGCACGCTCGGCACCACGGTGCGGCTGACGCTGCTGCGGGCCCCGCACAGTCCGGACCCGGAGACGGACCAGGGCACGCACCGGTTCACGTACGCGCTGCTGCCCGGGGCGGACACCGGCGACGCGGTCGCGGAAGGGCTCGCCCTCAATCTGCCCCTGCGGGTGGCCGACGCGCCGGTACTGCCGTCGCTGGTGAGCGTCGACCACCCGGCGGTCACCGTCGAGTCGGTGAAGCTCGCGGACGACCGTAGCGGCGATGTCGTCGTACGGCTCTACGAGTCGCGCGGCGGGCGTGCCGCGGCCACGCTCAGCACGTCGTTCCCCGTGGCGCGGGCCGAGGTGACGGATCTGCTGGAGCGGCCGCTGCACGAGGCCGCGACGGACGAGGCGGGACTGGCCCTCGCGCTGCGGCCGTTCCAGATCGTCACGCTGCGGCTGCGTCCTGCCTGACGCTTCCGCGTGCCGGGGCCGGGGTCATGACACAGGCGCTCACGGCCTCGGCACGTTCCGCAGGTTGGACCGGGCCATCTGCAGCATGCGGCCCACGCCGCCGTCCAGGACGATCTTGCTGGCGGAGAGGGCGAAGCCGGTCACCATGTCCGAACTGATCTTGGGCGGGATGGAGAGGGCGTTCGGGTCGGTCACGATGTCGACGAGGGCGGGGCCCTTGTGCGCGAAGGCGTCCTTGAGTGCGCCCGCGAGCTGCTTGGGCTTCTCCACGCGGACACCGTAGGCACCGCAGGCGCGGGCGACGGCGGCGAAGTCGGGGTTGTGGTTGTCCGTGCCGTACGACGGGAGGCCCGCGACCAGCATCTCCAACTCCACCATGCCCAGGGAGGAGTTGTTGAACAGGACGACCTTCACCGGCAGATCGTGCTGGACGAGGCTGAGGAAGTCGCCCATCAGCATCGAGAAGCCGCCGTCGCCGGACATCGAGACGACCTGCCGCTTCCGGTCGGTGAACTGGGCGCCGATCGCCTGCGGCAGGGCGTTCGCCATCGAGCCGTGGCTGAAGGAGCCGATGATGCGGCGCCTGCCGTTCGGGGTGAGGTAGCGGGCCGCCCATACGTTGCACATGCCGGTGTCGACGGTGAACACCGCGTCGTCGGCGGCGATCTCGTCGAGGACCGAGGCCACGTACTCGGGGTGGATCGGGATGTGCTTGTCGACCTTGCGGGTGTACGCCTTCACGACGCCTTCGAGGGCGTCCGCGTGCTTCTTGAGCATCTTGTCGAGGAACTTGCGGTTCGTCTTCGGCGAGACGCGGGGGGTCAGACAGCGCAGGGTCTCGCGCACGTCGCCCCAGACGGCGAGGTCCAGCTTCGAGCGGCGGCCGAGGTTCTCGGGGCGCACGTCGACCTGGGCGATCTTGACGTCGTCCGGCAGGAAGGCGTTGTACGGGAAGTCCGTGCCGAGCAGGATCAGCAGATCGCACTCGTGGGTGGCCTCGTACGCGGCGCCGTAGCCGAGCAGGCCGCTCATGCCGACGTCGTACGGGTTGTCGTACTGGATCCACTCCTTGCCGCGCAGGGCGTGGCCCACCGGCGACTTGATCTTCTCGGCGAACTCCATCACCTCGGCGTGCGCGCCCGCCGTGCCGCTGCCGCAGAAGAGGGTGACCTTGTCGGCCTCGTCGATCATCGCGGCGAGCCGCTCGATCTCCGCGTCGCCGGGGCGCACGGTCGGGCGGGACGTCACGAGCGCGGTCTCCGCGGCCTTCTCCGGGGCGGCCTCGGACGCCACGTCTCCGGGCAGCGACACGACGCTGACGCCGCTCTGCCCGACGGCGTGCTGGATGGCGGTCTGGAGCAGTCGGGGCATCTGCTTGGGGCTGGAGATCAGCTCGCTGTAGTGGCTGCACTCCTGGAAGAGCCGGTCGGGGTGGGTCTCCTGGAAGAAGCCCAGGCCGATCTCGCTGGAGGGGATCTGTGAGGCGAGGGCGAGGACCGGGGCCATGGAGCGGTGCGCGTCGTACAGGCCGTTGATCAGGTGGAGGTTGCCGGGACCGCAGGAGCCCGCGCAGGCCGCCAGTCTTCCGGTGATCTGGGCCTCGGCGCCGGCCGCGAAGGCCGCGGTCTCCTCGTGCCGCACCTGGACCCAGTCGATCTCCTTGGTGCGGCGGATGGCGTCCACGACCGGGTTGAGGCTGTCGCCGACGACCCCGTACAGGCGCTGCACGCCCGCGCGGACGAGGATGTCGACGAACTGCTCGGCGACGTTCTGCTTGGCCATGCTGTACGCACCTCTCGACACGGTGTCCCGGTTCCTCGGGTCCATGAAGTCACAGGTGCGGCGGTCATGCCTCCCAGACCGCGGCGGCCGTCCGGTCGTCGGCGTACCCCTTGACCCTGACCTGGATGTCGGCCAGGAAGGCGGCGAGGCCCGGCGGGCCTGTCTTCTCCCATCTGCGGGTGAGGTGTTCGGCCAGCTCGGGCTCGCCGCGCAGCGGCTCGGCGAGGCCTCCGCTGCACAGGACGAGCGTGTCACCCGGGCGGGCGACGGAGGCGCGGAAACGGAAGGGGTCGCGGGGCGGTTCGGGGGCCGGTTCGTAGGGGCTGGGCGGGGTGGTGATGCCGAGGTCCATGGTGAGGTGGTCGCCCTCGGGGGTCTGTGCGGGGGGCGAGCCGAAGCCGACGACGGGCTCGCCGGTGGCGTCGGCGACGCGGGGCTCGATGTCCTGCCACTCGCCGTCGCGCAGCCGGAAGAGGCCGCCGCCACCGACACCGAAGAAGACGCGCGTACGGCAGTGGGGGTCGGCCGGCAGGAGGAGACAGCGCAGGGATGCCGCGTACTCCTCCGGCTCCATGCCGAGGTCGGTGGCGTGCGCGCGGAGCTTGCCGAGGCTGCGGTCGGTGAGGCGGTGCAGGCCCGACTTCAGGTCGCCGCGCCGGGCGGCCCTGATGTCCTCCGCGAGGCGCCGGTGGCTGCGGCCCACGGCCCTGCCGATCCACTCGCAGGCCTCGGCGGCGGCGCGGTGCGCGCCCGGGGTGGCGCGGGCGCCGGTGGCCATGGCGACGAGCACCAGGGCGTCCTCGCCGGTGCCGAAGCGTGCGGTGAGCAGGGCGTCGCGGCGCGGCTCCCCCCTGTACCGCGCGGAGTCACCGCGCACGGAGGCGGCGCGCAGCGTACTGGCCCCGTACCGCGCGCCGTCGAGCACGGTGTCGGCGACGAGTTCACCGAGGTCGTCCGGGTCCGCGGCGGGCAGGGCGGTGGGTTCGGCCTCGTAGGTGGGAGGCCCGTCCCCCACATGGCCGACGCCCGTGTCGGGGGCGGAGGGCAGGTCGGATACGGGGAGCCCGTCCGGGACGGGAGGGAGCCCATCGGGGCGGGCGGACGGGTCGCGGGGTTCCGGCCTGGGCGAGGCGGGCTCACCGGCGCGGGGCTCCTCGGTCGACGGGGCGGAGTAGCCGCCCGGGACGGTGGGGGCGCGTGGGGCGGGGACCCCCTCCTTCAGGGCGCCGGCCGCCGACGCGAATCTGTCGTCCAGGGTGTCCGGCGCGGGCGCCGGGCCCGTGTCCGGCGCGGAGTCGTCGTACAGCTGTCCCCACCAGTCGTCGTCGCGGCCGGTGGGTGTGTCCCCCTGCTGGCTCATGCCCTTATTTTCCACCGCTGGGGCCGTACGAAAACGGTGCATCCGGAAATTCCGGCCATTCCGGGGACTGTGGAGACCGCCGGGCGGACCCACCCCCCACAGGAGGACCGCCCGGCGGGGCCGGTGTGGCCGGCGCACGTCGTTGGCGCGGGCCACGGTCTGTGTGACGGAGTTGCCGTGAGCGTCCGTCAGTTGGCTTCTGAGTACGACTACGAGTACGGGTACGAGAGATTCGCTTTTGTGAGCGAACCGGGCTCGTAACCCGCGTTCCCGGTCGCGGCGAGTTCAATCCGCCGACCGCCCTTCGCCGCCAGGGTCTTGAGTCCGTCCTCCCGTGACCTTGGCAGAGAGACGGGTGGGGCGGGGATGATGTCCTGGGGCGGGTTTACGCCGTGGCTGTTTCCCGCCACGACGCCGTCGGAACGGAGCTCTGGGGAGGGACGTCGCCGCATGCTGGCAGCGATCGGGCTGGACGAGACACACGAGTCGGCGTACCGGGCGCTGGTGTCGGTGGGCGCCGCCGACGTGGCGGATCTCGCGCGAAGGCTCACGCTCGGTGAGCCGGAGACCGAGCGGGCCCTGCGCCGCCTGGAGCGGCACGGTCTCGCCGCGCAGGCGTCCGGCAGGGCGGGCCGCTGGGTGGCCGCACCGCCCGGCGTCGCGCTCGGCGCGCTCCTCACGCAACAGCGGCACGAGCTGGAGAAGGCCGAGCTCGCGGCGACCCTGCTCGCCGAGGAGTACCGCGCGCAGGCCACCGAGCCGACCGTCCACGACCTGGTGGAGGTGGTCACCGGGGCGGCCGCCGTCTCACAGCGCTTCCTCCAGCTGCAACTGGGCGCGTCGCACGAGGTGTGCGCGCTGGTGACCGGCACCCCCGTCGCCGTCACCGGCATGGAGAACAGCGCCGAGGAACAGGCCGCGGGCCGCGGCGTGCGCTACCGCGTGGTGGTCGAGCGCACGGTCCTCGACCTGCCGACCGGGCTCGTCGAGCTGTCGACGGCGATCGGCCGCGACGAGCGGGTACGGGTGGTGGACCGCGTCCCCACCAAACTGGTGATCGCCGACGGCTCGCTCGCGATGGTCCCGCTGACCTCGCGCACCTCGGAGCCCGCCGCGCTCGTCGTGCACGCCAGCGGGCTCCTCGAGTCGCTGACGGGCCTCTTCGAAGCGGTGTGGCGGGAGGCGCTGCCGCTGCGCATCGGCGAGGACGGCAGCACGCTCACCGAGGACGCCCCCGAGGGCCCGGACGGCACCGACCTGGAGATCCTGTCGCTGCTCCTCGCCGGCCTGACGGACGCGAGCGTCGCCAAGCAGCTGGACCTCGGGCTGCGCACGGTGCAGCGCCGTGTGAAGCGCCTGATGGAGCTCGCGGGCGTCACGACGCGGCTGCAGCTCGGCTGGCACGCGTACGAGCGCGACTGGGTGGCGCGGCACCCGCAGCCGCCCGCGAACCGGCCCCCGGGGCAAACCTGACCTGCGGTTTCGCCGGATCTCCTGCACTCTGGGCAGATGGGAGCGTGGGAACTCCTGCTGGTCGGCGTGGTCATGCTGCTCGGCCTGTGCGGAGTACTGGTGCCCGGAGTGCCGGGGTCGTGGCTGGTGTGGGCGGCCGTCCTCTGGTGGACGCTGCAGGACCCGGACCGCCTCGCCTGGGGCATCCTCGTCGGCGCGACGCTCGTGCTGCTCGCTTCGCAGGCCGTGCGCTGGCAGCTGCCGCCCCGACGGCTGCGCGAGAGCGGCGCCACCCCTCGGATGGGGGTCTTCGCCGGGGCCGGCGCGCTGCTCGGATTCTGCGTGCTGCCGGTGATCGGGGCGATCCCCGGCTTCATCGGCGGGATCTACGCCGGTGAGCGGCTGCGGCTCGGCGGCCACGGCGAGGCGGTGACGGCGACGCGGACGGCCATGCGGGGCGGCGGGAGCAGCGTTCTGACCGAGCTGTTCGCGTGCCTGCTGATCCTGGGGGCGTGGCTCGGGGCGCTCATCTGGGGCTGACTGCGCCCGCCCTCTCTCACGCCTCTTTCACGTCTCTCCCACGCCTCTCCCACGCCTCTCCCGCGTCTCTCTCACGAAGCGGCGAGGGACAGGTGGCGCAGGGCGTAGGAGCGCCAGGGGCGCCAGGCGTCGAGGGCCGGTTCCGGTTCGCCGGGCAGGGCCACGTCGGGGTCGCCGAGCGCCCGCATCCGGATGAGCGCGGCCGTCCGCGCGCCCAGGCCGGGCAGGGCGCGCAGGGCCGCCTCGGCGTCGTCGCGGTCGGCGCCCGCGTCCAGGCGTAGCGAGCCGTCGGCGAGCGCGGTGGCCAGCGCGCCCAAGGGGCCCGGCTCGGCGGCCAGCTCGGCCGGCACGGGGAAGACGTGGGTGAGCCGCCCGCACGCCGCGTCGAGCACCTTGCCGTACCGGGCCACGAGCCGCTCGGCCCCCGCCCGCCCCACCAGTGCGCGCACGGCGAACTCGTCGGGGTCGGCGGCGCCGGGCGACCGCAGTCCGGGGCGGGCCGCAACGAGCGGGGCGAGCCGGGGATCGGCGCCGAGCCGCTCGTCCACGGCGTACGGGTCGGCGTCCAGGTCGAAGAGGCGGCGCAGGCGCTGGACGGCCGTGGTGAGGTCGCGCAGGTCGGTCAGGTGCAGCCGGGCGTCGAGCCAGCCGCCCCGGTGCACGGCCCCGGTGGCCGACCCGCCGCCGACGGCGGTCGTGGAGTCGTGGTGCGCCTCCTCGACGGCCACGATGCCCGTGCCGTACGGCAGCCGGAGCGTACGCCGGTAGGTGCGGGCGCCCCGTTCGCCGGTGACCTCCTCGATCCCGGTGACCGCCTCGTCGGCGAGCAGGTCGAAGACGGCGCCTGCGCGGTAGGGGCCGCGGTGGGCGAGGCGCAGCGGGATGCCGGCGGCGGGTGTGGCGCGGGCCGTGCCGCGGCGGGGGGCGGCGGCTCGCAGGGCGGTCGGCGTCAGCGCGTACACCGCCTTGATCGTGTCGTTGAACTGGCGGACGCTGGCGAATCCGGCCGCGAACGCGATCTCCGTGATCGGCAGGTCCGTCGTCTGGAGCAGCACGCGGGCGGTGTGCGCGCGCTGCGCCCGCGCGAGGGCGACGGGGCCCGCGCCCAGCTCGGCGGTGAGCTGGCGCTGCACCTGCCGGGCGCTGTAGCCCAGACGTCCGGCGAGTCCAGGG
Source organism: Streptomyces sp. NPDC093510 (assembly GCF_040683555.1). NCBI lineage: Bacteria > Bacillati > Actinomycetota > Actinomycetes > Kitasatosporales > Streptomycetaceae > Streptomyces > Streptomyces sp. NPDC093510. The sequence continues at coordinate 102,061 of NZ_JBFBEE010000001.1, forward strand.
ACGCCCTCGCGGTCGACGACGCCGTCACCGATCATGCGCATGGCGCGGCCCACGACGTCGGCGCGCACGTTCCAGTCGGCGGAGCCGGGCACGGCGTCCGGCCTGCACCGGCGGCAGGCACGGAAGCCGGAGGTCTGGGCCGCGGCCGCGGTGGTGTAGTAGCGGACGTTCTGCCGCTTGGGGGTGACGGCGGGGCAGCTGGGACGGCAGTAGATGCCGGTCGTCTCGACGGCGAAGAAGAACTCCCCGTCGAAGCGGGCGTCCCTGCTGCGCACGGCCTCGTACCTGGTCTCTTCATCGATCACAGGTCCATTGTGGAGCGGTGGGGCCGGGGTGGGCTGGCGGAATTCGGACATGAGGCTGCCGCGGGGGCGGGGGGGCCAGGGGCGCAGCCCCAGGGGCGCGGGGAACTGCGCGCCCGGCCACGACGCACCCGCAGCTCCCCACGGCCCGAGCAACCCGAGCCACCCGCCCCGCCCCGCGAGGCCCGCCCCGCGAGGCCCGCCCCGCCCAAGCTCAGCGCAAGCGCCCCCGCTTGGCGTCCAGCGCCGCGCGCCCCTCCGCTCCCCGCAGCCGCCACTGGCGCCGCATCTCCGCGCGGGCCCGCACGTCCGTCTTGGCGACGATGCGCTGGTTCTCGCGGATCAGCTTGCGGTAGCTGTCGAGGCGGCGTTCGGGCAGGGTGCCGTCCTCGACGGCGGCGAGCACCGCGCAGCCGGGCTCCGCGGCGTGGGCGCAGTCGTGGAACCGGCAGTCGGCCGACAGTTCCTCGATCTCGGAGAAGACCTGCCCGACGCCACTCTCGGCGTCCCACAGGCCCACTCCGCGCAGTCCCGGCGTGTCGATGAGGACCCCGCCGCCGGGCAGCGGGATGAGGTTGCGGGTCGTCGTGGTGTGACGGCCCTTGCCGTCGACGTCCCTGATCGCCCGGACCTCCATGATGTCGGCCCCGGCGAGCGCGTTGGCCAGCGTCGACTTGCCTGCGCCGGACTGGCCGAGCAGGACCGACGTACCGCCGGAGACGACGGCGGCGAGTACGTCGACGCCGTCACCGGTGGCGGAGCTGACCGTGAGGACCTGCACGCCGGGCGCCGCGGTCTCCACGTCCTCGACGAGATGGCCGAGGGTGGCGGCGTCCGGCACGAGGTCGGCCTTGGTGAGCACGACCACGGGCTGCCCGCCCGACTCCCAGCCGAGCGCGAGGAACCGTTCGATCCGCGCGAGGTCGAGCTCCACGGCGAGCGGCACGGCGATGATCGAGTGGTCGACGTTGGCCGCGAGGACCTGCCCCTCGGACCGCTTGGACGAGGTGGAGCGCACGAACGCCGTACGGCGTGGCAGATACGCCTGTACGTAACGGGGGTCGCCGCCGTCCGCGTCCACGGCGACCCAGTCACCGGTGCACACGACCTTCAGCGGATCGCGCGGGGTGACGAACTCGGTGTCGGCCCGCACGGTTCCGTCGACGGTGACGACGTCGCACTGCCCACGGTCGACGCGGACGACGCGCCCGGGCACGAGACCCCGCGCCGCGTACGGCGCGAACTCGGCCTCCCAGCCGGCGTCCCAGCCGTACGGGACAAGGGGGTTCGCTCCCTCAAGAGACGCCCCCTCAGAAGAGGAGGACGGAAGAGAAGGAGAGGAGGGAGAAGAAGAAGGAGAAGTCGGAGAAGGAGACGAGGAAGACAAGGGGTGACCCTTCACAGGGGTGGCCCCGGCACACACGCGCACGGTCGGCGCGGAAGGATTGAGGTCAGCCGGCGGCCACGGAGGTGGACTTGACGAACTTCCGGATGCGGGCAGCGCCCATCGCAACGACAGCCATCGGTCTACACCTCCAAATCCTGCTCGGCTCAACGGTCCCGGACAGCCGACCGGCCACCTGGCAACACGCAGAGAGTAGCCGTGCGTCCGCCCTGGCCACCACTGCTTTTCCGCTACCCCGGGCACGGGCGACCGGAAAGTTTGGCTGTCCCGCATGCCAACTTCTTTCGGTGTGCCCCGATCCGACCCGGCCGACTACATGTTGCGCCCCACAGCCGGCCCCGCGAGCCGCACGCACAAGCGGGAGTTGCTCGACCGGCTTGAGGTGCGCCAGGGGCAGACTGCGCTCGACGCGGGGTGCGGTCCGGGCGCCGACCTGCCTGTCGCACCCGGCAGCGTGGATCGATCCGAGATCGGCCGAGTACTCATGCACGTCGCGGTATCCGCCGAGGTGCTGGCCCAACTCCGCCTGGCCACCCGACTGGACGGGCAGCTCGGCCTGGTCACCCGGGGATTTCGCCGTCGAATCGGTATGGGCCAACATCCTGGTCTGCCGCGACTTCCAGGAGGCGGACCGCGTCCTAGGCCCCGGCCGCAACATGCGGCGTGCCTGTTCATAGAAATGACGACCGGGCACCGCGCATTAGTCCGGCATTGAGCTGTTACCCCGCCCCGGAGATGGCTACGCTGCCTGCCACGTTCCCGGACGGGGGCACAACGGGAACCCAATGGGGGATCACATGGCGATACCCGAGACACCCGTGGGGCTGTTGAGGAAACAGGATCAAGCCGCGACGCGACGCTTGTGCGCTGGCGTCTATCTGGACGCCCAATACCGCACCGCCGTCATCCAGGATGTCTACAACGCACGCAAACGCCGCGTGGCCCCCTCCTACGGCTACGACCTCGTTCCCGTACTCGCGCACGCCTGGCGCGCCTGGTGGCTGTCGACGGTCGCGGACGCACTGATCCTCGTGGTCTTCTGTGCGGCCTACGTCATTCACCCTGCCGCCGCCTTCTTCGCCACGGTGGTGCTCATTGACCTCGCGCTCCTGAGCATGTTCGTCGCACACTTCTCCGACCGGTCCAGGTCCTGGGAGAGAGGGATAATCCTGGCGGCGCTGACCACCGTCGTCGCGTTTGCCGTGCTGTTCACGAACGACGGGTCGGGAGGATTTTTGGCGGCCGCCCTGATCGGGGCGGCCCCCTGCGTCGTCCTCTCGACGACGGGGGTAGTGCGCCAGCTCGCCCTGAACCGACTACGTCCTCACCTGGAGGCGAACCGGCCCATGCGGACCAGTCGCCGGATGTCCGTCATCGACGGCCAGCAGCGGCATCCGATGGTGGTCTACGGGGCGGACGAGCCGTTCATAGGCAGCGGCAGGCGCCTGAGCACCTGGTCCTTCGCCCAACGCCTCGTGGTGACCAAAGGTATCGGCGTCGAGAAGGACGTCGAGTTCGAGAAGAAGCCGTTCCCGACTTGGGAGCTCGTGGAGGAACTGCGGCGGGCCATCACCGCGTTGGGCACGGAGGACGATCCGGAGACCCGGCTGCCCGGCCTCCTGGTCAACGATTCTCTTTTCGTGGAGGGCCGTTACGCGCAGAGTTACGCGAGTGAGCTGGCTGCCGCGCCGGACGCCGACCTCGTGCGGCGCATGCTCGACCGCCCCACAGAGACAGCGCGCCACTATCTGACCTGCCGGGTGGAGTCGTGGGGCGGGGACCTGGTGACGACCATTTTCGTCCATGTGTCCCTTCAGGGCCGCACGCTCTACATCGAGTTCACCACCTGCGGGCTCGCTCCGACCCGGCTGGAGTATCACGCGGTCGATGTCGTGGGCAGAACGGGGCGGAAGGCGGTGGTCCGGGCCGCCTTCACCAGTCTCCTGGGTCTCCCGGCGGCCGCCCTGGCCCCTGTCCGTCTGCTCGGTGCCGCCGCCCTGCTGCTCGGGTCCGTAGGCGCGGCTGCCGACGCGACGGCGTCGAGCCTCAAGCGGGGGAACAACATCGGCGCCGCTCTCAGCGCCAGGGAAATCGCCTCCATCGAGGCGGACGAAAGCTATTTCCAGACATTCGATGTCGCCAAGCATTCAAAGGTCATCGAACGGCGCCTGCTGGCCACGGTCGGGGAATTCCTCAAAGAACACGGCGTCGACACCACAGAATTCCTGCAGCGGGCGACCGCCATCCTCAACAATGGAATCATCAACACCGGCTCCGGAAATGTCGAGTTGGGCGACACGGCAATGGGGCAGCAGACCAGCGTCTCCAAATGACACACCAGGATTCCCGAGTGACATGAGCGACATGGGGAGAGATTCCGGATGAGCAATTACGGGATCGAGAACAGCGGCTCCGGGAACGTCAGCTTCAACGGCCCGGTCGCCATGGGCCAAGGAACCCGCGTGACGCAGCACAGCAACGAAGTCCGCTCCGGCGCGGAGGAAACCGTGCGGGCGCCGGCCCCGGCCGAAGAGCAGAGCACCACGGAGCCGGCCCGGGGCGTGGGCGTGGTCACTGTACTCAGCGTGGAGACCCGCGCCGTGATCGACGAACTCTCGAAGTGGGCCGGCCACGCCGGAACACGGACCCGGCACGGTGTGCTCTTCCACGAGTTCGCCCGCGAAGCCGACGCGCGGACCGAGCGCGTGACCGTCACCCAGTCACTGCTCCCGGGGCAGCATTCGACGGGCATCGCGGTGGAGCAGCTGCGCAGGGAGTACGCCCCTCGCATGGTCGTCCTGGTGGGAATCGCCGGGGCCATCCATCCGGATGTGCGCCTGGGCGACGTCGTCGTCGCGCAGGAGGTCATCCATTACGAACCGCGCAAGGTGACGCCGGAGGGCACCAGACGCCGCGGCCGCAGCCACACCGTCACGGCCGGGGTTCAACACGCCGTCAACAGCTTCTTCACGGCTCACGGCGAACCCTGGGAGCTGCCCGAGTCCCCCGGCCACCGCGCGCTGCGCGGCCTGATCGGTTCCGGTGAGGCCGTACTCGCGGACGTGAGCGCCGACGAACGCCGCTATCTGCGCGAGTACAACGAGAAGGTCCTGGCAGTGGAGACGGAGGGCGCGGGCCTGGCGACGGCCGTCCACGCGTCCCTTGGCGAATCCGACGCCCCACTGGCCTGGCTCGTGGTTCGCGGTATCTCCGACGCGGCAGACTCGCGCAAGAACGACGGCCACCATGAGATCGCCAGCCGGAACGCGGCGTACGTGTTCAGTTCGCTGCTGCCTCATCTCACGCGTGAGGGAGAGGGATGGCGGAGCCGGAAGAAGTGACTCTGGGGCGCGTGCTCCTCGTGGAGTACGAGCAGCTGAAGGCCGAGCAGAAGAGCCGCATCACCCTCCGGGACAACCTCATCTACGCGATGCTCGCCGCGACCGCGGCGGTGATCGCCGCCACGATTCCGTCCCCGAGCCGGACGGCCCTGCTACTGCTCCTGCCACCCCTGTCCGTGCTGCTCGGCTGGACCTATCTGGTGAACGACGAGAAGATCTCGGCCATCGGGCAGTACATCCGGACCGGGCTGGGCCCCCGTCTGGCCGCCGCCGTGGCCCCGGGCGACGGCGTCTTCGCCTGGGAATCCGCCCATCGCCGTGACCGCCGACGCGGGACCCGCAAAAGACTTCAGCTGGCCGTGGACCTGCTGGCCTTCTGCGTCAGCCCCGCGGCCGCCCTGACGGTCTTCTGGGTCCATGGACATCTCACGTGGCCGCTGATCACTCTCTCCCTCGTCGAGAGTGCGGCTCTCGTGGGCCTGGGGATCCAGATAGCTCTCTACGCCGACCTCGGCCGAATTTGAGCGCACGGTCCGGCTGGACTGGCCCCGGCCCCCGCGGCGCGGCTCAGCACCGACCAGACCTCGGTGTCCTGCCGCACCCCCCGGTAGGGATCGTTCTCGCGCCGGAGGCCCTCTCGGCTCATGCCGAGTCGTACGGCCACGTTGACGCTCGGCCGGTTCTCGGGTGCCACGAGCCACTCCACCCGGTGGATGCCGCGTGCCTCGACCGCCCAGTCGACGATCACGCGCACCGCGCGGGTGACGAGGCCGCGGCCCGAGGCGTCCGGTTCCAGCCAGCAACCGGCCTCGCAGGTGCCCGCCGCCGCGTCGAAAGCGCGCAGGAGGACACCGCCGACGAGTCGTCCGTCGAGCCGGATGCCGTACAGCCGGCCGGTGTCGGCGGCGGCCTTGTCTGCGTACACCTGGAGCCAGGCGCGTGCGGAGTCGAGGTCGGCCGTGATGTCGGGGAGGCCGACGTAGCGGCCGATGAAGTCGCGGCCGCGGTCCATGTGCGCGAGGAACTCCTCGGCCTGCCACGGCTCCAGCGGGCACAGTTCGGCTCCGTCACCCAGGGGTATCGCGAACATTCCCGTCCTCCACAGTGGCCGCCCGGTTTCCCCAGATCCTCGCACGGAGGCATGCCGGGCACGCCGCACAGGTCGGCCGGAACGCGCCCCATGGCGACCCGGACGCAGGCGGGTTGAGCGGAGGGGGCTGTTCCGGACAGATGTGACGCCCCGGGGAAGTGGCCGGTCTTGTCGTGGACGAATTAGTTGCCTCAGCCATCCAATGGGGGCAGATCAGGGACGAACTGCGCTTGCGAGGTACTTCCATGACGGAGACAACGAACATGGCGGAGACAACGAATCCGATCGAATCCATCACCTTCCCCCAGGACCGCACCTGCCCGTACCACCCGCCCACCGGCTACGCACCGCTCGGCGAGGCCCCGCCGTTCTCCCGCGTCAGCCTGTACGACGGCCGCTCCGTGTGGCTGGTCACCGGCCGGGCCGCGGCACGGGAACTGCTCGTCGACCCCCGGCTCTCCGCCGACCGCGAGAACGACGCCTTCCCCATCCCCACCGAACGCTTCGCCGGACTCCGCGACCGCCGCATCGCCCTGCTCGGCGTCGACGACCCGGAGCACAACACGCAGCGCCGGATGCTGATCCCCAGCTTCTCCGTCAAGCGCATCGCGGCCCTCCGACCGCAGATCCAGGCGACGGTCGACCTGCTCCTGGACGCCATGGTCGAACAGGGACCGCCCGCCGAACTGGTGAGCGCGTTCGCGCTGCCCCTCCCCTCGATGGTGATCTGCGCCCTGCTGGGCGTGCCCTACGGCGACCACGAGTTCTTCGAGGAGCAGTCGCGGCGGCTGCTGCGCGGACCCACCGCCGACGACACCCGGGCGGCCCGGGAGGAGATGGACGCGTATTTCCACGAGTTGATCGACCACAAGCGGGAGCACCCGGGCGACGGGCTCCTCGACGAGCTGATCCACCAGCAGCTCGCCTCGGGCGCGCTGGACAGGGAGGAACTGGTCAGGCTGGCGACGATCCTCTTGATCGCCGGGCACGAGACCACGGCCAACATGATCTCCCTCGGTACGTTCACGCTGCTCCGGCACCCCGGGCGTCTCGACGAGCTGCGGGCCGGACTGCGCGCCGATCCGCCGCTGATGCCGGCCGCGGTCGAGGAGCTGCTCCGCTTCCTGTCCATCGCGGACGGACTGCTGCGGGTGGCCGAGGCGGACATCGAGATCCCGGGCGGCACCATCCGCGCCCACGACGGCGTCGTCTTCGCCACGTCCCTCATCAACCGCGACGGCACGGTCTACGACGAGCCCCAGGAGCTGGACTGGCACCGCGCCGACCGGCACCACCTGGCCTTCGGCTTCGGCATCCACCAGTGCCTGGGCCAGAACCTCGCCCGCGCCGAGATGGAGGTCGCGCTGGGAACCCTCTTCGAGCGGCTGCCGGGGCTGCGCCTCGCGGCACCCCCGGAGGACATCCCCTTCAAGCCGGGCGACACGATCCAGGGGATGCTCGAACTCCCCGTCGCCTGGTAAGGGGCGCCATGGAGCTGGAACACGTGACGATCCACGTCGACAAGGAGCGGTGCGTGGGCGCGGGCATGTGCGCGCTCACCGCGCCGGGCGTCTTCACCCAGGACGACGACGGTCTCAGCGAGGTGCTGCCCGGCCGTCAGGACGGCGGCGGTGATCCGCTGGTGCGTGAGGCCGCGCGGACTTGCCCGGTACAAGCCATCAGCGTCGAGGAGAGGTGAGCAGGCGTCACCCGGCCTTCTGCGTACGGAACTTCATTCGGCCAGCTCGACCGTGAAGCTTCTGCCGTACGCGTGGTGCGTGTCGACCTCGACGCGGGTGCCGCCGGAAGCCCTGCTCACCCGGACCTCCGGGTCCGCGGTGACCTTCCGCAGGGTGCGGCCGCGGAGCAGGACCGTCACGGTGTCCCGGTCCGTCGTCGGGTCGGACACCGCGACGGAGACGGTTCCGCGGCGCCCCTTCGCGGCCTGGCGGCGCACGATGACCGAGGCGGGCCCGTGCACGCGCAGGCCGACGGTCTCGTGCCACCCCCGCGTGAAGGCGTTGGCGGCCGTGATGCCGAGACCGGTGTGTGAAATGGCTTGGAGGTGGCGGGAGTTGGCGAGGACCTTGAGCGGTCCGTAGCGGTGGGCCCGCAGGTGGTCGTCGTCGGCGTTCGGCACCAGCGCGTAGGCCAGCCGGGCCGGTGGGGCGCCCGCCGCCCCGTCGACGGTGACGCCGAACACCGAACGCGTCACCTTCGTATCGGGGTTGGCGGTGCGGACGGCCCGGCGGCTGCGGGTGACCTCGTCCAAAGAGACGCGCACCCTTGGCGTGTCGAGGAAGACGTAGCCGACCGCGGTGCCCTCCGTGGCGTTGGCGTAGCGCAGCCGGCGCAGGTCGGCAGTGCCCGGGCCGGTCCAGGGGCGGCCGTCGCGGAGCACGCCGGTGAGCGTGATCCGGTCGTCAGGGGCCGCGGTGCGGGCGTCGACGGTCGTGGTGACGGCCCGCCGCGCTGCATCGCCGACGTCCGCGGCGAGCACCACGATCTCCTCGTCCAGCAGGAACCACGACTTCGTGGCCGTCGGCCCCCGGTACACCACGAAGTCGTCGGGCAGCAGCGCCCGGTCGTGGTACGCGGCGTCGCTGGACTGCACCATGCCCGCGGCGCCGTACGCCCCGAGGACGGCGCCGCCCGAGTACCGGTTTGTGCCGCGCGGGAAGTAGACGTACTTGTTCTGCGACTCGGACGACGGCGTGAAATTGAGTGGGTGGCCGGGGTTGTCGTAGTACGGCTTGCCGTACAACTCCGGTACGGTGCGCCGCTGTTCCACCGGCGCGGTGACGCCCGCGAGGCCGTACGGCGAGACCGTGGTGTAGTAGTCCACGCCGTACGCCCGGGTCTGGTCCTGCCCGGCGAGGTAGAGGTAGTGCGCGCCGTCGCCCTGGAACCACGGCATGAGGTTCTCGCCGCTCATGTACTCGTACTTGCTGATCCGGTCGGAGCTTCGCGCGAGCGCGAAGGCGTAGCCCGGTCTGCGGTGCACCGTCTTGTCCATGGCGTTGAACGCGACGCTGCGCGCGGCGGGGCTGAGGTCGGCGGACGGGACGGCGGCGTCGCCGAGGATGTCGGCGTAGCGCATGACGCTGACCGGTGAGACGAAGCGGGCCGGGTCCAGGGCGGCGCGCGAGGTGGCCCTGAGGTATTTGACGTAGCTCTTGAGGGCGGTCGCCTCGTCGCCCGCGGCGAGCGAGGAGAGGTCGACGACCGCCTCGACGACCACCGCCACGTCGGTGTACCCCGAGTCGGGGCGCGACACCGCCCGGCCCTTGACGATCTCCATCATCCAGCCCTCGAAGATCAGCGGGGCGAAACCGTTCTTCACCCAGCCGTACACGGTCGGCACGAGTTCCTCACCGTGTGCGAAGCCGGTGCCTTCGAGGATCTTGAGGGTCTGTACGACGCGGGTGAGCAGGCCCTTTCCGTACGAGCCGGTGTACGCGACGGACGAGTGCTGGATGAAGGAGCCGTCCGCGTAGTGGCCGTCGGTCACGCCGTGCCGCAGCCGGTAGGGGTCGATGGTGAGGAACACCGTCAGCTGATCGGTGAGGGCCTTCCGGATGCGGGCCTCGCCCGGCTCGCCCAGGAGGGCACCCTGGAGAATGCGGTTGGTGGTGATGTCGGCGAGGTTGGCCCCGGTGTGGAAGCGGGAGTCGAGGTCCACGTCGCCGTCGGTGCCGTTGCGCAGATAGGCGTCCATCGAGGCGACGTAGGCGGGCAGAAGGCCGGGGCGCTGGGCGGCCACCTCGTCGGCGAGCAGGACGAGCGTCTTGCTGATGTGCTGGGAGATGCCGATCTCCCAGTGGAACCAGTTGCCGTAGTAGCCCTTGGACTGGTCCCTGTAGTAGCGCTCGTGCAGCCAGGCCAGGCCGTCGACGACCCGGCGGCGCACGGCCGCACTGCCGTACAGGTCCTCGGGGAGGCCCGGCGTGCGGGTGGCGAGGGCGGTCTCGTACAGCTTGCGGTAGGCGGTGTTCAGGTTGGTCTCGTCGGTGCCGAGCACCAGGCCCGCGAAGAGCTCACCCTCCCCCGCCTCGTCCATCGCCTTCAGGTGGGCCCGCGCGGTCCGCTCGACGGCGGCGAGCTTCGCGGCCGTCTCGGGTCGCGCGTTGGACGCGGCGGTCCCGGCGAAGACCGCGACGGTGTTGGCGAGGAGCCGGGCGCGGCCCGCCTCGCTCGCGGCCGCGGACATCCGGTCCACGGGGACCACCGTCAGGAGACCGGCGGCCGACAGGGCGGTCAGCAGGCGTCTACGGGTGATCTCCATGGCGGCCTCCAACGACGGCGGGGCGTACAGGGAAGCGTTGCGGGGGCGTGCGGAGTCAAGCAGACGCCCCCACCTCCTACAAGGGTCCGGGCCGCTGTGGTGCCCCGGGCGGTTGATAGCGTCCCTCCCGATCTTGGTGCCGTTCACGGGGGAAGGGGGAGCACCATGCCCGAGGGAGGCTCGCCGCGCAGGGTGCGGGGGCGCACCTGGCCGGCGGCCGCAGTGGTGGTGACCCTGCTGGCCGCCTCTTCGGTGACCTGGATCGCCGTGTCCCGGGCCGAGGAGCGGGAGGACCGTCTCGACGCCAACCGGAATCTGGTGGCGCAGGGCTGCGCGGGCCTGCTCCGGGAGGAGCTGTACTCCTCCGTGCCCGATGACGAGCGGGGTGTGCTGGACGAGTACGGGACGCTGCTGCAGCCCCGGCAGGAGAGCCGCGCGCTGCTCGACTGCACGCTGGCCTGGGGCGGCGGCAAGACCTCGGAAGCGGATGTGCGTGTGCGGGCCGAGGCGGTCCGGGGGCGTACGTCGCCGGAGGCGGTGACCGGCGACTTCGGCCTGCCCCTTCCGCCGGGCGCGACGGGCGGCGTGGGCTCCGCGGACCGCTGGGACGGCGGCGCCGTGGTGGCCGCGCTGCTCGTCGACTGCCCGAAGGGGCTGCACGGGCGGGGCCCGACGACGCGGGACCTGCGCGTGTCGGTGGAGCTGCCGTCCGAGGGGGCCGACGAGTACGACGTCTCCGAGGCCGACCGGATCGCCGCCGCGCGGACGGCGGCGAAGGTCACCAACTGGGTGTCCCGCAAGGAGGGCTGCGGCGGCGAGCCGCTGCCCACCGAGCCCGGCGGCACCCGGGAGAAGGCGCCGAAGCTCTGCGCGTGGCTCTCCCCCGAGGCGCTGCGGCTGTCGACGGGCGAGTGGACCTTCGACGGGAACGACTCGGCGTACAACCGGCGCGGCGGCGCGTGCGGCGGTCGGCGGGACGACAGCGCGGGCTCCCCCGGCCACCTCACGGTCACGGCGGCGGGCGCGGAGAGCTGGTCGGGCGTCCTCGCCCGCGGCGCCTACGACGACTACGCGGACACGTCGCTGGTGCCCGATCCCGAGGCCCCGGCCCGGTACGACGAGCCCGTGACGGTCGAGCGGTCGGGTGACGACCCGCAGCTCGCCCTGTGGGCCCGGTCCGAGTGCGTCGCGGGTCCGACGTACCACCGCGTGACGGTGACGCCCGAGTTCGACTTCGACTACGGGCCCGAGGAGGGCGAGGTGGTCCTCGAACCGAAGGATCAGCGGCGTCTCTCGCGGCAGGCACGGGCTGTGCTCGACCGCTATCTGGCGGCGCCCGACGGGTGGCCCCGCCGTTCGCACTGCGGCAGTACGAAGATCGTGGGAGAGGTGGCGGAGTGGCGCGAGCGGGACTGACCTGGCGGACGAGGACGGGACGCGTGATCCTGTCGTCCTGCGGGGCGCTCGTCGCCCTGGCCCTCGTCGCGGGCGGCTACTACTGGTGGGGCGGCCCGCACGAGCGCCGCGTGGCACAGCGGGTGCTCGACGAGGCGTGCGAAGGCGTGCTGCCCTCGCGCGAGATGCGGGACGTGCTCGGGGAGGGGCCGTTCGAGACGGGGCCCGGCCGAGTGGACGTGCTCATGGCAGGCGGGGCCTCGGACGACGACGGGTCCTCGGACCACGGGGACCACGGGGGCGACGAGGAACACGGGGGCGACGAGGTGCGCGGGGTCACGTGCAGCGTCAGTGGCGACGGTGTGCGCATGGCGGGCGGCAACACGAACGAGGCCGAGGTCACGGTGACCGTGCAGAGCGTGCCGCAGCGGCGCGATGACGACACCGGCGCCGACGTGGACCGCGCGGCCGGCCGCGGCTACGACGACGGCCCGCTGTACCCGCGCCTTTCGGCCGAGCTGCCGCCCGTCGGGCTCGGCGGCGGCCGGCGGGGCATGTTCACGACCGACGAGGGCTTCTCCGGCGATTCCGACGGCAGCGGGGCGACCGCGGTGACGCTCCTCGACTGCGCCCGGGACCGCGGCAGTCTCCTCGTCACCGTCGCCGCGAAGGACGAGGACGTCACACTGGACGACCCGCACCGCCGCACCGCCTTCGCGCGCATCGCCACCGCGACGGCCGCGAAGGCGTCGGCGAAGTGGGGCTGCGACGCCGAACCGGGCGAGCCGCCGCGTGCGGTGGCGCTCCCCGTCAACGCCGACGAAAGCGTGCGGCTCGCCGACGCGGCCGGGACCTGCCGGGGCGTCCCCGGCCGGGGCCCCGGCCGGGGCGGGCGGCTGTCCCGCGTGTGGGAGAGCGCGAGCTCCGACGCTCCCGTCGAAGTGTGCGTCGTGGCGGGCGAGCAGCCAGAGCTGCCGGACAAGAAGCCTTCGGACGGGGGGCGCCGCTACCACCTCGTCGCGTCCTACGGCCCGTACGCGGAGATCGAGCGCCTCGCCTACGAACGCCGCCACGGTGAGTACACCGACAAGCCTGGCCCCGGCGAGGCCCCGGCGGGCCGCCTGGCGGGCGGCGGGCACTGGGCGAGCGCGGCGTGCCGGGACGGGAGCGGCCCCGCACTGTTCACGGTGCGGGACGGGGAGGCGTGGGAGGCGGAGCGATCCGGTGCGTACAAGAGGCGCCGCACCAAGCCGGCCGCGGCCGACCCGGCGTACGAGCGGGCCGCGCTGGCGGAGTTCGCCCGCCGCTCGGCGCGGACACACGGCTGCGAGACCCCGAAACTGCCCTGACCCGCCTGACCCGCCTCACCCCTGCCGGGTTCCGGTCCTGCCCGTGATGTGCGAGGGCGGCGCGATCCCCGGGGGGAGCAGGGGGTCGGGCACCGGTTCGCCCCAGGTCGCGGTCAGTGGCAGGTTCCCGGCCCACACGCCGAGCCCGGCGTCCGGGCCGTCGCCGTCGTCGGGCGGCCCCGCCGCGACCTTGACCGAGGCCTCCGCGAGGGAGAGCGCGAGCAGGGTGGTCGCGGCGAGCTCCTTGCGGCTGGGGCGGCGGGCGTAGTCCCACTGGCCGGGCGTCGCGTGCTCGGTGAGCAGGCGCAGGCCGCGCAGCTTCTCCTCGGCGTCGGTCACCCGGCGCGGGACCCCGTGGATCATCGCGCTGCGGTAGCTGACGCCGTGTTCGAACACCGAGCGGGCCAGTATCAGCCCGTCGATGTGCGTGACGGTGACGCAGACGGCCGCTCCGGGGTCGGACGCCAGGCTGCGGCTCGCGACGGACCCGTGCAGGAAGAGATGGGTGTCGTCGCGGCCGTAGACGGTGGGCACGACCATCGGGTGGCCGTCGACGACGACCCCGAGGTGGCAGACGAACCCCGCGTCGAGGATCGCCTCCAGGTCGGCACGGTCCAGACTGCCTTGCTCGCGCAGGCGGCGGTGACGGGTGCGGTCGGTGACGGGCAGGGTCGCGGGGAGCGGGGTCGCGGGGAGCGGGGTCGCGGGGAGCGGGGTCGCGGGGAGCGGGGTCGCGGGGAGCGGGGCGCCGCCCTCGACGGCCGGTCGCGCTTGCGGCTGGGGCTGGGACTGGAGCTGCGGCTGTTCCTGCGGCTGCGGCTGCGGCTGTGACTGTGGCTGCGGCTGTTCGCGGTGATCGTTCACGACGCGACAAGTTACCCGGGGACGGATTCGGACGCGGCGTCGGCGACAGCGACGGCGACGACAGGTGCGGCGGCCACCGTGTCCGGCGCGTCCGGCATGTCCGGCGTGGGCACGGCGACGGGCGCGGCGATCGCGGCGACGATGGCGACGGCGGCGATGACGCGCAGGGACCACTTCAGCACGGTGGGGCTCCGATCTCGGCGGGCGTCGGTGACGGCCCGGGGGGGATGGCGAGCGGTGGCTCGCGTCTTGATCCTCGCCACCCGTCCGGTGCCCCCGCATCGTCCGAAGGTCGCGGCCGCATCCGCCCCACGGGGGAGGCCCATGGCGGTGACCCGTCCAAGCCATCCTCGAAGAATCCAACGACTTCCGGCCCGGGACGATGGCGGCCCCCGGCCCCCGCACGGTCTGATGGAACCCATGGAGCTTCCCCACCACGAGGACGTGTCCCCCGGCAGCGGCGCTCTCCCGCCCCGCGCCTGGTACGCGACGTCGGACGCCGCCACCCTTTCCCTCAACGGCCGCTGGCGCTTCCGCCTCTCCCCGACCGCCGACGCCGAGGACGACGCGTTCGCCGCCGACGGGTACGACCCCGACGCCTCGGACGCCTCGGACGCCTGGGGCGAGATCGCCGTGCCCGGCCACTGGGTGCTGCAGGGCCACGGCGCGCCCCAGTACACCAACCAGCTCTACCCGTTCCCCCTCGACCCGCCCCGCGTGCCCACCGAGAACCCGACCGGTGACCATCTGCGCCGCTTCGACCTGCCCGCCGACTGGCCGCGGGACGGCGCCGCGGTCCTCCGCTTCGACGGCGTCGAGTCGTGTGCCCGCGTCTGGCTGAACGGCACGGAGCTCGGCGACTTCAAGGGCTCCCGCCTCCCCCACGAGTTCGCCGTCGGCGAGCTGCTGCGGCCCGGGGGCAACGTCCTCGCGGTCCGCGTCCACCAGTGGTCCGCCGGTTCGTACCTGGAGGACCAGGACCAGTGGTGGCTGCCGGGCATCTTCCGCGACGTGACGCTGCTGCACCGGCCCGATGGCTGCGCCCGTGACTTCTTCGTGCACGCGGCGTACGACCACCGCGCGGGGACGGGCACGCTGCGGGTCGACTCGGACGTCCAAGGACGGGTCACCGTACCGGAGTTGAACATCGACGTACCGACCGGCGAGCAGGTCGCCATGGCCGTGGAGCCGTGGACGGCAGAGACGCCTCGGCTGTACGACGCGACGCTGGCCACGCCCGGCGAGCGGATTCCGCTGCGGGTGGGCTTCCGCACGGTCGCCGTCGAGGACGGCGTCATCAAGGTCAACGGCCGCCCGGTCCTCTTCCGGGGCGTGAACCGCCATGAGTTCCATCCCGACACGGGCCGCGCCCTCGACCTCGAAACGATGCGCGCGGATGCGATTCTGATGAAGCGTCACAACATCAACGCCGTCCGCACCAGCCACTACCCGCCCCACCCGGCGTTCCTCGACCTCTGCGACGAGCTCGGCCTCTGGGTCATCGACGAGTGCGACCTGGAGACCCACGGGTTCCAGGCGGTGGACTGGCGCGGCAACCCGGTCGACGACGAACGCTGGACGCCCGCCCTCCTCGACCGCGCGGCCCGCATGGTCGAGCGCGACAAGAACCACGCGTCGGTGATCCTCTGGTCGCTCGGCAACGAGTGCGGGACCGGCCGCGGCCTGACCGCCATGGCCGAGTGGATGCGCGCCCGTGACGGCAGCCGCCTCCTCCATTACGAGGGCGACGCGTCGTGCGAGGACACCGACGTCTACTCGCGGATGTACGCCGACCACGCCGAGGTCGAACGCATCGGCCGCCGCGCCGACGAGGGGCCGCAGAAGCGGCGCCGGCTCCCGTTCATCCTCTGCGAGTACGCGCACGCCATGGGCAACGGCCCCGGCGGACTCAGCGAGTACCAGCGGCTGTTCGAGACGTACGGGCGGCTACAGGGCGGCTTCGTCTGGGAGTGGATCGACCACGGCATCACGCACCCCGCGTACGGCTACGCGTACGGCGGCGACTTCGGCGAGGAGCTGCACGACGGCAACTTCGTCTGCGACGGCCTGGTGTTCCCCGACCGGACGCCGTCCCCCGGTCTCGTCGAGTACAAGAAGGTCGTCGAGCCGGTCCGCATCGAGGGCGACGGACGGGCCGGGACGCTCACCGTCACCAACCTCCACGACTTCGCCGACCTCTCCCACCTCGCCTTCACCTGGACGTACGAGAAGGACGGCAGGACCGTCGCGGAGGGTGTCCTCACGGTGCCGCAGGCCGGTCCCGGCGAGCGCGCGGAGGTGCGGCTGCCGCCCCCGCCGCCCCGGGACCCGGACGCCGAGACCCAGTGGACGGTGCGGGCGTCGCTCGCCGAGGACACGGCGTGGGCACCCCAGGGGCACGTGGTGGCGTGGGCCCAGCTGCCCGTCGAGTACGGCACGGGCCTGCCCGTCCCCGGCGGCGCGGCCCCGGTGCGCGACGCGGACGGCCGGCGGATCACGCTCGGCGCCGCGGACTTCGACGCCCGCACCGGCTCGCTCCTCACCTTCCGCGGCCGCGAGGTCAGGGATCTGCGCCTGGACGTGTGGCGGGCCCCCACCGACAACGACAACGGCATGCCCTGGCGCCCCGAGCCGTCCGTGGCCTCCCTCTGGCGAAAGCTGGGCCTGCACCGGATGCGGCACCGCGTCGACTCCGTCGAAACGGCCGGTGAAGCGCTGACCGTACGCACCCGGGTGGCGCCGGCGGCGAGCGACCTGGCGCTGCGCACGGAGTACCGCTGGGTGTCGGACGGCGACAAGCTGCTGTTGCGGATGTCCGTGACACCGGAGGGCGACTGGCCCGTGCCACTGCCCCGGCTGGGCATCCGCTTCGGGCTGCCGGGCGCGTCGGGGCGGGTCCGGTGGTTCGGCGGCGGGCCGGGCGAGGCCTACCCCGACACCGCGGCCGCCTCGCTGATCGGCATCTGGGAGTCGGACCTCGACGCGATGCAGACGCCGTACGTGCGCCCGCAGGAGAACGGGGCGCGCGCGGCCGTCCGCTGGGCCGAGGTGGGTTGGTTGCGCGTGGAGAGCGACGGCGCTCCCGCGTTCACCGCGCGGCGCTGGACGACCGAACAGCTCGACGCCGCCCGGCACCGCACGGATCTCACGCCCGGCGACACGGTCTGGGTCAACCTCGACATCGCCCGGCACGGCATCGGCACCCAGTCGTGCGGCCCCGGCGTCCTGCCGCAGTACGAACTCCGCGCCACACCCCGGCCGTCGACCCTGAGCTGCGTCTTCTCACTCACGGACGACTGAACTCACGGACGACTGAACTCACGGACGCTGAGCCGGGGTGCCGCCCGGTCACCCGGCGGTGGTCAGCCGTTCACGGAGGAACCGCACGACCCGCTCGCGGGCGGCGTACGCCGGGTGACCGGGCTCCTCACGGACCTCCTCCGTGAGGACCGAGTGCGCGGACTTCGCGAAACCCGTCTCGTTGCCCGGCGACGAGTCGAGCTCGATCACCTCGAAGGCGTCACCGAAGTGGCGGCGCAGGGTGGCGAAGCGGTCCCGCGGCACCAGCTTGTCCTCGCTGAAGCGCAGGCCGAGCGCGCACAGGCCCTCGTTCCTTGTGCGGGCCACGACCGTGTCGAACTCGGCGCGGGACAGGCCCGGGTCGACGCGGCGGGCGGCGCTCACCGGAAGCGGCAGCGAGGGCTGGCTGAGCACGGGGGCGAGGACGGAGTCGTCCGTGGCGGCGGCCAGCGCGAAGCCGCCCGTGAAGCACATGCCGATGACGCCGACGCCGGGACCCGGCGTGCGGGACGCCAGGTCGCGGGCGAGGGCGCGCAGGTAGTCCGCGAACGGGCGCCGGGCGTTGGTGGCGAAGGCGCGGAACTCCGCGGCCACGCAGACCTTCCCGAAGACGCCGAGCACGTACGGAGTGGAGACGGGGCGGCCCGGCTCGCCGAAGGGGGACGGGATCGCGACGGTGAAGCCCTGCTTCACCAGGTGTTCGCCGAGGCCCAGGACTCCTGGATGCACGCCCGGGATTTCGGGAACCAGGACGACACCGGGGCCTGTCCCCTTCTCATAGACATCATGCGTGAGACCGGCCTCCGTGAACGGGGCCACGTTCCAGCCGGTGAGATCCGCCGTCGGTTCCGAACCGGGCACGGTGCTCACTTCCTTTCGTCACAAGTGTCTTATGGGTAAGTGGAGTTCATGCCTACAGCACCCATGCGCGGAAACACAGACCCCACCGGGCAGCCCGCGCCGCCCGAGCCCCCGTCCGGGCGGCTCGTGGCGTGGCTCGGCAGGCTCGGCCCCGCCGCCGTGGGATACGCCGTGTTCCAGGCCTTGGTGGGGCTGCTGCCCGACGGGCTCTTCGGCGACACGGCCCGCTACTCGCTCGCCGTGGTCAGCGGTCTCGGGACGGGGGTCTCCGCCTGGCTGGCCGGCGCGCTGCTGCGGGCCCGGGCGGCGGCAGGCGACGGGGAGGACGGCGAGGGCAGCGAGGGTGGCGAGGACGGTGGCCTCGACGGGGTGCCTGCGCAGCGCCGCGCCCTGACAGGAGGCACCCGGGGCGCGGCGGAAGCGGCGGCGCCCGGCCCGCTGCCGGGGCTCTCCGCCGCCACGTACGCCACGCTCGCCGACCGCCTGACGGTCTTCGACGATCCGCTGCGGGGCCGCCTCGCGGGCTGGCCGCACGCGCTCGACGAACAGCCGGGGCCGGTCCGTCCGACCCCGACCGGCACCGCGTACGGACTCCACATCGTCCTCGAACTCGGCATGCCCGACGGGCGGTTGCGCGCCTCGGAGCTCGTGGAGACGCTGTGGCGGTTGCGGCTGCCCGAGGGCGGCTGGGCGGCCCGTTCGCAGGGGGTGGTGGGGCGCCCCGAGGTGACCGCGCTCGTGCTCGGCGCGCTCGCGCGGGCGGGCGCCGATCCCCGGCTCCTCGCCGCGGAGGCGGAGCGGTGCACCGAGCGGTTCTCCCGCGAACTGGAGCCCGCCGGAATGGAGTTGACCCATGTGGTCACCACGGTGCTGCGCGGACTGCTGCGCGCCGCACCGGACTCGCCGGCGCTGCCGCTGCTGCGGGACGCGCTCGTCGACGGGGCCGTCACCGATCCGGCGCGCGGCCACCGGCGCTGCTGGGGCTCCCGGCTCACCCCGCCGCGCGGCCGGGCGGTGGCGCCGTCGGCCGTGCACACCGCGCAGGCCGTCGTCGCCCTGGACCGGGCGGCGCGGGTGCTCGGCGAGGACGCGAACGCCCGCGCCACACGCGAGGAGGGCATCCGCTGGCTCCTCTCCTGCCCGGGGCCCGCGCACGACGGCTGCGACGACCTGGAGAGCGGCCACGAGACGGTGCGCAGGCCGCACCCCGTGGACGCCTCGCGCCACGAGGTGCTCTCCGTACGGCACTTCTCGGCGGCCTGGGTGGTGCGGGCGCTGCTCACCCCGGACGCCCCTGCGGTCGCCGCCGACGAGGAGCGGGAAGCGGTCTGGCAGGAGATGCTGTCGGGTTCGGCCGCCTCCGTGTGGCGGCAGCAGGACAACGGAATCTGGACGTGGGACGGCGTCGATCTCGCCTACCCGCTGTGGATGACCTACCAAGGCCTTTCCGCGCTGCGCGCACATGCCGTATGGATGTATCAGCCGGGTGCCTGAACCCCCGGCGACGCGGGGCGCGCGGACGAGGGGGAGAGTGCATTGGGTGGTCGGCACGTCCACAACGCCACGCGGCTCCTACAAGAGGCTCTGGACCGGGCGACGGGGGACGAGCTGGTGCGGTCCGCCCGCGCGGTCGTCGCCGAACTGGGCGCCCCGCGGCGCCTGTTGCCCATCGTCCGCGAGCTGGCGTCCGGTGTCGGCGACCCTTCGGGGTGCGCGCTCCTCTCGTACCGCCACGTCCTCGGCTTCGACAAGCTGCTCCTGATCGACGGCGGACCGCGGCACATGCTGCGCGCGCACGTGTGGCATCCCGGCCGCGGCACACGCGAGGACATCCACAACCACCGCTCGCCGCTGGCTTCCTACGTGGTGCGGGGCGCGCTCGGCATGGAGCTGTACGAGCCCGCGGACCCCGCCGCCGGTGAGGGGATCGCCACGTCCTGGTACCGGGAGTCGCTGTCCGGCAAGGAGGGCGACTGGCTCCTGGAGCCCGCGGGCGGGGCGCGGCTCCGTCTCACGCAGACCGCGCAGTACGCGGAGGGGAGCGGTTACGCGCTGCCGCCGCACGTCCTGCACCGTGCGTGGTGCGCCTCGTCGCGGCCCGCGGTCACCCTGTTCCTCGAGACGGGTGCTGGGCGGCGGCGGTACACGGACGTGTTCGTCGGTCCGGTCGCGGAGCCGGGGGGCCGGGCGGTGGCGAAGAAGCCTCTGGAGGTGAACGACTATCTGGCCGAGCTCTCGACGCTCGCGGATCTGCTCGGCTGACGGCCCGGCGGGCGCGGTGGTCGCGGCAGGCGCGGTGGCTCAGCCGAAGGCCTGGCGGACGATCTCGCGGTTGTAGTCGTCGATCCGGACGGTGCCGAGGTCGGCGGGGGCGATCCAGCGGTGGTCCTGGTCGGGCAGGGGCAGGGACACGTCGAAGGTGAGCGGGCGGACCAGGAAGTTGTCCTGCCAGTTCTTCACCTCGTGTCCGCGGTAGGTACTGACGAAGGAGGACTCGCCGACCTTGCGGAGGACCTGCCCGAGCAGTCCCGTCTCTTCCTTGAGCTCTCTGAGGACACCGTCCCGCGGACTCTCGCCGGGCTCCAGCTTCCCGCACGGTACGCCCCACACGCCGGGCAGGAACCGCTCGGTCTCGCTGCGTCGCACGAGCAGCACACGGCGGCGGAACACCACGACCGCCGCCGCGAGCCGGTTGTCACCGGGATAGTCCATGTCTTCCAACGTAGCGGGGATTCGGGGGCCGTGACAGTCGCCGCAGCCGCCCGTCGGGGGCCGTTTCGCGTTCCCGCTGGTCGAGCCGTGGCGGAAGGTAGACGTCCGTCAACTGAGTGCCGTAGACCACCACTCGTACGCGTCGACCGGGCGGGTGTCCGATTCCTTCAAGACCCCGCGGCGGCCCGCTGCCTACGCTTGCGGGCATGAACAGCACACCGGTATCACCCACTCCCCGATTCGACCTGATCGGTCTCGTCGTCTCCGACCTGACCGCGTCGCTCGCCTTCTACCGCAGGCTCGGCCTGGAGTTCCCCGCCGGGTCGCAGAGCGCTCCGCACGTCGAGGCGGCGCTCCCGGGCGGTCTGCGCATCGCCTTGGACACGGAGGACACCGTCCGGTCCTTCCACCCGGACTGGCAGCCGCCCGCGAGCGCCGGCCGGATCGGGCTGGCCTTCCACTGCGGCACGCCCGCCGGGGTCGACGCGGTGCACGAGGACATGACGGGCGCCGGGTACGGAAGCGAGCTCAAGCCGTTCGACGCGCCCTGGGGCCAGCGGTACGCGGTCCTGCTCGACCCGGACGGCAACGGCGTGGACCTCTTCGCACCTCTAGGGGCGGCCGACGCCGAGTAGTTCACCCAGCGGCAGGCCCGTCAACTCCTTGACGTCGCGCGCGAGATGGGCCTGGTCGGCGAAGCCCGCGGCGGCCGCCGTCGCCGCGTACGGCAGGCCGTCGCGGGCCAGCGCCAGCGCCCGCTGCAGCCGCAGCACCCGGGCCAGCGTCTTGGGTCCGTACCCGAACGCGTGGAGCGAACGGCGGTGCAGCAGGCGGGCGTTGACGCCCACGGCCGCCGCGGTCCGCGCGACCGACCTGCCCGCGCGCAGCGACTCGACGACGTGGGCGAGGAGCCGGTCGGGCGGCCCGGCGTCGGCGGCACGGTCCGCCGCGACGGCCTCCAGCGCGGCCATCGGATCGCTCGCCGCGTCGACCTTCCCGATGAGGCGGCGCGCCTGCGCGGCGGTCCACAGGTCGGCGAGCTCCACCCGCCGGTCGCGCAGTTCGTGGGCGGGGACCCCGAGGAGGGCGGGGGCGGTGCCGGGGTAGAAGCGGATGCCGACGTACCGTCCCGGCCCGCCGTCGGGAGCGTACGCACGGGTGTCCGGGCCCGCGACGAACAGCCTGCCCTCGGTCCACAGCAGGTCCATGCAGCCGTCGGGCAGCACCGGGCGGGTGTCGCCGGGGGCGCCCGTGGCCGTGCGGGTCCACACGACCGCGCCGGGCAGCGCGGACGGCCGCTCCCGGTAGGCTCCCGCGTCGCCGGGGCCGGTCTCCTCGGTCACGTACAAAAGGCTACGCCCGCGCACGAATGGCTACGCCGCGGGCGTGCGGTGCTCCTGCGGGCTGACCCCGTACACCCTCTTGAAGGCGCCGGACAGGGCGAACGCGCTGCCGTAGCCGACCCTGCGGGCTATCGAGCCGATGGTCAGGTCGCTGTCGCGCAGCAGGTCGGCGGCGAGCGCGAGCCGCCAGTTCGTCAGGTACGTCATCGGGGGCTCCCCCACGAGCTCGCCGAACCGCCGGGCCAGCGCGGCCCGCGAGACACCCGCCTTCGCCGCGAGGTCCGCGATCGTCCAGGGGTGCGCCGGATCGTCCTGGAGGAGACGCAGGGCACGGCCCACGACCGGGTCGCCCATCGCGCGGTACCAGGCGGGGGCCGCCGCCTCGGGGCGGGAGAACCAGGCGCGGAGCGCGGCGATCAGGAGGAGGTCGAGGAGCCGGTCGAGGACGACGGCCTGGCCGGGATCGTCCTTGCCGATCTCCTCGGCGATGAGCGGGGTGAGCGGGCACTCCCACACGTCGGCGGGCAGCACGAGCAGCGGCGGCAGCGCGTCGAGGAGGCGTCCGGTGATCTCGCCCCGCAGCTGGTAGGTGCCGATCAGCAGTTCCACGGAGCTGTCGTGCGACTCGCCCCAGGCGCGCAGGCCCAGGTCGCGGTAGCGCGCGACGGGGGAGCCGTCGAGCGGCACGCAGCGCTCCCCCGGCCGGATCTCGGCGAAGGGCGCGGTGCCGGGTTCGCCGGCGCAGGTGTAGTGGCCGGGGCCGCGGGCGACGGCGAGGTCACCGGGCCCGATGCGCTGGGCGGGCGCTCCGTCCGCGGGCACGATCCAGGCGGTGCCGCGCACCATGATCATGACCGACAGGGGCGCTTCGTCCGCGACGCGGACGGACCAGGGCGGGTCGAAGAGCGTGCGGATCATGAAGGCGCCGCGCGCCCGCGGTCCTTCAAGCAGTCCGGCCAGTACGTCCATGACGGCAGCGTAGACGCACGCGTATGGGGGTGAGCTCCTCGCCGATGGTTCGCCGGGCGGCGCGGCAGTTGACTGACGTACATGACGAAGACAGCGAACACAGCGAACACAGCGAACACGGCGAACACGGCGGACATGACGGTTGTGGTGACGGGTGCGAGCGGGCGGGTGGGCCGCCGAGTGGTGGAGTCGGCCGAGGCCGCGGGCCTCACGGTGCGGGCGGCTTCGCGGTCCGGCGCGGTGCGGTTCGACTGGGCGGACCGGTCGACCTGGGCGGACGCGCTGCGGGGTGCGGACGCCGCGCACCTCGCGTATCTGCCGGACGTCGGGGCGCCCGGCGCGGCCGAGGCGGTGGGCGCGTTCGCACGGCGGGCGGTCGCCCTCGGCGTACGGCGGCTCACGCTGCTGTCGGCGCGGGGCGAGGAGCAGGCGCACGCGACGGAGCGGGCCGTGCGGGAGTCGGGCGCGGAGTGGACGGTGGTGCGGGCCAGCTGGTTCGCGCAGAACCTCAGCGAGGGCCCGCTGCTCGACGAGATGCGGGGCGGGGAGCTGGTCTTCCCGGCCGGCGAGGTGCTCGAACCCTTCATCGACACGCGGGACATCGCGGACGTGGTGGTGGCCGCGCTGACCGGCGGCGACCGGTTCACGGGCCGGACCCTCGACCTGACCGGGCCACTGCTCCTCTCCTTCCGGCAGGCGGTGGCCGAGGTCGCGGCGGCGGCCGGGCGCGAGATGACGTACGTGCCGGTGTCCGCCCGTGAGTACGGGGCCGCCCTCGCGGAGTTCGGGGTGCCTGCCGGGGAAGTGGAGTTCCTGGTCGAGCTGTTCGAGACGAACCTCGACGGCCGCAACGCGCAGCTCTCCGAGGGGGTGCGGGAGGTCCTCGGCCGGGAGCCCAGGGACTTCGCCGACTTCGCCCGCGAGTGCGCCGGGGCCGGTACCTGGAAGTCATGAGCCCCGGCACTCGGGGTGAGGTTCCGGGGCTCTGCCCCGGACCCCGCTCCTCAATCGCCGGAGGGGCTGTCGTCTCCGGACCGCTTCGCGTGCTTCCCCTGCTTCGCGGGCGTCCGCAGGCGCGACGTCACGTCGTCCGGCGGCAGGAAGCGGGACCAGCGCTCGGGGAACTCGGAGGGCATCTCGGGGTCGTCGGCGTCGTCGGGGTCCTCGCTGCCCCCCGCCGCCTCGCGCGCGGCCGCGCGGGCCACCACCTCCGCGGCCTGCGCCTCCCTTATGCGGTCGTTGGCGGCGCGCGCCACGGCCGTGGCGACGGACGGCCAGACCCGGTCGATCGCCGCGTTGACGGCGGCGCCGACAAGGACCGCGAACGCCGATACGCCGATCCACAGCAGCACGGCGACCGGTGCCGCGAGCGAGCCGTAGATGGTGGGGCCCTCCACCGTGCTGGTGAGGTAGATGCGGAGCAGGAAGCTGCCGAGCACCCACATGGCGAGCGCGATCAGCGCGCCCGGCATGTCCTCGACCCACGGCGAACGCACCGGTACCGACACGTGGTACAGCGTCGTCAGGAAGACCACGGAGAGGATGACGACGACGGGCCAGTAGAGGATCTGGACCACCGTCGTGGAACCGGGCAGGAGTTTCACCACCGCGTCCGGACCCGCCACCATCAGCGGCAGCGCGACGGAGCCGATGAGCAGCGCCACCAGGAACAGGCCGAAGGCGAGTATCCGGGTCTTGACGATGCCGCGCACGCCGTCGAGCCCGTACATCACGGTGATGGTGTCGATGAAGACGTTGACGGCGCGCGAGCCCGACCACAGGGCGAAGAGGAACCCTATGGAGATGACGTCGGGTCTGCTGACCCGCATCACGTCGTCCAGTATCGGCTCCGCGATCTGGTGGACGCCCCGGTCGGACAGGATCGTGCGGGACGCCTCCAGGATGTTGTTCTGGACGCTGGCGATGGTGTCCGCGCCGGTCCACCGGTCGACGTAGGCGAGCAGGCCGATCAGACTCAGCAGCAGCGGTGGAACGGAGAGCAGCGTGAAGAACGCAGCCTCGGCCGCGAGCCCCAGGATGCGGTACTCGATGCACGAGTTGACGGTGTCCTTGAGCAGCAGCCAGGCGGTCCTGCGCTTGGAGACGTTCCGGTAGAGAGCGCGGGCCCGGTTCCAGCGGCCCGACGGCCGCCCGGGTGTTTCTTTTGCCTGGTGCACCTCCTTACCGTAGCGGCATGGCAGCCAGCACCCACACAGTGACCAACCAGGCTCCGCCCCTGGTGGGATATGACGTATTCGCGTCCGACCGGGCTCTCGTGGAGGGCGTCGAGCGGCATCTGGATCCGGCGCTCCTCGACACGGCCCGCGACGAACTCTCCTTGCTCGGCCGCTCCGCGGGTTCGGCCCAGGCGCAGCGGTGGGGGGAACAGGCCAACGCCAATCCTCCCGTTCTGCACACCCATGACCGTTACGGGAACCGGATCGACGAGGTCGACTTCCATCCGGCGTGGCACCGGCTGCTCGGCAAGGCCGTCTCCGCGGGCCTGACGACCGCCTGGTCGCGGCCCGGCGGGCATGTGCGGCGGGCCGCGGGGTTCCTGGTGTGGACGCAGGTCGAAGGGGGGCACGGCTGTCCGGTCTCGATGACGCACGCCGCGGTGCCCGCGCTGCGCACCGACCCGGTACTCGCCGCCGAGTGGGAGTCGCGGCTCTCCTCGACCGTGTACGACGAGGGGCTGCGCCCGGCGTCGCAGAAGGCGGGCGTGCTCTTCGGGATGGGCATGACGGAGAAGCAGGGCGGCAGCGACGTGCGGGCCAACACGACGCGCGCGCAGGCCCTGGCGGAGGACGGGACGTACGCGCTCACGGGGCACAAGTGGTTCTGCTCGGCGCCCATGTCGGACGGGTTCCTGGTGCTCGCGCAGGCCGACCAGGGCCTGACCTGCTTCCTGGTGCCGCGGGTCCTCGACGACGGCTCGCGGAACGCCTTCGCCATCCAGCGGCTCAAGGACAAACTGGGCAACAAGTCCAACGCGTCGAGCGAGGTGGAGTTCGAAGGGACGTGGGCGCGCCGGGTCGGGGACGAGGGGCGCGGGGTGCGCACCATCATCGAGATGGTGGCGGCGACCCGGCTCGACTGCGTGATCGGTTCGGCGGCGCTGATGCGGCAGGCCGTGGCGCAGGCGGTGCATCACGCCACGTACCGGGAGGCGTTCGGCGGCAAGCTCGTCGACAAGCCGCTCATGCGCAACGTACTGGCCGATCTGGCGCTGGAGTCCGAGGCGGCGACGACGCTCGCGATGCGGCTCGCGGCGGCGTACGACGACGGGAGCGAGCAGGAGCGGGCGTTCCTGCGGCTCGCCGTGCCCGCCGCGAAGTACTGGGTGACCAAGCGGTGCACGCCACTGGTCGGCGAGGCCCTCGAATGCCTGGGCGGCAACGGGTACGTGGAGGAGTCGGGCATGCCGCGGCTGCTGCGCGAGGCGCCGCTCAACTCCATCTGGGAGGGGTCGGGGAACGTCCAGGCGCTGGACGTGCTGCGGGCGCTGCAGCGTGAGCCGCTCGCCCTCAACGCGTTCCTCCAGGAGGTCGGTGCGGAGCGCGGCGCCGACCACCGTCTGGACGGGGCGATCAAGGACCTGCTGACCGAACTGGCCGACCTGGACGGCGTCGAGGGGCGGGCGCGCCGGCTCGTGGAGCGGATGGCGCTGGTGCTCCAGGGATCGCTCCTGGTGCGGTACGCGCCCGCGGAGGTCGCCGACGCGTTCTGCGCCTCACGGCTCGGCGGGGACTGGGGCGCGGCGTTCGGCACACTGCCGCACAGCCTCGATCTGGCCACGGTGGTGGAGAGGGCCGCACCCGGCGTCTGACACGGGGGTGGCGCCGCGCCGACACGGCACCACCCCCGCCCTTCAGGCCCCAAGAGGAGCATGAGCACCGCACGGGCGGTGTTGCGTCCAGATTCGGGCACCGCCCGGCCGTCGGCCAGGGTTGCAGGAGGTTGCAACTCGTGGCGTCGCCACGTCGGTTTCCCCGCTGATGCGGCGCCGGGGCACGCGCGCAGGGGGCACGATGGTTGCCTGCCCCTACACACTGGTCTGGCCGGAAAGGACCCAGTGGTGATGAACGCCCCCTCGACGATAGATCTGGCGCGGATGTCCGCCATGGACCTCGCGTACGCCGCGCACCTCCTGAAGGGGGTGCGCGACGCCACGCTCTCCGGGCAGCGGCCGAGGATTTTGCCGCGCCCGGTGATCGGCGACTCGTGGGGGCGGATGCTGCTCGGCGGGGTCGACCCCGACCACGACTTCCGGTCCCGGCTGCTGGCCGAGGAGGAGCTGGAGGAGCGCCGCCGCACCTCGCCGCTCCTGGACGTCCTGCCCGTCCTGCGCAACGCCCTGGTCTCCGTGGCGGACGCCGCGCAGCACATCATGGTCGTCTGCGACGCGGAGGGGCGGGTGCTGTGGCGCGAGGGCAGCGCCGCGGTGCTGCGCCAGGCGGACGCCCACGGCCTGGAACCGGGCGCGGACTGGGGCGAGGACGTCGTCGGCACGAACGGCCTGGGGACTCCGCTGGTGGTGCGCCGCCCCGTGCAGGTCTTCTCCGCCGAGCACTTCGTGCAGACCCACCACCCGTGGACGTGCGCGGGCGCCCCGGTGACCGACCCGCGTGACGGCAGGCTGCTCGGTGTGGTCGACGTGAGCGGCCCGCTGCAGACCATCCATCCCGCGACCCTCGCGCTGGTCGACTCGGTGGCCAAACTCGCCGAGGCCCGGCTGCGGGAGCGGCACGTGAGGGCGCTGGACCGGCTGCGCGCGGTGGCGGCCCCGGTCCTCGCCCGGCTCGAAGGGCGGGCGGTGGCGGTGGACACGCACGGCTGGACGGCCGCGGTGACGGGCATGCCCCCGGCGGACCGCCTCGCCCTCCCCAAGTCCTTCGGGGCGGGCCGCACCTGGCTGCCGTCGCTGGGTTCCTGCCTGGTGGAGCCGCTGCCCGGCGGCTGGCTGCTGCGGGCGGAGGACCCCGGTGACGCGCCCCGGCCGGTCGCCGCGACGCGGCTCGTCCTGGACGTGAGCAGCCCGCGCCGCTGGACGCTCTCGGTGCTGGGCGGCGCCCACGACTGGACGCACGAGCTGAGTCCGCGCCACGCCGAACTCCTCTTCCTGCTCTGTACGTACCGCACCGGACGCACCGCTTCCGGCCTGGCCGAGGACATGTTCGGGGACCCGGCGCGCACGGTGACGGTCCGCGCCGAACTCTCGCGCGTACGACGCTATCTGGGCGGTCTGCTCGCGCACCGGCCCTACCGCTTCCAGGAGGACGTGGACGTCGACGTGATCATGCCGGACAGTCCGGCGGACCTGCTGCCCCACTCGATGGCGCCGGCGGTCCGCGCGGCGAGACGGCTCGCGGAGCCTTGACCATGCCGTGGGCCCCGGCCTCCTGGCGGTCCCCCGCCCATGATTCTCTGAGCCGCATGAGCATCACTGTCACCACCTGGTCCCTCGAGCAGACGTCGCCCACCGACCTGCTCCCGGCCGCCGCACCCGACGGCGACGTACGGATCGTGCGCGCCGAAGTGCCCTCGCCCGAGTTCAGCCGGTTCCTGTACGCGTCCGTCGGCGGGGACATCCGCTGGACCGACCGGCTCGCCCTCACCTACGCGGAGTGGCAGAAGCTGCTGGAGCGGCCGGGCGTGGAGACGTGGGTCGCGTACGAGAAGGGGACGCCCGCCGGATATGTGGAGCTGGCGGCGCGCGGCGAGAACGGGGACGCGGCGGAGGGCGTCGTGGAGATCGTCTACTTCGGCCTGCTGCCGGCCTTCCGGGGGCGCCGCATCGGCGGTCACCTGCTGTCGTACGGTGTGGCGCGCGCCTGGGACCTGGCCGAGCGGTGGCCGGGGCTTGCGGCGACCGAGCGGGTCTGGCTGCACACCTGCTCGAAGGACGGCGAGCACGCCATGGACAACTATGAGCGGCGCGGCTTCAAGCTCTTCGACACCAAGGTCGAGCGGGAGGCGGATGTGCCGGCCCCCGGGCCCTGGCCGGGAGCGCACCGCGCCTGAACCTTGAATTCCGGAGTGACCCACGACACCCTTGTCCACGATGCGGGACAAGGGTGTCCGCATTTTGGATAATGCTGGACTGGGCCGAAAGTCCCGTGACACGCTTCCGGCATGGATCGCACTGGAAACGCCTTGGTGAGTCGACGTCACGTCGACCTCGGCCGCATGTCCAGCGCCATGTGTCCGGCTTGCTGATCGACTCAGCACAGCCGCTCCCCTTTCACTGATCCCCCTCCCTGCGCAGCGCCGCGCGCACGTTCCCGCATATGTCGTCTCTGTGCGGACGCGTGCCATACCCGCAGGTCAGAGTTGCTTTCCCGCTGCCCCGAAGGACGTACAAGCATGGCCGCCACGCCAGAGAAGCCCGCCCCAGCCACGCCCCGCCGCAAGGCGAGCCGTCACCGCGGCGAGGGCCAGTGGGCCGTAGGTCACTTCACGCCGCTCAACGGGAACGAGCAGTTCAAGAAGGACGACGACGGTCTCAATGTGCGGACACGTATTGAGACGATCTATTCGAAGCGTGGATTCGACTCCATCGACCCGAACGACCTCCGCGGCCGGATGCGCTGGTGGGGTCTCTACACCCAGCGCAAGCCCGGGATCGACGGCGGCAAGACGGCGATCCTGGAGCCGGAGGAGCTGGACGACGAGTACTTCATGCTCCGGGTGCGCGTCGACGGCGGGCGGCTGACCACCGAGCAGCTGCGCGTCATCGGCGAGATCTCCCAGGAGTTCGCGCGCGGCACCGCCGACCTCACCGACCGGCAGAACATCCAGTACCACTGGATCCGGATCGAGGACGTCCCCGAGATCTGGCGGCGGCTCGAGGCCGTGGGGCTCTCGACCACCGAGGCCTGCGGCGACACGCCCCGCGTGATCCTCGGCTCCCCCGTGGCGGGCGTCGCCGAGAACGAGATCATCGACGGCTCCCCCGCCATCGACGAGATCCAGCGCCGCTTCATCGGCAACCCCGACTTCTCGAACCTGCCGCGCAAGTTCAAGACGGCGATCTCCGGATCGCCGCAGCTCGACGTGGCGCACGAGATCAACGACGTCGCCTTCGTCGGCGTGAACCACCCCGAACACGGCCCCGGCTTCGACCTGTGGGTCGGCGGCGGCCTCTCCACCAACCCCAAGCTGGGTGTGCGGCTCGGCACGTGGGTGCCGCTGGACGAGGTGCCCGACGTGTACGGCGGTGTCATCGGCATCTTCCGCGACTACGGCTACCGCCGCCTGCGCAACCGCGCCCGGCTGAAGTTCCTCGTCGCCGACTGGGGCCCGGAGAAGTTCCGGCAGGTCCTGGAGGACGAGTACCTGAAGCGGAAGCTGGTCGACGGGCCCGCCCCCGAGCAGCCCGCCGGCACCTGGCGCGACCACCTCGGCGTCCACCGCCAGAAGGACGGACGCTTCTACGTCGGCTTCGCGCCCCGCGTCGGCCGCGTCGACGGCACCACCCTCACGAAGATCGCCGAGGTCGCCGAGGCCCACGGCTCCGGCCGGCTGCGCACCACCGCCGAGCAGAAGATGATCGTGCTCGACGTCGAGCAGGAGCAGGTCGACTCGCTCGTCTCCGCCCTCGAAGCGCTCGACCTGCGCGTCAACGCCTCGCCCTTCCGGCGCGGCACGATGGCCTGCACCGGCATCGAGTTCTGCAAGCTCGCCATCGTCGAGACGAAGGCGCGCGGCGCCTCGCTGATCGACGAACTGGAGCGCCGCATCCCGGAGTTCGACGAGCCGATCACCATCAACATCAACGGCTGCCCGAACGCCTGCGCCCGCATCCAGGTCGCCGACATCGGCCTCAAGGGCCAGCTCATGCTCGACGCCGACGGCAACCAGGTCGAGGGCTACCAGGTGCACCTGGGCGGCGCGCTCGGTCTGGACGCGGGCTTCGGCCGCAAGGTGCGCGGCCTGAAGGTCACCGCGACCGAGCTGCCCGACTACATCGAGCGGGTCCTCGGGCACTTCCAGGCGGAGCGCGAGGACGGCGAGCGCTTCGCCGCCTGGGCCTCGCGTGCGTCCGAGGAGGCCCTCAAGTGAGCGAGCGTGCCGCCCCGTTCCACTGCCCCTACTGCGGCGACGAGGACCTGCGTCCGAACGAGACCGGTCACGGCGCCTGGGAATGCGCGGCGTGCAATCGGGCCTTTCAGCTGAAGTTCCTCGGGCTGCTCGCCCGGGGCGTTCAGCACACCAGCGGTGGAGGGGACCAGATATGACGACTGCTCAGGACCGACAGCAGCGGACCGACGACGAACTGAGGGTGCTCGCCGAGCAGGCCGGGCGCGACCTGGAGGACGCCTCCGCCCTGGAGATCCTCCAGTGGGCCGCCGACACCTTCGGCGCGCGGTTCTGCGTGACCTCCTCGATGGAGGACGCGGTCGTCGCCCATCTGGCCTCGCGGGCCAGGCCCGGCGTCGACGTCGTCTTCCTGGACACCGGCTACCACTTCCCGGAGACCATCGGCACCCGTGACGCCGTCGAGGCCGTGATGGACGTCAACGTCATCACCCTGACGCCCCGTCAGAGCGTCGCCGAGCAGGACGCCGAGTACGGCCCGAAGCTGCACGACCGCGACCCCGACCTGTGCTGCAGGATGCGCAAGGTGCAGCCCCTGGAGGACGGCCTCAAGGGGTACGCCGCGTGGGCGACCGGCCTGCGCCGCGACGAGTCGCCGACCCGGGCGGACACCCCGGTCGTCGGCTGGGACGAGAAGCGCAGGAAGGTCAAGGTCTCGCCGATCGCCCGGTGGACGCAGGACGATGTCGACGCGTACATCGCCGAGCATGGCGTCCTCAGCAACCCGCTCCTGATGGACGGCTACGGCTCGGTGGGCTGCGCCCCCTGCACCCGCCGCCTCCTGGCGGGCGAGGACGCGCGGGCCGGCCGCTGGTCCGGCAACAGCAAGACCGAGTGCGGCATCCACTGATGACCGCGCCGCAGACTCAGCAGCAACAGACCCTGGAGAACCACGTGACGACCGGAGCCACCGTCTGGCTCACCGGCCTGCCCAGCGCCGGCAAGACCACCATCGCGTACGAACTGGCGGGCCGCCTGCGCGCGGAGGGCCGCCGCGTCGAGGTGCTCGACGGCGACGAGATCCGCGAGTTCCTCTCGGCGGGCCTCGGCTTCAGCCGCGAGGACCGGCACACCAACGTGCAGCGGATCGGCTTCGTCTCCGAACTGCTCGCCCGCAACGGCGTGCTGGCGCTCGTACCGGTGATCGCGCCGTTCGCGGACAGCCGCGAGGCGGTGCGGGAACGCCACCAGAAGGGCGGCACCGCGTACGTGGAGGTGCACGTCGCGACGCCGGTCGAGGTGTGCTCGGTACGCGATGTGAAGGGCCTGTACGCCAAGCAGGCGAAGGGTGAGATCTCCGGGCTCACCGGGGTAGACGACCCGTACGAGGAGCCCGAATCGCCCGACCTGCGCATCGAGTCGCAGAACCAGACCGTGCAGGAGTCAGCGGCGGCCGTGCACGCGCTGCTCACCGAGAGGGGTCTCGCATGAGGACCGTCGCCACAGTGACCGACGAGGGCACCGACAGCCCCTACGCGCTCAGCCACCTGGACGCCCTGGAGTCCGAGGCGGTGCACATCTTCCGCGAGGTGGCGGGCGAGTTCGAGCGGCCGGTGATCCTCTTCTCCGGCGGCAAGGACTCCATCGTCATGCTGCACCTGGCGCTGAAGGCGTTCGCCCCCGCGGCGGTCCCCTTCTCCCTGCTGCACGTGGACACCGGGCACAACTTCCCCGAGGTCATCGAGTACCGCGACCGCGTCGTCGCCGAGCACGGGCTGCGGCTGCACGTCGCCTCCGTGCAGGAGTACATCGACGCCGGAAAGCTGCGGGAGCGCCCCGACGGGACGCGCAACCCGCTCCAGACCGTGCCGCTCACCGAGAAGATCCAGAGCGAGAAGTTCGACGCGGTCTTCGGCGGCGGGCGCCGCGACGAGGAGAAGGCGCGCGCCAAGGAGCGCGTGTTCTCGCTGCGCGACGAGTTCTCGCAGTGGGACCCGCGCCGCCAGCGCCCCGAGCTGTGGCAGCTCTACAACGGCCGGCACGCACCCGGCGAGCACGTCCGGGTCTTCCCGCTCTCCAACTGGACCGAGCTGGACGTGTGGCAGTACATCGCCCGCGAGGGCATCGAGCTCCCGGGGATCTACTTCGCGCACGAGCGTGACGTGTTCAAGCGTTCCGGGATGTGGCTGACCGCCGGTGAGTGGGGCGGCCCCAAGGAGGGCGAGACCGTCGAGAGGCGGCTGATCCGCTACCGCACGGTGGGCGACATGTCCTGCACCGGAGCCGTCGACTCGGACGCGACGACGCTGGACGCCGTCATCACCGAGATCGCCGCGTCGCGCCTCACCGAGCGCGGGGCCACCCGGGCCGACGACAAGCTCTCCGAGGCCGCGATGGAAGACCGCAAGCGCGAGGGGTACTTCTAACCATGAGCAACAGCACCACTGAGCCGGTTCAGCCGCTCTCCACCGAGCAGCTGTCGGCCACCACCCTGCTGCGGTTCGCCACCGCCGGCTCCGTCGACGACGGCAAGTCCACCCTGGTGGGCCGCCTCCTCCACGACTCCAAGTCGGTCCTCACCGACCAGCTGGAGGCCGTGGAGCGCGTCTCGGCGAGCCGCGGCGCCGACGCCCCCGACCTGGCGCTGCTCACGGACGGCCTGCGGGCCGAGCGGGAGCAGGGCATCACCATCGACGTCGCGTACCGCTACTTCGCGACGGCCCGGCGCCGGTTCATCCTCGCCGACACCCCGGGCCACGTGCAGTACACCCGGAACATGGTCACCGGCGCGTCCACGGCCGACCTCGCCGTCGTCCTCGTGGACGCCCGCAACGGCGTGATCGAGCAGACCCGCAGGCACGCCGCGGTCGCCGCGCTGCTCCGGGTCCCGCACGTCGTCCTCGCCGTCAACAAGATGGACCTGGTCGCGTACGACGAGACCGTCTTCGCGAAGATCGCCGAGGAGTTCACCGCGTACGCCGGCGAGCTGGGCGTCCCGGAGATCACCGCCATCCCGATCTCGGCGCTGACCGGTGACAATGTCGTCGAGCCGTCCTCGAACATGGACTGGTACGGCGGCCCGACCGTCCTTGAGCACCTGGAGACGGTGCCGGTCAGCCACGACCTGACCACCTGCCACGCGCGCCTCCCCGTCCAGTACGTGATCCGCCCGCAGACGCCCGAACACCCCGACTACCGCGGCTACGCGGGACAGATCGCGGCCGGCGCCTTCCGGGTCGGCGAGTCCGTGACGGTGCTGCCGTCCGGGCGGACCTCGAAGGTCACAGGGATCGACCTGCTGGGGAAGCCCGTGGACGTGGCGTGGACGCCGCAGTCCGTGACGCTGCTCCTGGAGGACGACATCGACATCTCGCGCGGCGACCTGCTGGTGCCGAGCGGTGACGTCCCGCAGACCACACAGGACATCGAGGCCACGGTCTGCCACGTCGCGGACACCGCGCTCACCGTCGGCCAGCGGGTGCTGCTCAAGCACACCACCCGCACGGTCAAGGCGATCGTGAAGGAGATCCCGTCGCGGCTCACCCTCGACGACCTCTCCCAGCACCCCGAGCCCGGACAGCTCGTCGCCAACGACATCGGCCGCGTGAAGGTCCGTACCGCCGAGCCGCTCGCCCTCGACGCGTACGCCGACTCGCGCCGCACCGGATCGTTCCTGCTCATCGACCCGGCGGACGGCACGACACTCGCGGCGGGCATGGCGGGCGACGCGTTCGCCGCGCCCGCCGACGACGTGGTGGCTAAGGCCGGCCCCGCCGCGGACGACGAGGGCTGGGACTTCTGACCATGACCTACGTCGACGTGTTCGCGACGTTCGCGAAAGAGGGCGGCCGCATCGGCAGCGGCGCCCTCGGCAGCGGGCAGGGCGGGGTGGCGCGATGTGCGGCCTGACGCCTCCGGCGGGGCGCGCGCACCGATCGCGCGCCCACGTCCGTTCCGTACCCCCGCGAAGACGAAGACCTGCCGACCTCCCGGCCACGCCCTGACGGCGTGATCCCGGGCCTACGAGAGGACCACCTCCCGTGCCTGCCAGCACCCGCAGCATCCATCGCCCGGCGCACCGCCGCCTGGCCGCGCTCGCCCTTCTGCCCCTGCTGGCCGGCGGGCTCGGCGCCTGCGGCTACGGGTCCGAGGCGAAGGACGACACGGTGAAGGTCGCCGCCAAGGGCAAGCCCGTCGACGGCCTCTCGGAGGTCAGGCTCGGCTACTTCCCCAACCTGACGCACGGAACCGCGCTGGTCGGCCTGGAGGAAGGCATCTTCCAGAAGGAGCTCGGCGGCACGGAGATCAAGCCGCAGGACTTCAACGCGGGGCCCGACGAGATCGAGGCGCTCAACTCCGGGGCGATCGACATCGGCTGGATCGGCCCCTCCCCCTCGATCAACGGATACGTCAAGTCCAAGGGCAAGAGCCTGCGCATCATCTCCGGCTCGGCGTCCGGCGGTGTCTCCCTGGTCGTGAACCCGAAGAAGATCAAGAAGGTCGACGACCTCAGGGGCAGGCGGATCGCCACCCCGCAGCTCGGCAACACCCAGGACGTCGCGCTGCTGAACTTCCTCGCCGAGAAGAACTTCAAGGTCGACGCCAACTCGGGCAAGGGCGACGTCACCGTGACCCGCACGGACAACAAGGTGACGCCGATCGCCTTCAAGAACGGTGACATCGACGGCGCCTGGGTGCCCGAGCCCACGGCGTCCAAGCTGGTCGCGGACGGCGGGAAGGTCCTGCTCGACGAGAAGGACCTGTGGCCCGGCAAGAAGTTCGTGATCACCAACATCATCGTGAAGCAGAGCTTCCTGGAGAAGCACCCGAAGGTCGTCGAGGCCGTGCTGCGCGGTTCGGTGCAGACCAACCAGTGGATCAACGACAACCCCGGCAAGGCGAAGGCCGCCGCCAACTCCCAGCTGGAGAAGCTCACCGGCAAGCCGCTGCCCGACGAGGTCATCGACCCGGCGTGGAAGTCCATCGACTTCACCGACGACCCGCTGGCCGCGACGCTCGACGCCGAGGCGGACCACGCGGTCAAGGCGGGCCTCCTGGAGAAGCCGGACCTCAAGGGGATCTACGACCTCCGGCCGCTCAACAAGGTGCTCGTCGACGCGTCGCAGCCCGGCTTCGGCGACGCCGGGCTCGGCACCAGGTAACCCCCCGCTTCCCCACTTTTCCCAGGAGGTGACGACCATGACCACCACACTCGCCAAGAGCGACAGGACCACGGACGGCGTCGGTGTCGGAGCGGCCGAGTACGCCGCGCGCATCGCACACGTCTCCAAGTCCTTCGGCGGACCCGCGAACCGGCAGCTCGTGCTCGACGACATCACGCTCGACGTCGCACCCGGAGAGTTCGTCACCCTCCTGGGCGCCTCGGGCTGCGGCAAGTCCACGCTGCTCAGCCTGGTGGCGGGGCTCGACGCCCCGTCCGCGGGCACCATCACCGTGCCGGGCGGGCGGCCCTCGCTCATGTTCCAGGAGCACGCGCTCTTCCCCTGGCTGACCGCCGGCAAGAACATCGAACTCGCGCTGAAGATGCGCGGCCTGCCCAAGGCCGAACGGCGCGACGAGGCCGAGCGGCTCCTCGAACTCGTACGGCTCAAGGGAGCCCACGGCAAGCGGGT
Source organism: Streptomyces sp. NPDC093510 (assembly GCF_040683555.1). NCBI lineage: Bacteria > Bacillati > Actinomycetota > Actinomycetes > Kitasatosporales > Streptomycetaceae > Streptomyces > Streptomyces sp. NPDC093510. The sequence continues at coordinate 138,950 of NZ_JBFBEE010000001.1, forward strand.
GCACGAGCTGTCGGGCGGCATGCGGCAGCGCGTGGCCATGGCACGGGCGCTCGCCCAGGACAGCCAACTGCTGCTCATGGACGAGCCGTTCGCCGCGCTCGACGCCATCACCCGGGACGTGCTGCACGACGAGCTGACCCGCATCTGGCGGGAGACCAGCCTCTCGGTCCTCTTCGTCACCCACAACGTCCGCGAGGCGGTCCGCCTCGCCCAGCGGGTGGTCCTGCTGTCGTCCCGCCCCGGACGCATCGCCCGCGAGTGGGAGGTCGACATCCCGCAGCCGCGCCGGATCGAGGACCCCGCGGTCGCCGACCTTTCCGTCGACATCACCGAGCAGTTGCGTGGGGAGATCCGCCGACATGGCCAGCACTGACACCGAGCGGCAGGAGCCGCGCAGCGGCCCCGGGGCGCCGGACGCCACGTCCGACCAGCTGGCGGGCCTGGAGGCCGGGCTCGACGCCCTGGACACGCGGACCTCCGAGCGCACCCCGTTCGGCAGGACCCTGCTCGCCAAGGCCGTGCCGCCGGTCGTGGCGATCGCCATCGTCCTCGCGGTGTGGCAGCTCGCCTACCACTTCAAGGTCAAAGAGCACTATCTGCTGCCGAGCCCGGTGGACGTGGCGCGGGTCATCCAGGACAAGTGGCTGGAGGGCACCCTCCACGAGTTCGTGTGGACCAGCCTCTCGCGCGGCGCGCTCGGCTTCCTCGTGTCCGTGGCCGTCGGCACGCCGCTCGGCCTGATCATCGCGCGGGTCAAGGTGGTGCGCGCCGCGATCGGACCGATCATGTCGGGCCTGCAGTCCCTGCCGTCCGTGGCGTGGGTCCCGGCGGCCATCATCTGGTTCGGCCTCTCCGACGCCACCATCTACGCGGTGGTCCTGCTCGGCGCCGTGCCGTCCATCGCCAACGGCCTGGTGGCCGGGGTCGACCAGATCCCGCCGCTGTACCTGCGGGCGGGCCGGGTGGTCGGTGCGCGGGGCATCAACGCCGTGCGGCACATCCTGCTCCCGGCGGCGCTGCCCGGCTACATCGCGGGCCTCAAGCAGGGCTGGGCCTTCTCCTGGCGCTCCCTCATGGCCGCGGAGCTGATCGTGAAGTCCGGCGACCTGGGCGTCGGGCTCGGCCAGCTCCTCGAACAGGGCCGTGAGCTTCAGGACATGGCCTGGGTGCTGGCCGCGATCCTGCTCATCCTGATCGTCGGCATCGCCGTCGAGCTGCTCGTCTTCAGCCCTCTGGAGCGCTGGGTGCTTCGCAACCGCGGCCTCCTCGTCAAGAACTGAGCGCACCCATGCGGCACTCCACTCTCCTCGTCATCGCCCACGGCAGCCGTGATCCGCGGCATGCCGCGACCGTCCGCGCCCTGGTGCGGCGGGTGCGGGCCCTGCGGCCCGGGCTGCGGGTGGAGACGGGCTTCCTGGACTTCAACGCTCCGTCCGTGCCGCGCGTGCTCGAACGGCTCGCGGCGGACGGGGTCCGTGACGTGGTCGCCCTGCCGCTCCTCCTCACCCGGGCCTTCCACGCCAAGGCCGACATCCCGGCCGTACTGCACGAGGCCGCCGCCCGGCTGCCGCGGCTGCGGATTCGGCAGGCCGATGTGCTCGGGCCTTCGCCGCTGCTCCTGGACGCGCTGGAGCGGCGGCTGTACGAGGCGGGCCTCACGCCCGCCGACAAGTCCTCGACCGGGGTCGTACTGGCCTCGGCGGGGTCATCCGACCCGGAGGCGATCGCAGTGATCGCTGACATCGCGCGGGAGTGGCGGCACACCGGTTGGTGCGCCGTGCGGCCTGCGTTCGCCTCCGCATCCCTCCCCCGTACCAGGGACGCGGTACGGGAGTTGCGGGCCGGCGGCGTCGAACGGGTCGCCGTCGCGCCGTACGTCATCGCGCCGGGATTTCTGCCGGACCGGATTTCGGACGACGCGCGGGAGGCGAATGCCGACTTCTGCGCGGCCCCGTTGAGCGACTCTCCCGAAATCGCCCGGCTGATGCTCCTTCGCCATGACGCGGCCATGCACGCACCCGTGTCCGCCCATACGCACGCGGCGTAGCGCTGTTCTCTGCGGAGATCCGCGGATCTCCGCGGATCTCCGTGGACTTGTGGCGAGTTGATGTTCGTCCGGGCGTATGCGCCTGGCACCTGCCAAGTTGCGCCTCTGGCGCGGACCCCCGCACTGGCCTAGCTTGTGGGTTCATGACCCCGAGCCGATCCCGCACGCTGTGGCTGCGCACCGAACCGCTGCACGCGGTGGTCTATTTCGAGGAGCGGTGCCGCGGCCTCGGCCGGGCCGTGGGCCTCAAGGGCTTCTGGATGGGGTACTTCGCGGCCCGCACCGCGCCGATGGGCCGGGTCGGGCCTGGAGTGGCCGCCGCGGCACTCGGTGTCTTCGCTCCCGGCATGGTGGCGCGCTCCCTGCCGTCGGCCTGGGAGTACGCGTCACCGGACCGGGTCATCGAGGAGCGGGCCCGCCTCACGGCCGCCGCACTGCGCCAACTGGTCCCGGATGCCGAGGGGTTGGCGAGCGCGGTCAACGGCCCCCTGATGGCCATGGTCGAGGACGCGCCGTCGCTCGCCCGCCCCCTGTTCGCCGCCAACCGCGATCTGGCCCACCGCTCCGACCCGGTCGAGCGGCTCTGGCAACTCGCCACGTGCGTACGTGAGTTCCGGGGTGACGCGCATGTCGCGGTCCTCGCCGACCGTGGCCTGGACGCCCGCGAGAGTCTCGTCCTGGCCGCCGCGACGGACCGCGTCGACGCGGCGGGCATCCGGCAGGACCGGGGCTGGACCGAGGAGGAGTGGGCGGTGTCCGTGGACCGGATGCGCGGCCTCGGCCTGCTCGACGCGACGGGCCGGGTCACCGAGCGCGGCCTCACGGAGCGCGAGCTCATCGAGGACGACACGGACCGCCTGGCGGCACGCCTGCTCCGCCCGCTGCCCACCGGGGAGACGGAGGCCCTCCTCACCGCGCTGGAACCGGCGGCCCGCCACATCCTCGACTCGGACGTCCTGCCCTTCCCGAACCCCATCGGCCTGCCACGGGCGGTGGGCTGAGCGGCCCGCACAATCCGTTTGCACGCCCGCGTCCTGCCCCATACCGTCACGCGGATGACACCCGAACTGCGGTCCGAACGCCTCTGTCTCTCGCCCTACGTCGCCTCCGACGAGGACGACTTCGTCGCGTTGTTCCAGGACGAGGCCGTGGGGCGCTGGTTCGGGGACGGGATGCAGAGTGCGGCGGAGGACCGGGCGCTGTTCGGGCGGATGTTCAGCCATGTGTACGCGAACGGGCTGTTTCCCGTCTGGGCGGTCCGGTACGAGGGACGCTACGCCGGGCACGCCGAGGTCAAGCCGTCGCCGGAGAGCTGGCTCGACGGGCACGAGATCGTCTACGGCCTGACCAGGGAGAGCTGGGGGCTCGGGCTCGGGACGGAGCTGGCGAGGCTGCTGACCTCGTACGGGCACGAGACCCTGGGCCTGGCCGAGGTGCACGCGACGGTCGACTCGGAGAACGCGCCCTCCCTCTGCGTCCTCGAACGGCTCGGCTATACGCGGGGCCGCGTGGTCCCCGAGGAGCACGGCACCCTCACCGTCCAGATGACCTCGCGGCTCGGGGAGCGGTCCGGGCCTCAGGAGTAGTCGAGGCCGCCGGTGCGCGTGCGCTTCAGCTCGAAGAAGTCCGGGTGGCCCGCGAGGACGCGGAAGCTGTCGAAGAGCCGGGCCGCCTCCTCGCCGCGCGGGATCGCGCGCAGCACGGGCCCGAACCAGACGGTGCCGTCGACGTGGATCGTCGGCGTGCCCACATAGCCGCCGGCCTCCGGGTCCCTGCCCGCGTCGTGGCTGCGGCGCAGCACCTCGTCGTACGAGGCATCGTGCGCCGCCGCCGCGAGACCGGCCGGCAGACCGAGCTCGGCAAGGGCCTGCTCGGCGACTTCCCCGAAGTCCTCGTTCTTCTCCTGGTGGATTCGGGTGCCGAAGGCGGTGTAGAGGTCGCGGAGGACCTTCTCGCCGTGCCGGTCCGCGGCGGCCGCGGCGATCCGCGTGAGGGTGAGTGAGCGGTCGACCAGGTCCCGGTACCAGTCCGGGAGTTCGTTGCCCTCGTTGTGGAAGAAGAGGCTCATCACGTGGAAGCGGACGTCCAGGTCGCGGTGGCGTTCGACCTCCAGGAGCCAGCGTGAGGTGATCCACGCGAACGGGCAGGCCGGGTCGAAGTAGAAGTCCACCCGGGTGGTGGAGGCGGAGGCGTCGGGTGCGGGCGTGCGGGCGTCGGTCGTCGTCATGCCCCGACACTAGCCAGCGAGTGGCGCGGGCTTCTGGGCCATTCGCGCCTCTTGCGGGCGGGCCATTTCATCCGGTGTCGACCTCCGCCGTCAGCTCCGCGACCGTCATCGATCCCGCGGGCCGCCGCTCGCGGGCGCACCTGTTCGCCACCCGTTGCAGGGCGTCGTTCACCGGTGTCGGCACCCCGTGCCAGCGGCCGAGCAGGGCGATCTCGCCGTTGAGGTAGTCGGATTCGATGCTGCCCGTGCCGCGGTCCAGGCTCTGCCAGGAGGAGCCGCCGCCGCGCGGGCTCCCGTCGAAGGGGTCGAAGCGGATGTGGTCGGCGCGGGCCCTCTGCTGCTCCTCGTCGCCCGCCCAGGCGATCCCGGCGGCGGTGAGCGCGGCCTCGCCCTCGGCGCGGGCCCTGGCGTAGAGGTTTTTGGCCTCGTCGTCGGTGATCGGCCCGGTGACCGCCTCGACGGAATTGGCGAGATTGGCGAGCAGCTTCGCGTACTTCCAGCGCATCACGTCCGCGACGACGGGTGCGAGGATCCGGGACTTCTCCAGGTCCGCCGATATGCGTCGGGCGGTCTCGTCCGTGCCGGCCGGGTAGCGGCCGATGTGCAGTATGCCCGTGCGAGGGCTGCCGACGGCGGAGACCAGGCCCGGTTCCGTGTGGGAGGCGGGCATGTAGACGCACACGCCGTACACGTGCCGGAAGCGGCGCAGGGCGATGCGTTCACTCTCCACGCCGTTCTGCGCGCAGACCAGGGGGAGCCGCTCGGCCGCCGTGCCGCCGCCGGTCACCGGGCGGCCGCCCCAGGCGTCGAGGGCCGCCGTGACGTCCTGGGTCTTCACGGCGAGGAAGAGTATGTCGTCGGCGCGCAACTCGCCGAGGTCAGTGGGCTGTTCGGCCACCGGCAGCCGGTGTGTCAGCGTTCCCTCGTGCGTTCTGAGGCGCAGCCCGCCGTCCCGCAGGGCCTCGGCGTGGGCGCCCCGCGCGACGAGCACCACCTCGTGCCCCGCTTCGGCGAGCCGTCCGCCCACGGTGCCGCCGACGGCCCCTGATCCGATGATGATGTAGCGCATGCGTGGCCTCATTCCTCGCTGAACGGTGTCGCCTGGTGGAACCAGAGCCGCCAGTCGCCGTCGGTGCGCCGCCACAGGGAACTGCGGTGCGCGCGGCGGCCGTTGCTGTCGGTGTCGAAGGTCAGGTGCACCAGGTCGTCGGCGAGCTGGACGCCCCTCATGCGGGAGGTCGTGACGGGCCGGGTGCCGGGTGCCGGGCTCGCCGTGAGGACACCGACGATCGACGCCCGGTCCCACCGCGCGCCGGAGGCGCCGAACTCGGTGAACTCCGGGTGCAGCAACGCCCCGAAGAGCTCGGGCGAGGCGCGCACCTCGGGGTCGAGGAGGCGCAGCTCGCCGTCGATGGCGGCCTCGACGGCCGGTGTGCGTTCAGCCATGGGTCATCTCCACGAGTTGTGTGACCGTGTTCCAGTTGCGGGTGGTGGCGATGACGCCCTTGGTCAGGGCGGGCCGCGACAGCTGTTCGCCGAGTTTGGAGCGGCCGAGGCCGTCGGGTGCGTACAGGTAGAGGACGCGGTCGCCGAGCCTGAACTCCTCGGGGAGGAATGCGGGTTGGTCGACGGCGGTGAAGCGGTCCGGGCCGACGGGCGCGGAGAAGTAGGTGACGTGCAGTTGCTTGGGCTGCAGTTCGGCCGCGGGGAACGGGCAGGCGTCCCGCACCGCCCGCAGATACGCGCTGTCGCGCACGAGGACGTCGACGGCGAAGCCGAAGCGCTCCGCGATCGCCGCCCGCGCCTCGGCGGCCAGGGACTCCTCGTCGCCGTGGTCCGCGGTGAAGACCGCGTTGCCGCTCTGCAGATACGTCCGTACGCCGCCGTGGCCGAGCCCCTCCAGGAGGGCCCGCAGGTCGGCCATCGGCACCTTCTTGTGGCCGCCCACGTTGATACCGCGGAGCAGCGCCGCGTATGTCCTGATCGCCATGCGCACACGATAGAGCGGCCGCCGTGCCCCGTGGGGGTGGGCACGACGGCCGCGGCTCAGCGGGTGGCGAGGGTCACTCGACGACCTTCAGGAGCTTGTTGGGCGTGCCCTCGCCCGGGTTGGAGATCTTGTCCGGGGTCGCACCGTCGGTCAGCGCCTTGGCGACGTCCGCGGGCTTGGCGTCCGGGTGGGCGGCGACGTAGACGGCAGCGGCGCCCACGACGTGCGGGGTCGCCATCGACGTACCGGAGATGGTGTTGGTGGCGTCGTCACCGGTGTTCCAGGCGGACGTGATGTCCGAGCCCGGGGCGTAGATGTCCACGATGGGGCCGTAGTTGGAGAAGTCGGACTGCTCGTCGTCCTTGGTGGAGGAGGCGACCGTGATGGCGTCCTTCACGCGGGCCGGGGAGCCCTGGGAGGCGTCGGTGGACTCGTTGCCCGCGGCGACCGCGAAGGTGACGCCGGCCTCGATCGCCTTCTGGACGGCCGCGTCGAGCGCTTCGTCCGCGCCGCCGCCGAGGCTCATGTTGGCGACGGAGGGGCCCTGGTGGTTCTTGGTGACCCAGTCGATGCCCGCGATGACCTGCTCGGTGGTGCCGGAGCCCTGGTCGTCCAGGACGCGGACGGCGACGATCTTCGCCTTCTTGGCGACGCCGTGCGCGTCACCGGCGATGGTGCCGGCGACGTGCGTGCCGTGGCCGTTGCCGTCGTCGGCGTTGTCGTCGTTGTCGATCGCGTCGAAGCCGGAGGTGGCGCGGCCGCCGAAGTCCTTGTGGCTGACGCGGACGCCGGTGTCGATGACGTACGCGGTGGCGCCCTCGCCTGCGGCGTCGGGGTAGGTGTACTTCTTGTCGGCCGCGGTGTCCGCCTGGTCGATGCGGTCGAGGCCCCACGACGGCGGGTTGTCCTGGGTGGCGTCGATGGTGAACTTCTTCGACTGGACGACCTTGCCGACGGTCGGGTCGGCGGCCAGTCGCTTGGCCTCGGTCTCGGTCAGGCCCTTGGCCGAGAAGCCGTTGATCGCGGAGGAGTAGTTCCGCTTCAGCTCGCCGCCGTACTCCTCGGCGAGGTCGGACTTGGCGCCTTCGTCGGCCTTCTCGTCGAGCATCACGATGTAGCTGCCGGCGACGGCGCCCTTGGCGTCGAGGCCGTACACCTTGCCCTCGGCGGGGGTGGCCGCGCCGGCGAAGGAGGTCGCGAAGACGGTGACACCGACCGCGGTGGCGGCGGTGGCTATCGCCGCGGTGAGCTTCGTCGTGCGGGCACGCTTGTGAGTTGCCATGAAGAGGGGTCTCCTCAGTGCTGTGTGGGGGGATGTGGGGGGTTGTTCAGCTGTTTTTCCCAGGGCTTGCCGCGGCGACAAGTTCGTCGCGGCATCCCTCGAAGGCCGGAAGATCTCCGGGTGTTGGGACGAAACCCTGTCTGATTGACGGGCGCAGATCAATACCTACATACACCTGTGACTTGTTCAACAAGGTTCCGTAATAACAAACCGGAACTGTGCCGTCGGATCGGACATCCCGGGCCACAAGGACCGCAACTCCCGGTAACAGAAGGCACTTTGTGCCTCAAGCGGCGGCGGGGACCTTCTCCTGCTCGAAGGAGTCGATCGTCCGCGTGAAGTCGCGGGTCGAGAGCAGCAGCTTGTAGATGATGGCGAGCTCGAAGACCAGGAGGAGCGCACCCGAGATGATCGTCGCGGGAATCACCGCGTCGAAGATCGGGCCGATCATGAAAACGCCCATCTGGAACTCGATTCCGCTCACCAGATGCGCGCGGATACGGTGGCGCAGCAGGAAGGACCGGGCCCGCAGATAGGCGGGGAACTTCCGCCGGAACTCCTGGTGCAGGTCGATGACCTGAGCCTTCGGAGCCGCCTCCTCCCCGTCGGCACCGGCCTCCCGGTCGGGCTGCTCGGCGTAGGGCGCCTCGCCCGCGGCCCGCTGGAGGTCCTGCTCGATGTCCGCCGAGGGGTTGTCCCGCAGCAGGTCCTCCATGAAGGCGAGCTCCGCGTCGTTCTGCGCGCGCCGGGCGGCCCGCATGCGCGTCTTGATCTGCTTGCGCATGGTGTGCCGGATCTTGAAGATCTCCAGCGAGTTGATGTAGCGCAGGGTGTCGAGCGCGACGACGGCGAGCGCGAGCCAGATGTAGAGGGTGTCGCCGGTGCGGTCGTACTGGCCCCACATCAGCGCGACGCCGCACACCATGACGCGGATGCGGTCGAAGACGAAGTCCAGCCAGGCTCCGAAGACCGAGCCCTGCCCGGTGAGGCGGGCGACCTTGCCGTCCATGCAGTCGAGGATGAAGCTGAAGTGGTACACGGCCGCGCCGAGGACGAGCCACTTCCAGTCGCCGAACGCGAAGCACGCCGCCGAGCCGAGCCCGAGAAGGAACGCGCCCCAGGTGATCTGGTTCGGCGTGATTCTCGTGTACTTGGCGGTGAGCCGCACGAGCGGCGTGGCGACCGGGTCGACAAGCAACACGGTCCACCACGCGTCACGCTTCTTCTCGGTGATGCGGCGCACCTCGGCGAGGGGCGGTATGTCTCGACGCATGGGGGTCAACTTCCTGGTGTTCGGCGAAAGTTCACCCCACGCTAGGAAGATGGTTGCCCAAGGAACAAGATCTGCCGCGTGCAACCTTTGACCGGGGGTAACGGTCAACCTTTCAGGACGAGTCAATGGCCCTTCCAGGACGGTGCCGTGTTATCAGAGCGTTACCGAATAACCGGGCTGCCACGGGAACCGCGTCACGCAGCGTCACGTCAGGACCTTCGGGCCGGCACTTTCGCCAGCTCCTCCTCGATGAGGTCGGCCGCCCTCCTCGTGCCGCCCTCGGCCGCCATCGCGTCCCTGATCCCCCCCAGCCTGCGGGCCACTTCGGGGTCCCCGACCAGCGCCAGGACCGCCTCGCGCAGCGTCTCGGCGGTGGCCTCCTCCATCGGCACATGCCGGGCCACACCGAGCCCCTGGAGCATGTCCGCGTTGCCGAACTGGTCCACGGCCTGCGGCACGGCCACCATCGGGGTCGCGGTCGCCAGACCCTCCTGACTGCCGCCCGCACCGGCATGGGTGATGAAGGCATCGGCCTTTTTGAGGACCGCCAACTGCGGCACCCAGGGGTGCACCTCTACGTTCTTCGGTACGTCCCCGAGCTCGCCCGCGCCGACGTGCCTGCCGACCTGCAGCACCACGTGCCAGCCGGGCAGATCCCCGAAAGCCTTGACGCACTCGCGGTAGAAGCCCGGCTGCTTGGTGAAGGACGAGCCGAGCGAGACGAGCAGCACCTTCTCGGCGCCGGCGGGCCGCTCCCAGTCGCCCTGCGCCGCCCGGTCGCCCTGGCAGGCGCCCACGAACGTGTGCACGCTCTCGTCGACCCGGTCGGCGTTCGGCTGGAGCGCCTTCGGGATCAGTACGAGCGAGCGCGGCGGCCTGCCGACGAAGGGGTCCGGGTGCTGGGTGATGCCGTTCTCGGCGAGCCAGCCGATGAAGCGTTCGTAGTACGCCCGGCCGCGCCCGGTCTCCTTCAGCTCCGCGTACATCGGCTCGGCGACCTCCTCCTCGTAACCGTCCCAGGCGACGAGGTTCGGCGAGAGCGAGATCTCGGGGACGCCCCAGCGGCGGGCGAGGACACGCGCCGGATAGGAGGTGATGTCGTACAGGACGAGGTCGGGCTCGTCCCCCTCATAAGCGCGGGCCAGTTCCGGCAGGACCTGTATGGCGTCCGCGAGGAACGGCTCGATGTTGTCGATCAGTTCGGTGCCCCACGCCTCCGGGTCGTCGTCCGCGGAGGGCAACGTCGTGGTGTAGGGCCGGGGCTCGGCGCCGGTCTCGGCGACCTTGTCCACGAAGGCGTGCGGAATGGCGTACGTGACGCGGTGCCCGCGCGCGACGAGCTCACGCATGACTTCGAGACTCGGGTTGACGTGCCCGTGGGCGGCGATCGAGAACATGGCGATGTGGGCAGGCCTGGATGAGGTCATGCCCGGAACTCTAGGCGAGACGATACGTCTCGTGCAAGCTATGCGGGATGGTCGTCGTCGGCCGCCGCCTCGTTGTAGCGGAGCAGATACTCCGCGAACCGCGTCAGGTCCGCCGCGCTCCACCCCGCGAGCCGGCCCTGGAACGCGACCCGGCGGGCGTCGCCCACCTGCACGAGAACCTCGTTGCCCCGGTCGGTGAGGTGCAGCACGTGCACCCGGTGATCGGCCGGATCGAGGCGCCGCTCGACGAGCCCGGCCTTCTCCAGTGCCCCCACCTGCCTGCTGATCGTCGACTTGTCGAGGGTGTAGTGCGCGGCGAGGTCCGTGGCCCGGCAGCCCCCCTGGTGCTCGAGATGACTGAGCAACGTGAAGGACACGAGCGAGAGCTCGGGGTGCATCCGTGCGGCGGTGGCGCGCGCACGTCGGGCGAACGCGGTCATCTCCCGCTGGATGACCTCGATGGACTCATCCCGGACCCCACCCTCGACCCCACTCCCGGCCCCGGCTCTCGCCCCTGCCCCGTCTCGATCGGTCACGATTTCTCCCTCTCCATGAATAGTTGTAGAGTACAACACAAAGAGAGTTGTATATGCCAACCATCTGCGCCGAGCAGGCCCCCTCGTACCGAACAACCGGAGTTCCCCCATGTCCGCCACCACCGCGGAACCCACCGCCCGACTGCGCGACGTACTGCGCCACGTCCTCCTCCACCTGGTCACGCCCCTGCTGATGTGCCTCGGCATGGGCCTGGCCTACATGGGCGCGTTCGTCACGCCCGAGCCGAACGACATGCCGATCGCCGTCGTCGGCTCGGGCCCGCAGACACAGGCCTTCGCGCGGAGCGTCGAGGACAAGGCGGGAGACGCCCTCGACGTACGCACCCTCGGCTCCCGCGACCAGGCGGTCGACGCGCTCAAGTCGCAGGACATAGCGGGCGCCTACGTGCCCGACACGAAGGCCCCCGAACTGATCGTGGCCACCGCCGGATCCGACATGAGCGCGACGGCCGCACAGAAGATCTTCACGCCCGTCGCGGCGGCGCAGGGCATGCCCCTGAAGGTCACCGACGTCGCGGCGCCGGTCGACGACGACCCGACGGGCCAGGGCCTCTTCTTCCTGCTCGTCGCCGTGAGCATCGGTTCGTACGCGTCGGTGGCGGTGCTCGGCGCGGCCGGGGCGGGACTGCGGATGCGGGCCAGGGCGGGCCTCGTCGTGGGCGTCTCCTTCGCCGTCAGCCTGATCGGCGCCGCACTCGCCGGGCCGATCTTCCACCTCGTGCACCAGGGCCTGTGGGGCGTGTGGGCCATGTGCTGGCTGTACGCGGCCGGGATTCTCTTCATCGGCGTCGGACTGCACACGTTCCTGAAGCGCTGGACGACGCTGGCGATGATGGTCCTCTTCGTGATGCTCAACTTCACGACGTCCGGCGGTCTCTTCCGCCCCGAGCTGCAGAACGGCTTCTTCGGCTCCCTGCACGCCTTCTGGAACGGCGCCGGCTTCGTCGAGGGCGTCCGCAGCCACCTCTACTTCGGCGGCCACGGACTCGGCGGACACATCTGGACGCTCGTCGGCTGGCTGGTGCTCGGCCTGGTGGCCGTCGGCGTCGCGGGCCTCTGGGAGCGGCGCGGGCGCACGGCGGTGGCACCCGCGGCCGCTCAGGAGGAGGAGATGGAGGAATCGGTCGCGGTGTGAGACCGCGGCCCGGCTCCTGCTTACGGCTGCTTCCCGTTCGTGTCGCGCGGACAGGTGTAGTCCTTGGCCGGGAGTTCGCCGGTCAGCAGGTAGTCGTTGACGGCCTTGTCGGCGCAGGCGTTCGGGTAGCCGACGAACACCGCGTGGGTGCGCACGGGGACGGTCACCAGCTTGGAGCCCCGCATCGCCCTGTGCATGCCGAGGCCCTGCCGGTACGTGGTGCGGGTGTCGCCGGTGGCCTGGATCTGCAGCGCCGGCAGGGTGTTGTCGATCTCGGTGCGCGGCTCCCGCGGCTTCTCCTTCCACCAGCCGCACGGCATCGGGGAGTTGTGGAAGGGGCCGAACACCGGCTGCTTCCGGCGGGCCTTCTCGATGGCCTCGCGGTACCACTCGGCGTCGCCCGGCGCGGTGGTGTCGGCGCACAGGACGGCAAGCGTGGAGGCGTAGTCCTTGCCGGTCCCCGTCTCCTGCGGGCCGGTGCGGAACATGGCGTCGAGGAGCCCCGCGAGCCGCTGCGGCGGCTCGACCGTCCGGCCCGCCGCGGCGTCCAGGAGCAGCCGCAGGGTGCGCGCGTACTCGGCGTTGTCGAGGTCGTCCGTCCCGAGGAAGTAGAGGACGAACGGCAGGCTCTCCTGGTCGAGCCGGTCGCCGCCGACCCGGATCGGCTGCTTCGCGGCCCGCCGCACCAGCCCCTCCACGGTGGCCCGCACGGCGGCGGGCGTCTTCCCCAGGCGGTACGTCCCGTGGCGCGGCGCGGCCCAGCGCGCCACGTCGTCCAGGGCCTTCTCGTTGGCCGGGCCCATGGCCTGGAACATCTTGAGGCCGTAGTCGCGCGGGTCCATGGCGCTGTCGAGGACGATCCTGTCGGTCCTGCCGGGGAACATCTCCGCGTGGACGGCGCCGAGGTAGGTGCCGTAGGACTGGCCGAACCAGGACGTCCTGCGCTCGCCGAGCGCGCCGCGTATGACGTCCACGTCACGGGCGATGTTGCGGGTGGAGTAGTGCGCGAGCCGGTCGCCGTACTTGGCGTCGCACTTGCTCGCGTCGTCAGCCGACTTCTTCGCCACGCGGTCGAACGAGGCGCGGTCGAATCCGGCGCCGCGGAACCAGGAGAGGCTGTCGAGGCCGCAGTCCAGCGGTGAACTCTCCCCCAGGCCGCGGGTGTCCATGCCGATCACGTCGTACGCGGCCGCCACCTTCGGCGTCATCTTGGCGCGCAGCTGGGCGGGCATCCCGAGGCCGTGTCCGCCGGGGCCGCCGGGGTTGGTCTGGAGGATGCCGCGACGCTCGCGGTCCTTCCCGGTGGCCTTCAGCCGGGAGATGGTGAGAGTGAGGGTTCGGCCCTCGGGTGCGGCGTAGTCGAGCGGGACGGTGACCTTCGCGCACCGCGTGCCGGTCTCGTCGAGGGCGGGGTCCTCGCACGGGCCCCAGTCGAGGTGCTGCCGGTAGAAGCGGTCGAGCCCGGCTGCGGTCTCCGCGTTCGCCGCCGCCTCCGCCCGTGCCGCCGCCCCCGCCTTGGACGTCGCCCCGGTGGAGACGACGGTCGTGTGACCGGCCGTGGCGGAACCGTCCGCGCCTGCCGGGGCGCCGCCGCTCGCCGCGCGTCCGGTGACCCCCGCGGCCAGGGCGAGGCCGACGGCGGTCAGGGTCCGGGGCGTCGCCTTTCGGGGTGTTGTCTTTCGGGGTGTCGCCTTCATGTGCTGCCTTCGCTGTTCGGGGGAGGACGTGGTGTCCCGGGGGCCGGGGGCGGTCACCGAGTCGGCCGGTGTTCGGGGTGCGGGTGCACGGAGTGGGGGTGTGCGGGGGCGGCCGCGTACGGCTCGTACTGCCCGTACTGCTCGTACTGCTCGTACTGCTCGGGGACCGTCGCGTACGGCTGGGGCTGCCCGGGGGTGCGCGGGCCGGCCGGTGCGTGGTGGCGGCCCTGCGTCCGTCCCGTCCTGCGCGGCCACCACAGACCGCGTCCGAGGACCGCGGCCAGGGCGGGCACCAGCACGAGGGAGAGCACGAGCGAGGACAGGAGGATGCCGAGGCCGGTGGCGAAGCCGATCTCCTGGGTGGCGGGGCTGGCGGCCAGGCTGGCGAAGGAGCCCGCGAGCACGATGCCCGCCGTGGCGATGGCGGGCGCGGTGTGCCGCACCGCCTCCGCCACCGCGTGCCGGGCCGGGACCGGCTTCGCCATCTCCTCCCTGATCCGGTCGGTGATCAGGATGTTGTAGTCGGTGCCGAGGGCGACGACGAACAGGAACAGCACCAGGGGCAGCGTGAACGAGACGCCCGGCCGGTCCAGGCCGTGCTGGAAGAACAGCGTGCTCGCGCCGAGGGTCGCCAGGAACCCGAGCCCCACGGCGATCATCAGCACGACCGGGGCGAGCAGGGAGCGCAGCAGCAGGAAGAGGATCACCGCGATCAGCAGGGCCGCGACCGGGAAGACCAGCCGCAGGTCCTTCTCCACGGCCGTCGCGATGTCGGCGAAGACGGCGGCCGTCCCCGTGACGTACGCCTCCGTGCCCTGTGGGGCGGTCCGCGCGGCCGTCTCCCTGACGGGCCCCGAGACCAGGTCGCGCGCTTTTTGCGTATCGGACTCGACGCTCAGGAACAGATCGACCCGCGCGGCCGTGCGGTCCTTGCTGAGCACCGGCTCGCCCACCTCGCCGACGCCCTCCGCCTTGGCGAGGGAACGCGTCATGCCGGTGAGTGAACTCGCCTTGATCTCACCGCCGTTCGTGCTCCGCACGTACACGCTGTGCGGGTCGGAGACGCCCGGGGGCAGGCTGCGGGAGATCTGCTCGGCGGTCCTGACCGCGGCGGTCTCGTGCAGGCCCTGCTGGTCGTAGCTCATCTTCACGCCGAGCGCGCCCGCGCCCAGCGCACCGAGCAGCACCAGGCTGCCGAGGGCGTACCGCAGCGGCCGAGCGCTCACCGCGTGCCCCAGGCGTGCGGCGAAGCCGCCGGTGCGCTCCTTCTTCCAGGCACGCGCGGGCCAGAACATGCCGCGGCCGAGCACGGCGAGCAGTGCGGGCATGAGCGTGAGGCTGGCGAGGAGCATCACGAGCACGGAGAGCGCGATCGCGGGGCCGAGCACCCTGAACTGTCCGAAGCTCGCCAGGCCGAGGGTCGCGAAGGCCGCCACGATCGTCAGCGCGGCGGAGGTGATCGCGCTGCCCACCCGCTCGGCCGTCGCGGCCGCGGCGGTCCTGGCGTGCTGCCCGGGATGGTTCCGCAGCTGTTCCCGGAAGCGGAACATCAGGAAGAGGAAATAGTCGATGCCGATGCCGATGAGTACGACACCGATCAGCGAAGGCGTCGACGGGTCCAGGCTGATGCCGAAGAGCTTCGCCGCGCCGACCACGGCGCCCGAGGCGACTCCGCCGATCAGTGCCACCGCGACGAGCGGCACGAACGCGGCCGCCGGGCTGCGGAACACCAGCACGTTGAGGAGCACGATGAGGCCCATCGTCAGGATGCCGACGACTTTCCCCGTGGTCTCCTCGGCCTCCGTGTCGTCCACCGTGGAGGCGATGCCGCCGGTGAAGCCGACGCGCATGTCCGCGTCGGCGAACGCGTCCTCCGCGGTGTCGCGGAACTTCTTGTAGACGTCCTGGAGCCCGGGGTCCTGCGCGTTCCCGTCGAGCGACACCGTCAGGAGCCGGAAACTCCTGTCCGGCGCCACGGCCCCCGGCGAGACGCGCGGGGTCTGGGAGTGGTCCTTCATGAACTCTTCGGGTTTCGGTGCGGCGATCCGCTCCCGGCCCAGGCCGGCCGCCGTGGCGGTGATCCGCCGCTGGTCGCCCGACGTGAGTCTGCCGCCGTCGTCCCTGGCGACGAGCACGGTCAGGGCGTTGGGGTCGAGCTTGGTGCCGAATTCGTCCTCCGCGATGCGCAGGGCCACCGCCGAGTCGTACTTCTTGGGCAGGAAGTCCCCGGCCTGGGAGTCGGTGACGTCGTACATCATCGTCTGCCCGACGAACGACAGGGCCGCTCCGAGAACGGTCCAGACGACGATGGTCAGCCATCGGTGCCGGGTGGAGAAGGAGGTCAGCTTGCGGATCATGCCAACAGGTCATCACGCGGGGCCCCTTGGGAGCGTCGGCCGCCGGAAGGGGACGCGCCCGTGACCCTGGTCCGGCACCGGGCCGCGGGCAGTACTCCGGTACTGGTGCGAAGAACCGCCCCCGTACCGATCAAGGGCCCCTTCCCACCGGGATGTAATGGTGCGGAACGACGGGACACCAGAGCCCGACGAACCGGCTCGACTTGGAGGCGCCCGGATGGGCCGCGACTTCTTCCCTCCGGTACCGCCCACGGGCGGGGCACGGCCGACGCCGGGTGATGCGGCGGTCGCCGTCGCCGCGGTGACGCTCGACGTACTGGCCTATCTGGCGCCGGGCGAGGAGGGGCCGGGGGCGCCGGTCACCGTGCCCGGTGTCCTGCTGGTCGCCGTCTCCCTGGTCCCGCTGCTCTTCAGGCGCCACCGTCCCGTGCCGGTGCTCGGCGCGGTCCTCATCGTGCAGCTGGCCGTGAACCTCGGCCTCGCCGTCGACCCGGGCGCGCCCATGTCGAACAGTTACGGCGGCGCCGTCGCGGTGGCGCTCTACACCGTGGCCAGATACGGCGGGCGGCGCGCCGTGACGCTCGGCGTCGTCGCCACCGCGCCCGTGCAGATCGCGCGATACTTGCACAACGGCATACCCTTCCTGGGCATGGGCATCACCGATGTGCTGGTGACGCCCTGCCTCATCGTCGCCGTCGGCCTGGCCGTGCGGCAGTGGAAGCGGCAGCTCGACATCAACCGGAAGCTCCTCGCCGACCGCGCGGTGACCGAGGAGCGGCGCCGCATCGCACGGGAGCTCCACGACATCGTGGCCCACCACATCACCACCATGTACCTGATGTCCGGCGGGGCGAGGTCGACCCTGGACCGCGACCCCGAGACGGCACGCGAGGCCCTGGTGACCCTGGAGGAGTCGGGCCGCACGGCGCTGCACGAGATGCGGCAGCTCCTCGGGGTGCTGCGCAGCACCGACACGCTGGAGGAGGCGCCGTCGGAACCCCAGCCCGGGGTGGACGGCATCGAGCGGCTCGTGGCCGACTCGACCGCCGCGGGCCTGCCGGCCGAACTCCACGTCACCGGGCAGCCGCGCCCGTTGCCGATGACCGTCGGCCTCACCCTCTACCGCATCGTGCAGGAGGCGTTGACCAACGCCCGCAAGCACGCCGGGCCCGCCCGCGCGACGGTACGGCTCGCCTATCTCCCGGACCGTGTCACCGTCGAGGTGACCGACGACGGAGCCGGTGACACCAGGGCGCCCGACGGGCTCGGCAGGGGCGGCGGATACGGTCTGCTGGGCATGCGGGAACGCATCGCCCTGCACGACGGTTCCCTGCACGTCGGCAGCCGTGAGGAAGGCGGGTTCCAGGTGGCCGCGAGCGTGCCGTCGCCCGCGGACACGTACGAGAACACGTACGAGAAGGAGGACGGGACCCGATGACTTCTCCCGACGAGCCCGGGCCCGAGCGGATCACCGTACTCATCGCGGACGACCAGCCGCTCGTGCGCCGCGGTCTGTCACTGATCCTGCGCTCGGACCCCGCCATCGAGGTCGTCGGCGAGGTGGGCGACGGCGAGCAGGCCGTCGCCGCGGCCCGCGAACTGGGCCCCGACGTGATCCTCATGGACATCCGGATGCCGGTGCTCGACGGGGTCAGGGCCACCGAGCGCCTGGCCGCCGAGCTGCCCCGATGCCGGGTCCTCGCCCTCAGCACCTTCGACATGGACGAGCACGTGGTCGGGGCGCTCCGGGCGGGGGCCGCGGGCTTCCTGCCCAAGGACGTCTCCCCCGAGGAACTGGTCGCCGCGCTGCGCACCGTCCACCGCGGCGAGGCGGTCGTCGCCCCACGGCTGCTGACCCGGCTGCTCGCCACGTTCGTGACCCCGGCCCCGGCCTCGCACCCGCCGAGCGCGGACCTCTCCGGGCTCACCCCGCGCGAGGTGGAGGTGCTCCGGCTGATCGCCGCGGGACTCGACAACACCGAGATCGCGCGGCAGATGGAGATCGGCGTCCAGACCGTGAAGAACCACGCCACGGGCATCTTCGCCAAACTGGGCGTCCGCGACCGCGCGCAGGCGGTCATCGCCGCGTACGAGTCGGGGCTGGTGCGGGCGGGTCAGGGCAACGGGGCCAGACACTGAACGCCCGCGGCGAAAGACACCCACCCGGCGAAGCGCTTACCGCTGATACCTCTTGAGGACCAGGTTCCCGTCCTCGACGAGGCGTTTCCTGAGCTCGTCGAGGTCGATCGCCCCGCTGTAGTACTCCTGGAGCGCCGGCGTCGCGACCTTGTCCTTCCACTCCGGGTAGCCGCGCACCGTCTGCGCGGGTGCCGGCCGCAGATGCTCGGCGAGCGCCGTACCCGCGGCCCAGTCGTCCTTCTTCGTCCGCAGGGCGGGATCCCTCAAAGCCTCCGCGCCAGTGGGCAGCATCCAGTCGCCGCGCGCGAGCTTCACCATGTTGTCCGGCTGGAGGAAGAAGTCGATGAACTCGGCCGCCTCCTTCTTGTGGGCGCTGTCCTCGGAGACGGACAGCGTCTGCGGGCTGACGCCCTGCGCGAGCCCCTCCTTGCCCGCCGGAGCGGGCAGCACCTGCCAGTCGAAGCCCTCGGGCGCCTGCTGGACGATCTGCTGGCGGTAGGAGAAGCCGAGCGGGACCATCGCGTACTTGCCGCCGAAGAAGCCGGGCAGGGTGTCGGAGCCGCCCATGCCGAGCGTCGTGCCCGAGGCGCTTCCGTCGTTGTCGACCTGGTCGTGGACCGTGCGCGGCATGATCTCGTCGGCCGCCCCGAAGCGGACGTCGACCTTGCCGTCCTCGCCCCGGTGGAACATCTTCCCGCCGGTGGACAGCGAGAGGTTGAGTGTCGCGGAGACCGGTTCCTTGAGCGGCCAGGCGACGCCGTACTTCCCGTCCTCGCCGTCCCCGAGCTCCTTGGTGACCTCGCGGAACTCCGCCCAGCTCCACGGCTTCGCGGGCGTCGGAATCCGTACGCCGGACTTCTTCAGCCACTTCGCGTTGGCGATCAGGACGCGCGGCTCCTGGAGGAACGGCACGCCGTAGACCTTGCCGTCGAAGGTCGTCGTCTGCCAGCTGCGCTCGGGGATGTCGGACTTGAGGCGCTCGGGGAGCAGGCCGCCGAGGTCCGCGAGGTATCCGCCGTACGCGAAGTCGGCGAGGTCGTCCGAGGCGTCATGGATGATGTCCGGCGCCTCGCCGCCCTCGAAGGAGGTGAGCAGCTGGTCGTGGACGTTGTCCCAACTGCCCTGGAGGTACTCGACCTCGACGTCCGGGTGGGTGGCGTTCCACTCCTCGACGAGCGCCTTGTTGGCGTCGACGGACTCCTTCTGCCAGGCCAGGGACTGGAACTGGAGGGTGATCTTCCCGTCGTCGTCGCCGGAGTCGCCGCTGCAGCCGGCGAGCAGCAGCGCGAGGGCGGTCGCGGTGGCGGCCCACAGCCGCGGTGCCGTCCGCATCAGGCCTTCACCGCCCCCGCCAGCATGCCGCCGGTGATCCGCTTCTGGATGATCGCGAAGATGACGAGCGAGGGGATGGTCGCGAGGAACGCGGCCGCGGCGAGCGGCCCGAGGTCGGCGACGCCCTCCGTGCCGATGAAGCGGTTCAGGATGACCGGCAAGGTCTGCTTCTCCGGGGTCTTGAGCAGGACGAGCGCGAAGAAGAACTCGTTCCACGCGGTGATGAAGGCGAACATCGCCGTGGCCACGATGCCGGGCGCGAGCAGCGGCGCGACGACCGAGACGAACGTACGCACCCGGCTCGCGCCGTCCACCGCGGCCGCCTCCTCCAGTTCGGCGGGGACCGCGCGGACGTATCCGACGAGCATCCACAGCGCGAACGGCAGCGACCACACCACGTACACCATGATCAGGCCGAGCAGGGAGTTGATCAGGTGGAGGTTCTTCAGGACGAGGAACAGCGGGATGATGATCAGGACGAACGGGAACGCCTGGCTGATCACCACCCAGCCGGTGGCCGCCTTCGCCAGGAGGTTGCGGTGCCTGGCCATGACATACGCCATCGGGGTCGCGATGACGACCGCGATCAGGGACGCGCTGAGCGCCGCGATCAGGGAGTTGCCCGCGGCCTGGAGGAGCGGCTGTTCGTCGAAGGCCTGGCGGAAGTTCTCCAGGGTCGGGTCCTTCGGGATCCAGGTGGGGTGCAGGCTGCCCAGTTCCCGTGCGGGCTTGAAGGCCGTGGAGATCAGCCAGAGGAACGGGAAGGCGAGGAAGACGAGATAGGCGGCGAGCGCCACGTACTGCGCGGCGCGTGTCGACTTCTTCGTGGGCATCATGCCTCGTCGCCTCCCTTCAGGCGGCCTACGAGGTAGAAGGCGAGGATGACGGAGATCACCGCGACCATCACGCAGCCCATGGCCGCGGCATAGCCGAACTGGCCGTAGCGGAAGGCTTCTTCGTAGGCGAAGAGCATGGGCAGGCGGGTGCGGCCGCCGGGGCCGCCCTGGGTGAGGACGTAGACCAGGGCGAACGAGTTGAAGTTCCAGATGAAGTTGAGGGCTGTGATGGCGAGGGCGATCGGCTTGATGGCGGGCCAGGTGACGGTGCGGAACCGGCGCCAGGCGCCCGCGCCGTCCATCGCGGCGGCCTCGTGCAGTTCGCGCGGGGTGTTCTGCAGTCCGGCGAGCAGCGCGACGGTGGTCTGCGGCATGCCCGCCCAGACGCCGACGACGATCACGGCGAAGAGCGCGGTGGCCGTGCCGGTCAGCCAGTCCTTCCCCTCCCCCAGGCCGAAGTTCGAGAGCGTTTCGTTGAGCACGCCCGCGTCCGGGTGGTAGACGAGCCGCCACATGATGCCGACGACCACCTCGGGCATCGCCCACGGGATGATCGCAAGGGCTCGCGCAAGCCAGCGCATCCGCAGCGGCTGGTTGAGCAGGAGGGCGAGGCCGAGCGCGAGGAAGAACTGCGGCACGGTGACACCGAACGCCCACAGCAGGCCGATCCTGAACGAGTCCCAGAACAGCGTGTCGTGCAGCAGGTCCTGGAAGTTGAGGGTGCCGATCCACTGCGTGGACCGGGTGCGGCCCGACTGGGAGTCGGTGAAGGCCAGCGCGATGCCGTAGAGGAGCGGGCCGACGCTGAGGACGAGGATCGGGATCAGCGCGGGCAGCACGAGGAACCACGCGCCGTGGTCCGCGGCCTCGCGTCGCGGTGCGCCTCTCGCTGACCGCTTCTTGGCGGTCGCCAATGTCACGGAATCGGCTCCTTCGGGCGGCTCATGCGGGTCTGGCCGCCCCGGCGGCCCCCGTCATCGTGCTGATGTGACCTTGATACGTCAAGCAGCTGGGCGCCCTCGCACGCCGGTTGGCCTGTGTGAATGCGAGACTGTCGGGCGAACGGTGCACCAGGTGCGGGAGGCAGGCAATGGACGAGGCACGCGCGCGGGACGTACTGGACGCGGCGGATCTGCCGGTTCCGGTGAGCGGGGCGCGCCTCGTCGCGCTCGGCGAGAACGCGGTGTTCGCCGTCGGTGAGCTGGTCGTCAAGGTCGGCAGGGCCGCTCCCGAACTCCTCGCGAGGGCCCGGCGCGAACCTGCCGTCGCCGAGTGGCTCGCGAAGGCCGGTGTCCCCGCCGTGCGGGCCGCCGAACCGGAGCCGCGTCTTGTGGACGGCCATCCGGTGACGCTGTGGCACCGCCTGCCGGAGGCCGTGCGCCCCGCCGAGCCGCGCGACCTCGCCGCACTGCTCCGTCTCGTCCACGACCTTGACCCGCCTCCCTTCGAACTCCCCCGCCGTGAACTGCTCGGCGGCGTGGAACGCTGGCTGCGGCTCGCGGGCGACGCCGTCGACCCGGCCGACGCGGACTATCTGCGCGAGCGCAGGGACGGGTTCGCCGCCGCGGCGGCGGCGCTGACCCCGCACCTCGCGCCGGGTCCTGTCCACGGCGACGCGCTGCCGCGCAATGTCCTGGTCGGTCCCGACGGGCCCGTGCTCGTGGACCTGGAGACGTTCTCCTTCGATCTGCGGGAGCACGACCTCGTCGTCATGGCACTCTCCCGCGATCGGTACGGGCTCGCGCCCGAGGCGTACGACGGGTTCGTGTCGGTCTACGGGTGGGACGTGCGGGAGTGGGAGGGGTGCGCCGTGCTGCGCGGCGCCCGGGAGACGGCCAGCTGCGCGTGGGTCGCGCAGCACGCGCCCGCCAATCCGAAGGCGCTCGCAGAGTTCCGCCGACGGGTGGCGTCCCTGCGGGACGGGGACACCGAAGTGCGCTGGTTCCCCTTCTGAAGCGGCTAGTCCACCGCCCTCAGGGGCCAGAGGCCCTCGACCACCGCGTCCGCGTTGCCCTTCTTGCGCAGGAAGTTCTGGAAGTCCGCCGCCCATTCCGCGTACCACTCGATCTGGCGGCTGTGCAGGGCCGCCGGGCCGAGGGACGCGACCTTCGGGTGGCGGTCGGCTATCGCGCAGGCCAGCCGGGCCGCGGCCTGGGCGTCGGCCGCGGCGTCGTGGGCCTCCTCCAGGCGCACGCCGTACTCCGTGCAGACCGCTTCCAGGTTCCGCTTGCCCCTTCGGTAGCGGTCCACGGAGCGGTCGATCGTGTACGGGTCGATGACCGGGCCGGGGGCGGTGCCGCCGAGGCGGTCGCGCAGCGACGGCAGGCCGTGCCTCCGGAGCTCGGCGGAGAGCAGGGTCAGGTCGAAGACCGCGTTGTACGCGACGACCGGGACGCCCGATCGCCAGTACGAGGTGAGGACGTCGGCGAGCGCGTCCGCGACCTCGTCGGCGGGCCTGCCCTCGGCCGTCGCCCGTTCGTCCGTGATGCCGTGCACGGCCACCGCCTCGGCCGGGATCGGGACTCCCGGGTCCGCGAGCCACGTACGACGCCCCAGCGTTTCGCCGGCCTTGACCTCGATGACCGCGCCGGTGACGATGCGCGCCTCGGTCGGGTCCGTCCCCGTCGTCTCCAGGTCGAAACCGATCAGCAGCTCCTGGTGCCAGCCCATGGCCGCCCCCTTCTTCGTGGTGCTTTCCCCCAGTGACCACCACGATCCCATGGGCCACTGACAATCCGAGGACCGCATTCCGCTTCTGCCCGCCGAGGGGGGTCAGGACACCGGCCGCGAGTCCGCCCAGGCCAGCTCGAACTCTTCGCGGTATGTGGTGAAAAGCCCGCCCTCGCCCGGATCGCCCGACTTCACCACCTTGCTGCCGCCCCGCAGCACCAGGACCGGCGCCTCCATGCCGCGCGTTCTGCGCAGATACGACTGGACGACGGCGATGCCGTCCGAGCCGTCCCCGTCGACCAGGTACGCGGTGAAGCGGGGCGTCTCGTCGAAGACCTGGATCTCGAAGGCGCCCGGGTCGCGAAGGCGCGCCCTGACCCGCCGCATGTGCAGGATGTTCATCTCGACGGAACGGCTCAGCTCCCCCTTCTTGATGCCCAGTTCACGCTCCCGGCGCTTCACCGAGCTGCTCGCCGGGTTGAGGAAGAGCAGCCGCACCCGGCAGCCGGACTCGGCGAGCCTGACCAGGCGGCGCCCGGAGAAGTTCTGCACGAGGAGGTTGAGGCCGATACCGATCGCGTCGAGGCGGCGGGCGCCGCCGAAGATGTCCTCGGCGGGGAACTGCCGCAGGAGCCGCACCCGGTCCGAGTGCACGGCCACCACGTCCGCGTACCGGTCGCCGACCAGGTCCTCGACCGCGTCGACGGGCAGGCGGCGCGCGGAGGGCGTGTCGGTGCCCGAGCCGAGGATGTCCAGGAGCCTGGCCGAGGCGCGCTCGGCCTGGGCGAGGACCGCCTCGGACAGGGCCCGGTTGCGGGAGACGACGTTGCGGGTGACCTCCAGCTCGTCGAGGGCCAGCTCGACGTCGCGCCGGTCGTCCAGGTACGGCTCGAAGCACGGCCAGTGCTGCACCATCAGCTCCCGCAGCTGCGGGAGCGTGAGGAAGCTGAGGACGTTGTCGTCGGCCGGGTCGAGCAGATAGCCCTTGCGGCGGCTCACCTCCCGCACGGCGACGGCCCGCTGCACCCACTCCTGACCGGCGGGGCCCGCCGCCGCGACGACCCAGTCGTCGGCGTGGACGGGTTCGTAGACGGGACGCAGAACAGCGGCCACGACCGCGCGCAGCCGCTGCTCCACCAGATTCAGCCAGATGTAGGCCCGCCCGGCGCGCTGTGCGCGCGTACGGACCTCACGCCAGGCGTCGGCGTCCCAGTCCAGTTCGGGTCCGATCTGAGATCCCGTCTCCATCGGCCGGGCCAGGGACACCGCTCCGGCGGGTACGTCCGCGGAGCTCCCCTCGTGACCCTCGTCACCAGGGGGCAGCTCCCGACCACCCGAGCTCACCCGCGCACCGCCTTCCGCTCCCGGACACTCCTCCGGTCAACGATCAAGGAAGGGTACTCCGGGAGCGGCAGGAGGTGCAGCCCGATGGGCAGGGTGGTTTCTCAACCGCCCATCGGAGGCTGGCCGTTCTGGTTCGCCAGGTCCTGCGGAGTGAGCGGGCTCATAGCGGTGACGTCGCGCGCGGCCAGCGAGAAGCCCTGCCAGTGGACCGGCATGGGCTGCTGGTCCTCGTCACGCGCGATGTGGTGGTAGCCGATGTGCACCCAGGAGATGGGGTGCGTCAACGTCTCGCCGTTCGCGTACTTGTCCACGCTGTTCGCGGCGCCGTTGGGGCAGCCCGGGTTGTTGCTGGCGTACTGCTCGCACTTCTTGTACTGGGTGAAGTACACGTCGTGCTTGGTGAAGGGCCGTCCGGCGTGCTTGCTGCTGGCGCCGGGGACGAACTCGTACGAGCGCGGGTGGCCGTCCTTGTTCTTGCCGGCCCCGCTGACCACACGCCACCAGCGCATGTCCTTGCGGTCGCCCGCGAGTTCCTTGGTGACCTTGGTGCGGGTGGTCTTCGTGGTGGGGCTGCCGTCGCCGGTGGGCGGGGTCACCTTGGAGTCGTACTGCTCGACCTTGGCCTTCGGGGAGCCGTCGAGGCCGAAGTTCAGGCGCCAGAACACGTTGTGGGCGTGGCTCTCGGCCTTGGCCTGGTCGCCCTTGCCTATCGGCCAGCCCCGGCTGTCGCCGCCGTCGTAGTCGTACGGGGAGAGGCTGCCGGTCGCGCCGACGTTGGACGTGATGGTGCCGTCCGAGGAGAACCGCCACTCGGTTATGTACTCGTACCAGGAGGCCTTGTTCACGGTGTAGACGAGCAGGTCCTTGGCCTGGCCGGTGTAGACCTTGCCGGTGCCGCCGGTGGACGCGTCGTCGTTGAGGCGGTAGGCGTGGCCACGCGCGCGCGTGGTGGTGCACAGGCCCTTCACGTCGCCCCGGTGCGGGACCTTGACGGTCTTGATGGTGCCGCCGGGGCACTCGCCGGGCTTGAGGTTCTGCAGGGCCTGGCCGAAGTCGGTGCCGGTGACGTCGTCGTACTCGGCCTGGCCGTCGTCGTAGGGGACGTGCACCTGGGCGAGCCGGGCGCTGGTCAGGACGGGGATCGGCTTCGGCTCGCCCTTCGGCTGGTAGCTGATCTTGTCGAGGATCAGGCCGGAGAGCGTGTTGTAGTGCCAGCACATGCGCCAGGTCGTGCCGCCGTCGACGGTCTGCTCGATCTTGTAGGCGTCACTGCAGTCGGCCGCCGCGGCGGGTGCGGAGGGTGCCTGGGGGGCCGCCGACGCGGGTGAGGCGACGGAGACGGCGCCGCCGAGGAGCGCGGAGACCGCGAGGGCCATGGTGGCCCGTTTGCGGGCGCGCGGAAGTCTGTTGACGTGCATTACGGAGTGCACTCCCTCGTAAGAGGAGAAGTTGATGTGTGGTCTCGTGCGCGGGCGCCCGGGGTCAGCCGAGTCGGCCCACGGTCCGGGTGCTCAGGTCGACGACGAGAGCCCGCGTGTCGATCCACGGACCGTTCTTGACCTTGGTGACGACCTGGAGGCACCGGTGCTTTCCGCACTCGGCGAGGCCGGACGGCACACGCTTGACGGTCTCCTTGCGGAAGACCATGCCGCTCAGCTGCAGCTGCTCCGGCCCGGTCAGCGCCTTGCCCGTGGCGTGCTTGAAGTCCTTCTTCAGGCCCTTGCCGAGCGGGTCGGCGATCAGCAGCCTGGCGCCCTCGACGAGCTCTTCCTGGCTGGGCGGCGGCTGGACGCTGTTGGTGGTGACCGTGTCGTCCACCTTGCCGGTCTCCAGGTTCACCGTCTTGGTGATGACGGCGTCCTTCTTGTAGTCGTAGTAGACGACCTCGGCCTTGCGCGGGGCCGTTGCCGCGCCGCCGCCCGGCTCGGGCTCGCTGAGGTTCGTGGACAGCAGCTGCGGGCCGCGGTCCCCCTCGACGTCCCGGGCGCTGGAACGCATCTGGCCCGAAACCGAGGCCTTCTCGGCCCGCTCGATCTCCTCGTCGGTCAGCGGATCGCTGCCGACACCCTTGGCGCCCTCCTCGGGCGCGGCCTCCACGACGCCGTCCTTCGCGATGGCGTCCTGCTCCGCCGCTGCCGCGTTGGCCTGGCGGTCCCCCGAGCCGCCTGCCTCCGATCCCGGCAGATTGACGCCCACCAGCACAGCGGTCGCGGTCGCCGCAACCGCCGCGCCCGCCACCACCTTCCCCAAGTGGCGTCTGACTATCTCTCGCACTACTCCCCCTACTCCCCTGGCGCCCCTTCATGGGCATGCCGAGTATGTGGTCGGACGGTTAGACGGGTACAACTCCTGGGTGGTTGCCCCACTTTCGGGCACACTCTGGCCGAAGTGGCCCCGATCTGAGGGGGCGTGAGTGGAAGAGTCTTATTCATGCAGGTCTGGCCTGGGCAGGCGTATCCCTTAGGTGCGACGTACGACGGAGTCGGCACGAATTTCGCGGTCTTCTCCGAGGCCGCAGAGCGAGTGGAGCTGTGTCTGCTGCACGACGACGGCTCGGAGACGGCCGTCGAGCTGCGCGAGTCCGACGCGTTTGTGCGGCACGCGTATCTGCCCGGCGTCATGCCGGGACAGCGCTACGGCTTCCGGGCGCACGGCCCCTACGCACCGGAGCATGGGCACCGCTGCAACTCCGCGAAGCTGTTGCTCGATCCGTACGCGCGCGCGGTGAGCGGGCGCGTCGACTGGGGCGAGGAGGTGTACAGCTACCACTTCGAGGAGCCCGGCGAGCGCAACGACCTCGACTCGGCCCCGCACATGATGACGTCCGTCGTGGTCAATCCGTACTTCGACTGGGGTGACGACCGGCCGCCGCGGACCCCGTACCACGAGACGGTGATCTACGAGGCCCATGTGAAGGGCCTGACGATGCTGCATCCGGACCTTCCGGAGGAGCTCCGCGGTTCGTACGCGGCGCTCGGGCACCCGGCGATCATCGAGCACCTCACCGGCCTCGGCGTCACCGCGCTGGAGCTGATGCCGGTCCACCAGTTCGTGAACGACCACCGCCTGGTGGACATGGGCCTGAACAACTACTGGGGCTACAACACCATCGGCTTCTTCGCCCCGCACAACGCGTACGCCTCCTGGGGCGACCGGGGCGAACAGGTCCTGGAGTTCAAGCAGGCCGTGAAGGCGCTGCACGAGGCGGGGATCGAGGTGATCCTGGACGTCGTCTACAACCACACGGCCGAGGGCAACCACCTGGGCCCGACGCTCTCCTACAAGGGCCTCGACAACGCCTCGTACTACCGCCTCATGGACGATCCCCGCTACTACATGGACACGACGGGGACCGGCAACTCCCTCCTGATGCGCTCGCCGCACGTACTCCAGATGATCATGGATTCGCTGCGGCACTGGGTCACGGACATGCACGTGGACGGGTTCCGCTTCGATCTCGCGGCGACGCTGGCGCGGCAGTTCCACGAGGTGGACCGGCTCTCGTCCTTCTTCGACCTGGTGCAGCAGGACCCGGTGGTCAGCCAGGTGAAGCTGATCGCCGAGCCCTGGGACGTCGGCGAGGGCGGCTACCAGGTGGGCAACTTCCCGCCCCTGTGGACCGAGTGGAACGGGATGTACCGCGACACGGTGCGTGACCTGTGGCGCGGCGAGCAGCGCACTCTCGCGGAGTTCGCCTCCCGGCTCACCGGTTCGTCCGACCTCTACCAGGACGACGGGCGGCGTCCGCTGGCGTCGATCAACTTCACCACCTGCCACGACGGCTTCACGCTGCACGACCTCGTCTCGTACAACGAGAAGCACAACGAGGCCAACGGCGAGGGCAACCAGGACGGCGAGAGCCACAACCGATCCTGGAACTGCGGCGCCGAGGGCGAGACGGACGATCCGGACGTCCTGGCGCTGCGCGCCCGGCAGATGCGGAACTTCACCGCCACCCTGATGCTCTCCCAGGGCGTGCCGATGCTCAGCCACGGCGACGAGTTCGCGCGCACGCAGAACGGCAACAACAACGCGTACTGCCAGGACAACGAGCTGGCGTGGGTGCGCTGGCCGGACGGTGAGAACTCGCTGCTTGCCTTCACCCGGACGATGGCGATGCTCCGGCGTGACCACCCGGTCTTCCGCAGGCGGCGGTTCTTCCACGGCCGGCCGGTCCAGGGCACGCACGACGAACTGTCGGACATCGCCTGGTTCACCCCGGAAGGCGATGAGATGGAGCAGCCCGACTGGGACGCCTCGCAGGCGCGCGCCCTGAGCGTGTTCCTGAACGGCAACGCCATCTCGGAGCCCGGACCGCGCGGGGAGCGGATCTCCGACGACTCGTTCCTGCTGATGTTCAACGCGTCACCGGAGCCGATCGAGTTCGTGGTGCCGGTCAACCACGGCCGTCAGTGGCAGATCGTGATCGACACGGCGCACGACGACGGGGTGCCGCCGGAGCCGGGACCGAAGGTGCGGGCGGGCGACCGGCTCACGCTGACCGACCGGAGCCTTACCGTGCTGCGGCGTCCGGCGTGACGGTGGCGGTCCGGGGCACCTCATGGAGGTGACGTGACGGATCGGGGCGGTGCGGTTCGTGGCGGGCGATCAGGGCGATCACGAACGCGACCGCCGCGGCCGCGCTGCCGAGGGCGAACGCCGCCCCCGCGCCGTGCGACTCCGCGAGCCGCCCCGCCACCGCGAGCGTCACCGCCTGGCCGCCGACGAAGGCGCTCGCCGCGAAGGTCATGCCCTCGGCGAGCCGCTGCGGCGGCACGGCTCGCTCGGTCAGCGCGAAGCCCGTGATGAGGTTCGGGGCATAGATGGCACCGAAGAAAGTGACCACTACGTAGAGACCCGCCAGGCTGTCGGTCCACACCAGGGGCAGCGACAGGAGCGCCGCGGCCGCCGTCGCGACACGCCAGCGCGCGATGAGCCCGAAGCGCTCGGGCAGCGCGGCCATGGAGAGCCCCACCACCGCGCTCATGACGCCCATCGCCGCGTACACGAGCCCGGCCTGCCCCGGCCTGCCGAGTTCCTCGGTCAACGCGGTGATCCCCGCCCCGCAGGCACCCAGCAGGACGCCCAGGAAGAGGAGCCCCACCCGCACCACGTACACGGAGCGCGGCAGGCGCGGGCGCTCCCCACGCGCGCGCGTAGGCCCGCCGGTCTCCGCCTTGGGGGTGCGTCCCGTGGGGTGCAGTGCGAAGGCCGTGCCGCAGCCGGCGACCAGGAGCGCGGCCGCCCCGAAGGCGTACGCCGGGTGGCCCGCCACGGACGCGAGGCCCACCAGGGCCGGGCCGAGCACGAAGGACAGCTCGTCCATGGTGCTCTCCAGGGACAGCACGGTGCTCGCGAGCCGGTCGTCGCCGCCCTTGGCGCGCACCAGCGGGACGACGCGGGCCCTGGCCAGCGGGCCGATCCCGGGGATCGTCGCGCCCGCGAGAGCACCCAGGGCGACAAGGCCCGGCGTGGGCAGGTCCGCGACGGCGCCCAGGGTGTACGCCGCGATCGCCACGGCGTTGACGAGCGAGAACGCGAGCACCACGGGGCGCTGGCCGTGCCGGTCCGCGAGCCGTCCGACGAACGGCCCGAGGCCCACCTGGCCGAGCGCGAGCGCGCAGGCGACGATCCCGCCGGTGGCCAGTGATCCGCTGGTCTCGGTCACCAGCAGCACACTGCCGAACTGGATCATGGCCACGGGCAGCCTGCCGAAGAACGAGACGACGGGCAGCGGAGCCCCCGTCATCCGAATCACTGTGCGATACGCGTCCCGTGTGTTCTGACCCATCGTCCGACGCTAACGACGGCGTAGGGCGGACACGCATGAGTCGATGACACGAAAGCCTCCCGAGCGGGTACGTACGTTCGCATGACGCGCATGACGCCGGAGCGCCCCGGCCCCGCGGTACCGCCGCCGCCCACCGCCACGTACCGGCTCCAGCTGCAGCCGGACTTCCCCTTCGCGGCCGCCGAGGCGGCCGTCCCCCATCTGGCCTCCCTCGGTGTCTCGCATCTGCACCTGTCACCGGTGCTCGAGGCGGTCCCCGGGTCGACGCACGGCTACGACGTGGTGGACCACGCGCGCGTGCGCGACGAACTGGGCGGCGAGGAGGGCCTGCGGTCCCTCTCCCGCGCCGCCCGGCAGGCCGGGCTCGGCCTGGTCGTGGACATCGTGCCGAACCACATGGCGGCGGTGCCCCGGCACAACCACGCACTGTGGGAGGTGCTGCGCGAGGGCCCGCGGTCGCCGTACGCGCGCTGGTTCGACATCGACTGGGACGCGGGCGACGGGCGCGTCCTGCTGCCCGTCCTCGGCGGCCGGCTCGGGGACGAGCTCGGACAGTTGCGGGTCGACGGTGACGTGTTGCGCTACCACGAACACGCGTTCCCCCTCCGGGAAGGCACCGCGGAGCTGCCGATGCCGGAGCTGCTGGACGCGCAGTGGTACCGCCTGGCCTGGTGGCGGCTCGCCCGCACGGAGCTCAACTACCGCCGCTTCTTCACCATTTCGGACCTCATCGGAGTGCGTGTCGAGGATGCGGACGTCTTCGAGGCGACACACGGGAAGATCCTTCAGCTGCTCCGGGAAGGCGTCGTCGAGGGTCTGCGGATCGACCACCCGGACGGCCTCGCGGACCCGGGAACGTACCTCCAGAGGCTGCACGAGGCGACCGGCGGGCGCTGGACGGTCGTCGAGAAGATCCTCGCCGACGGTGAGCGCCTGCCCGCCGCCTGGCCGGTGGCCGGCACCACCGGCTACGACGCGCTGCGCCACATCGACGGCGTCCTCACCGACCCGGCGGGCGCCGGTGAACTCCTAGGGCAGTACCGCCGCTTCGCCGCGCCGCCCGCCGACCGGGGCGGCGACTGGGACGCGACGGTGCGGCGGGCCGCGTACAAGGTCGTCACCCGCGAACTCGCCGCCGAGGTCGACCGTCTCACGCGCGCGGCGGGCGCCGTCTGCGCGGCCGTCCCCGCCCTGCGCGACCACGCGCCGTGGATGCTGCGCACCGCGCTCAGGGAGCTGCTCGTGCGGCTTCCCGTCTACCGGCCGTACGTCTCCGGGGGCGACGCACCCGATTCGGTGCTCACCGCCCGCGCCGCCGAGGAGGCCAGGGCGGCCTTCAGCGTGCCCGAGGAGGCCCGGACGGTCGATGTCGTACGGGACATGGCGCTGGGGCGGCTGCGGGCCGCCGAGGGCCCGCAGGTCCTGTCGGCCGTGGAGGAGTTCAGGGCGCGGTTCGCGCAGACCGCGTCGGCGCTGCGCGCCAAGGCCGTCGAGGACACCGCGTTCTACCGGCACGCGCCGCTCCTCTCGGCGGCCGAGGTGGGCGGTGCGCCCGAGCGTCCTGCGGTGCCGGTGGACGAGTTCCACGCGTACTGCGCGCGCGTGCAGCGCGACTGGCCCTACTCGGGGACCGTCCTGACGACCCACGACACCAAGCGCAGCGCGGACGTGCGGGCCGGCATCTCCGTCCTGACGCAGTGCCCCGACCGGTGGGCCGATCTCCTCGCCGAGGTGACCGAGCAGACCTCACGCGTGGGCGGCACGTGCGCGCCCGACCCCCAACTGGCGTGGGCCGCCTGGCAGACGGCGGTCGGCTTCGGCTTCCCCTACGACATGCGCCTGCAGAACGCCCTCCTGAAGCATGTGCGCGAGGCGGGGCTCCACACCAGCTGGACCGAGCCCAACGAGGCGTACGAGAAGGCGGTGGCGGCGTTCGTGGAGGCGGGGCCGTGCGGGCCGCCGCTGTACGCGGTGGCGTCCTTCGCGCGGGAGCTCGGCCCGCACGTGCGGGCGAACGTCCTGGGGGCGGCCCTGCTGCACTTGACGATGCCCGGGGTGCCGGACCTCTACCAGGGCACGGAGGGCGAGTACCGCGCCCTGGTCGACCCGGACAACCGGCGGCCCGCACGCTTCCAGCCGCACGTCCTGGAGCGGCTCGACTCCCAGGGGGAGCCGTGGGACCTCTCGGAGGAGAAGCTCGCGCTCACCGCGACAGCGGTGCGGCTGCGCGCGCGGCGGCCGGAGCTGTTCGGGGGCACGGCCACGTACGAGCCGCTGACCGCAGAGGGTCCCGGCGCCGCGCACTGCCTGGCGTTCGCCCGCTCCGGAGAGGTCGTGGTGGCGACGGCACGGCTCTCCCTGCGTCTCGCGGACGCGGGCGGCTGGCGGGAGACGCGGCTGGCGCTCCCCGCGGGCCGGTGGGCCGATCTGCTCGCCCCGGAGCGGGAGTTCGAGGGCCACGCGCGCGTGGCGGAGCTCTTCGCGACGTCGCCGGTGGCGCTCCTGGAGCGGATCACCGACGCGCGGGAACCCGGCGCCGAGGACGTGGGCGTCACCGAGGACATGAGCCTCACCAAGGACGTGAGCCTCACCGAGAGCGTGAGCCTTACCGAGGGCGTACGAGAAGAGCCCGCGGGCCGCGCGACAGCAGACCCTGGGGAGCCGGCCTGAAGCCCGGCGCCCAGCGCAGCCCCGGCAGGGCGTCGAGCAGGGCGTGCAGGCCGTACCCGGCGGTACGGCCCGCGAGTTCGGCACCCGGGCACGCGTGCCGGCCCATACCGGCCGCGAGGCCGCCCCGGTCCGCGCGGAGGACGTCGTAGCGGTCGGGGTCGGCGAACCGTGCGGGGTCCCGGCCCGCGGCGCCCACCAGGCACGCCACGACCGCTCCCGCGGGCAGCGCGGCGCCCGCCACGACGACCGGGCGGACCGCGCGGCGCAGCACGACGGGGACGGGCGGATCGCGGCGCAGGGACTCCGCCCAGGCCGCGGGGACCAGTTCGGGCCGCTCCCTCACCAGGGCCAACTGCCCTGGGTCGTCGAGGAGGTTGGCGAGGAGTGAGGCGAGCGCCAGCGCGGTCGCCTCGCCTCCCCCGCCGAGCAGCGAGCCGACGAGACCGGCCACGGTCCCGTCGGACAGCGGACGCCCCCCGACCTCGGCGGCGCACAGCACGGAGAGCAGGTCGTCGCCGGGGCGGGCCCGGCGCCGTGCCAGGTGGGGCCGCAGCCAGGCGTCCAGCTCGTGGTGGCCGCCGCCGAGGTGGGTGAGGCCGCCGCGGCACCAGCGCTGGACGCGTGCGGTGTCCTCGCGGGACAGGCCCAGGGCGGCCACGACCGCGGCGGTCGGCAGCCACCGGCAGAACTCGGCGACCAGGTCGCTCTCCTGGCGGGCGGCGATCCGGCGGGCGAGTACGTGTGCGGTGCGCGAGGCGCCCGCGGCGAGGGCGGCGACGGCGCGGCCCCGCAGCGCGGGCTCGATCAGGGCGCGGTGCGCGCGGTGCGTGGCGCCCTCCATGTGCGCGAGGGTCCGCCCCGGCGGCAGCGCGACGAGCTCCTCCCGCCCGAGGGCGTCGCGTACGTCCACGTAGCGGCTCACCAGCCACGCGCCGAGGAGTTCGTCACGCACCAGCGGAAAGCTCTCCCGCAGCACGCGGAACGCCGGGTACGGATCGTGGGCGACCCCGGGCGACACGAGGCTGGGCGGCGGCGGGTGGCGGTGCCCGACCGGTGCGGCCGCGGGTATCGGGTCCTCGGGCGGGACGGAGAGGCAGCGCACCGCGGGGCTCCCACCTGTGCGTCGGCGCGACGAGCGGCCGCGCGGGTGTGTCAAGACGACCACCGCGCGGCCCGTACCGCAGGCCGCGTGCGGCCGTACGGGTGACGCGCCGAACGGCCCGGTGGGGGGCTTCGGTCGGCTGGGGGCCTCAGTTCACCGCGAGGCGGAACGCCATCCGGCCGAAGCTCACCGAGTCCCCGTCCCGGACGATCGCGGCGCCGGTCACCCTGCGGCCGTTGACGGACGTGCCGTTGGTCGAGCCGAGGTCGCGCAGCACCCACATGCCGCCCTGGCGCCGCAGCTCGGCGTGGACGCGGGAGACCGTGTCGTGGCTGAGCCGCAGGCCGTTGGCGGGGTCGCGGCCGATCCGCAGCGGGTAGGGGCTGTCGGGCGACGGCAGCAGCAGCTTCGGCAGGCGCTCGGCCTGCCAGGCCCTGCGCAGCTTCACCGTGAACCCGGAGACCGCCTCCACCCCGCCGAGCACCATGCGGGACCAGCGGCCCTCGGTCCGCAGGTCGTCGGTGAGGGCGGCCAGCTCGTCGGGCCTGCGGGCGGCGAGGACGAGCTCCATGCGCCGCAGGAACGTGTCGTGCGAGAGCCTGCCGACGGCCGCGCCCTCCCTGAGTACGTCCAGCGCCCGGTCGCGCTCGGCGTCCGTCACCCGCGCGGGGGCCGCCGGGAACGTGGAGAACTCGAAAGAGGATGTCACCAGGCAATTGTCGGCCACCCGCGCCCCGGGTGTCCAGATCGGGCGGCTCCGCGGCCGATCGATCACTTCTCCCCACGTGGCGGCGGCTTCTGACGCACCATGGGACCCACGGTGTGACGGACAGCGGACGAGGGAGAACCGTCGGTGAGGTTCGAAGTGTGGGCGCCGGAGGCCGGGCAGGTCGTGCTGGAGTGCGCGGGCACGGCGCACGCGATGGAGCGCGACGAGAGCCGCGCGGGATGGTGGACGGCGCGGGCCGAGGCCGAGGACGGTACGCGCTACGGCTACTCGGTGGACGGCGGGCCGGTCCTGCCCGACCCCCGCTCGCGCCGCCAGCCGGACGGTCCCGACGGGCCGAGCGCCGTCGTGGACCACGACCGGTACGCGTGGCGCACGCCCTGGGCGGGGCGGGGCGTGCGCGAAGCGGTCCTCTACGAGCTGCACGTGGGGACGTACACGCGCGAAGGCACGCTCGACGCGGCGGCGGACCGGCTCGGGCACCTCGCGGAGCTCGGCGTCACGCACGTGGAGCTGATGCCGCTGTGCCCCTTCCCCGGCCGGCACGGCTGGGGGTACGAGGGGGTGTCGCTGTGGGCGGTGCACGAGCCGTACGGCGGGCCCGAGGCGCTGAAACGATTTGTCGATGCGGCGCACGCGCACGGGCTCGGCGTCGTCCTGGACGTCGTCCACAACCACCTCGGCCCGTCCGGCAACTATCTGCCCGCGTTCGGGCCCTACTTCACCGAGACACACCAGACGCCGTGGGGCGCCGCGGTCAACCTGGACGCGCCCGGCTCGGACGAGGTGCGCGCGTATCTGATCGGCAGCGCCCTCGCCTGGCTGCGGGACTACCGCCTCGACGGCCTCCGGCTCGACGCCGTGCACGCGCTGCGGGACACGCGCGCGTGCCACTTCCTGGAGGAGCTGGCCGCGGCCGTCGACGCGCTGGCCGCCGAGCTCGGCAGGCCGCTCTCCCTGATCGCCGAGTCCGACCTCGGCGACCCGCGGGTCGTCACCCCGCGCGCGAGCGGCGGACTCGGCATGCACGCGCAGTGGAACGACGACTTCCACCACGCGCTGCACACCGCGCTCACCGGTGAGGCACAGGGCTACTACGAAGACTTCGCGCGGGCCCCCCTGGCCGCGCTCGGCAAGACGCTGACGCGCGGGTTCTTCCACGACGGCACGTACTCGACGTTCCGGGGCCGCGCCCACGGACGCCCCGTGGACCGCGCGCGGACGCCCGCCTACCGCTTCCTGGGCTATGCGCAGACCCACGACCAGATCGGCAACCGCGCGCAGGGCGACCGCCTCTCGGCCTCCCTCTCCCCCGGCCTGCTCGCCTGCGCGGCCGCGCTCACCCTGACGAGCCCCTTCACGCCGATGCTGTTCATGGGCGAGGAGTGGGGGGCCAAGACGCCCTGGCAGTTCTTCACCGACCACACGGACCCCGAGCTCGCCGAGGCCGTGCGCCGGGGCAGGCGGCGGGAGTTCGCGGCGCACGGGTGGGCCGAGGAGGACATTCCCGACCCGCAGGACCACGGGACCCGCGACCGCTCCTGCCTCGACTGGTCGGAGCCCGGCCGGGACCACCACGCGCGGCTGCTCGCCTGGCACCGCGAACTGATCGCCCTGCGGCGCTCCCGCGGTGACCTCACGGACCCCGATCTGGCGGCGGTGCGGGTCGCCCACGACGAAGCGGCCTGCTGGTTCGCGTTCCGGCGCGGTGACCTGCGGATCGCCGTGAACTTCGGCGCGCGGCCCGTCGTCGTACCGCTGGACGGGCGCCATGCGCGCGTGCTCGCCGCGTGGGAGCCGGTCGAGGCGCCCGCGGCGGACGGGGTGGTGCGCCTGCCCGCCGAGTCGTGCGTGATCCTGGCGACCGCCTAGCATCGCCTCGCCCCCGTCACGGGGGCCTGTCAAGGGGAGGCGGAACATGAAGCAACGATTCCTGGGCCGGACCGGGCTGCGCGTGAGCGAACTCTGCTTCGGCGCGATGATGTTCGGCAGCGGCGCGGACGAGGCGACGTCGCACCGCATGCTGGACGCGTTCACGGAGGCCGGCGGCACGTTCATCGACACGGCCGACATGTACGGGCGGGGCGTCTCCGAGGAGATCCTCGGCCGCTGGCTCAAGGGCCGCCGCAGGGACGAACTCGTCGTCGCCACCAAGGTGTTCGCGACGATGAGCGACGCGCCGAACGCCGGCGGGCTGAGCCGCAAGCACATCGTGTCGGCGGTCGACGCGAGCCTGCGGCGCCTCGGGACCGACTACATCGACCTCTACCAGACGCACGTGTGGGACGCGACGACCCCCGTCGAGGAGACCCTGTCCACCCTGGACACCCTCGTGAAGGCGGGCAAGGTCCGCTACCTGGGAGCGAGCAACCACTCCGGAGCACAGCTGCAGAAGGCCCTCGACGTGGCGCGGGCGCACGACTGGGAGCCGTACTCCTGTCTGCAGCCGTTCTACAACCTGCTCGGGCGCGAGGTCGAGTGGGAGCTGCTGCCGCTCAGCGCGGCCGAGGGCGTCGGCGTCATCCCGTACAGCCCGCTGCACGGCGGCTGGCTGTCGGGCAAGTTCCGGCGCGGCATGGAGACACCGCCCGAGGGCACGCGGGGAGCGGGTTCCTGGGAGGAGCGCGCCACCGAGGAGACCTGGCAGGTCGTCGACGCCGTCCTCGAGGTCGCCGAGGAGGCCGGGCGCACCCCGGCGCAGGTGGCGCTGCGCTGGCTCCTCCAGCAGCCAGGGGTGACCGCGCCGATCGTCGGGGCGCGGTCCGTGGAGCAGCTGACCGACAACCTCGGCTGCGTGGGCTGGGAGTTGACGCCCGAGCAGCACGAGCGGCTGACGACGGCGAGCGCCCGTCCGCTGCCGTACCCGTACAACGTCCTCGCGTACTACCCGGGCCGCGAACCGCGCACGGGCCCCCGCACGGACTTCGGCTGACGGCCCTCAGCTGACGATCGCCATCTCGCGGGCGGTGGCGTTCAGCCGCCGCCCGCCCTCCTCGGTGACCGTCACGATGTCCTCGATGCGCACTCCGAAGCGTCCCGGCAGATAGATGCCGGGCTCTACGGAGAAGCACATTCCCGGCACGAGCGGCTGCTCCTCGCCCTCGATCATGTAGGGCGGTTCGTGGGTGGTGACGCCGATGCCGTGCCCGGTGCGGTGGATGAAGTACTCGCCGTACCCGAACTCGGTGATCACGTCGCGGGCCACGCGGTCGATGTCCTGGCACGTGGCGCCCGGCCGCACCGCCGCGCACCCGGCCGCCTGTGCCTCGCGCACCACGTCGTGGACACGCTGCTCCTCGGCGGTCGGCTCGCCGACGTGAACGGTGCGGGAGGTGTCCGAGCCGTAGCCGTGCAGCAGGCCGCCGAAGTCGAGGACGACCATGTCGCCCCGTTCGATGACGCGGTCGCCCGCCTCGTGGTGCGGGTTGGCGCCGTTGGGGCCGGAGCCGACGACGGTGAAGTCCACCTGGGAGTGCCCGAACCGCCGCAGCAGGTCCGCGAGGTCACCGGCGACGTCCGTCTCCCTGCGGCCCGCGAAGGGCACCTTCTGGATCTCCTCGTACGCCGCGTCGGCCGCCGCGCCCGCCGCCGTGAGGCGCTCCAGCTCGGCGGCGTCCTTGACGGCACGGAGCATCGGGAGCGCCTGGGTGAGGGAGACGTACGAGGTGCCGGGCAGCGCCTGCTGGAAGCCGAGGAGGTGCATCGCCCAGGCGTTGTCGCTCACTCCGAAGCGTCCCGACACGTCCAGGAGGGGCGCGGCGACGGCGTACGGGTCCTTGCCGTCGGTCCAGTCGCGCAGGGTGAGGGCGGGGGCGCCGGCGGCGCGCGCGGCGTCCGGGGCCTCCAGGGTCGGCACGACGAGGACGGGGTCCTGGCCTGCGGCGAGCACGAGGACCGTCAGGCGTTCGGTGATCGCGGTCGGCTGGTACCCGGTGAGCCACACCAGATCGGGTCCCGGGGCGACGAGGACGCCCGCGAGACCCGCGTCCGCGGCCGTGGCGGCGGCGCGCTCCATGCGTGTCCGGTAGTCGTCGGCGGTGAAGGGCGCGGGCGCGCTGCTCATGAGGACCTCCTGTTGTCTACGTCAGGAATCCTGCCCCCGGCGGCCCGCGAGCGCGAACCCGGGTCACGTCACGACGCCCGGCCTGACCGAGAGGACCTGCCGGCCGCCGCCCATGTGGCGCACCGTCAGGGTGACCGCCTTGCCGGGGCGCGCGGCGCCGACGGCCGAGGCGAGTTCGGCCGCCGAGCCGACGCGGGTCCCGCCGAACGCGAGCAGGGTGTCGCCGCGCACCAGGCCCGCGGTGTGGCCGGGGCCGGGGATGTGGACGCCGACCAGCAGGGCGCCCGGCCCTGCGGTGGCGTCGACGGCCTCGATGCCGAGGGTGGCGGTGCGGGCGGGGGCGGCGGGCGGACGTGGGCCTCCCTTCTGCGGGGGCGCGGGGGGTTTCGGCGCGGGTTGCTTCGCGGTCCCGGGAGCGGCACCCGGACCGGTCGCGGCCCCGGGTGCGGTCCCGGCCCCGGGAGCGGTCGCGGCCCCGGGAGCGGCGGCGCCGGGCATGCCCTTCCGCATCTCGTCCCGCATGTCGGCGAGCTTGCCCATGCCGATGACGGTGGCGCTCACGGTGCCGAGGCCGATGCCCGTGAGGAGCAGGACCGCTGAGAACAGCACTCCGAGCAGCAGGGTCCTCAGGCTCTTGCCGCGGCGCCTCGCGGCGTGCGGCCGGTGGCTCTTCCCGGGTTGGGGGCTCTTCCCGGGCTGGGGGCTCTTGCCGGGTTGGGGGCTCTTGCCGGGCTGGGGGTTCTTCCCTGCCCGGCGGCTCCTTCCCGGCCGGGGGAACCTCCCGAAACGCTTTCCGGGGGCCGGGCCCAGGTTCTGGCCGGGGTGCCGACCCGGCATCGGCTTGGGACGCAACGTCGTCTGATCCATGGCTCGCCTCCGGCCACAGCTCTACCCGGAGTGACCCCGCGGCGACGCCTCACGAACGGGTGACGTCCAGCTGTGCGGTCAGTGCCGCCGCGGGTCCGCGCAGGGCGCCCGCGTGGAGGAGCTCCGTGCGGTGGACGACGCGGGGCGCCGTCAGCGGCACTGCGACCGTGCCAGGCGCCTCGGCGGCCACGGGCCGCGGCAGCAGGGCGAGGCCGTGGCCCGCGGCGACCAGCGCGGCGAGGGTGCGCAGATCCGTGCCGTCGTAGCGCAGCGCGGGCCGGAAGCCCGACGTGCCGCCCGCGGTGCGGAGTTGGGCCAGGGGCAGGGCCGTGCCTGGGGCGTCCAGCCAGCGGGCGTCGACGAGGTCACCGAGGCGCAGACCGGTGCGGCGGGCCAGCGGGTGGTCCTCGGGGAGCAGTACGGCGACGGGCTCCTCCGCGATGCCGCGCGCGGTCAGCGGCGCGACGTCCGGCAGCCGCAGGGGGTCCCTCGGGGCGGCGAGGCCGTCGACGAGGCCGAGGTCGGCGGCGCCGGTCGCGACGGCCGCGGGTATCTCGTCGCGCGGCAGCACGGAGAGGGTGACCCCCGCCGGTGGCAGTGCCCGCACCGTCCGCCGGGTCAGCGCGGTCGGCGTCGCCGCGAGCGTCAGGCCGTGCTCGGGGGCGGACGCCATGCGGACGACCTCGGCGCGGGCCGCGTCCAGCCGCAGCAGCAAGGGGCCCGCGTGCTCCAGGAGGCGCGCGCCGGCCGGAGTGGGGGCCACCGGGCGTCGCGTCAGGAGGGCGGCGCCGAGATCCTGTTCCAGGGCGGCGATGTGCTGGGAGACGGCGGACTGGGTGTAGCCGAGCTCGCGGGCGGCGTCGGAGAACGAGGCGAGGCGGGCCACTGTCACGTACGTGCGCAGGAGGTGCGGGTCCATGCTCCCCAGGATCGCGTACGTCATCAGGAACGCTTATGGAGGGTGCAGATTTCATCGTTGGACGTGAACTGCGGGCTGCGCCCAGGATGATCGGCATGACCACAGCAACGCACGCCCCAGTCCTCGGCGCCCCCGCAGCCCGCGCCGCCCGCATCGCCCTCGTCGGCGACCGCTCCCCGAACGTCACCGCCCACACCCGCGCCCCGCTCCTCCTCGACTCCCTCGCCACCCAGGACCACCTCGTCCTCGACGCGTACTGGATTCCGACCGAGGACGCCGAGGAGCCGGACGCCGTGCGCGGCTTCGACGCGGTGTGGGTGCTGCCGGGCAGCCCCTACCGCAGCGAGGCGGGCGCGCTCGCCGCGATCCGCACGGCGCGCGAGGACGGCGTGCCCTTCCTCGGCACCTGCGGCGGTTTCCAGCACACGCTCCTCGAGTACGCGCGGAACGTGTGCGGCCTGACCGGCGTCGCGCACGCCGAGAACGACCCCGGCGCCGACGACCTCCTCATCGCTCCGCTCGCCTGCTCGCTGCTCGGCCACGAGGGCACGGTGACCCTTGCCCCGGGCTCGCTCGCCGAGTCCGTCATGGGGGCCCGCACGTCGGTCGAGCGCTACCACTGCTCCTACGGCCCGAGCGCCCACCTCGACACGCTGCGCGAACACGGGCTGCGCTTCACGGGTGAGGACGAGGAGGGCCGGCCGCGGATCGCCGAACTCCCCGGCCACCCCTTCTTCCTGGCCACCCTCTTCCAGCCCGAGCTGGGCGGCGACGACTCGCGCCCGCACCCGATCGTGCGGGCACTGGCGCGGGCCGCCGTACACCACGCGGGCGTGGCCGCCTAGCCTCCGTGACCGCCTAGCCCCGTGTCCGCCTAGCCTCCGTGGCCGCCGTGGCCGCCGCCGTGCCCCGCGCCGTGGTCGAACTTCAGGGCCTCCTTCGGCATCACCACGAAGGGCCGCATCATGCCCATGTCCTCGTGCTCCAGGAAGTGGCAGTGGTACATGAACCGGCCGTACGCCCCGTCGAACTTGCCCATGACGCGCAGCATCTGTCCGCCGGGGACCCGGAAGACGTCCTTCCAGCCGCGCTCGTTCGGAGCCAGCGGGACGGGCCGCCGCGGATCGACGGCGACCGGTGCGCGGGTGCCGCCGATCGTGACGTCGAAGCCCGAGACGTCGTACGTGTCCCGGCCGAGCAGCTGGAAGTCCGCCAGGTGGATGTGCATCGGGTGGAGCACCGGCGGGTTCACCGCGAGGTTCAGGAAGCTCCACTGCTCGTGGCTGCCCTCGGCGATGGTGATGCCCAGGCCGTCGTTGAACGTGCGGGCGGTCCGGCGGTACGTCTTGACCTTGCCGTCCTCGCCGCGCACCTGGATGATCCCCTCGGTCGGGACCTGGATGTCGCCGGGCTCCTTGATCTCGGCCATCTCCCAGATCTCGGGGTGGCCGCCGCCGCCCTTCGTGGCGGGCGGGGTCAGCACGATCAGCCGGTGGCCGTGCTGGATGTCGTGAGTGAGGGGCCGGAACGAACCCGAGAGGACCTCGGGAAGTTCGAAGGTGTCCGGCTCGGCGCACTCGCCCACCCGGAACTCCATGACCTGCGGATAGCGCACGTCGTTCGCCACGTCGGGCACGCCGGGCAGCTGGCCGCGCCCCTTGTTGACCAGCCGCAGCCGCCGCCCGGCCAGCGCTCGGAAGTCGATGAGGAGGTCCATGCGCTCGGCCGGTGCGACGGTGAGCGCCGGGAGGGCCCCTTCGAAGTCGACGGGCACGGGACGCGGCAGGAGCCCGCCGTCGCTGCCGATCTGGTGGAGGACGCCCTGCACGGGGTTGTTGTCCTCGTCGACCAGGACCAGGTCGTAGATGCGGGCGTTCGAGGCGTTGACCAGGCGGAAGCGGTACCAGGCCGCGTCCACGTCGGCGTACGGCCAGATGCGGCCGTTGACCGTGGTGTAGGGCCCCGTGAAGGGCAGGGAGACCGGCTTGCCCGTCTCCGCGTTCTTCGGGTCGACGATGGTGGTCTTGTGCAGGAGACGGCCGTTCAGCCGGTTGTCGCCCTCGTCCGTGTCGAGGTTGCGGTCGGCGATCAGCAGCGGTATCTCCCTTTCCCCGCAGGGGAGTTGGAGTGCGTCCTCCTCGTCGTCCCGGACGAGATACGTGCCGTAGAGACCGGCCATGACGTTCCACCGCGTGATGTTCATGGCGTGGTCGTGATACCACCACTGGACGGCCTGGTGGTCGTTCGGATACTCGGAGAGCTGGGCGTCGCCGAAGCCCACGGCGTTGTCCGCCCAGCCGTCGTTGCCGCCGCCCGTCTGGGCGCCGTGCAGGTGGGTCACCGACCAGGCGGGCAGGGCCGCCACGTCCTTGTTCGGCTCGACTCCGGCGCGGCCGGGCAGCGTGCTGGGCGGCGGGTCGGCCCGCGGGACCTCGACGGCCGTGACGGGATACTCGCCCTGCGGAATGCGGTTGGTCCAGGCGATGCGGATACGCTGTCCGCGCCGCACCTCGATGGTGGGGCCCGGCACCGAGCCGTCATACCCCCACATCAGGGTGGGTGGCAGTTGCGGGTGCAGGCGCACCCAGGTCGGGCGCAGCGCGATCTCGGTCTCTTCCCGCACGTCCGCCGAGTCGGGCCGCAGGACCGGCGGGACGGTCAACGGCGCCACGAACGGCGTCAGTTCCCCGTCGGCGGAGACCTTCGCCTCCGCCTGCGCCTCGGCCTCAGCGCCCGTCAGCCCGTCCGTGATGCGCTCGATGATGTCGGTCACGATGGAACACCCCCGTGTTCATCCCCCGTTGCGCGGCCGCTCGAAGGCCGCCTTCACTCCAGAGGACTCCTGGCGCACCGGCGAAGTTCCACGAACCCTGCATTCCGGATGAAACCATCCGAAGGGGGCCCGGCCGGCACGTCCGGCGAGGCCCCGTCGGATCAGCGCAGACCGGCGATCGAGGGCACCCTCGGCACCCGGTCGGGCACGAAGCCGTGCGCGCGCCTCGCCAGGTCCTCCGCGCCGTACCGCCGGCAGTCGCGGTGCCAGTTCACGATGCCCGCCAGCCAGTTCCGCAGGTCCGCCACATAGCCGTCCATGGCCGCGCGCGCCTCCCGCGACAGCGCGAAGTCGTCGTACAGGACGGGGAACTCGTGCGCGGCGACGTGCTCGAACTGCCGCATGCGCTGCGTCGTCAGGTCGTGGACGACACGCAGTGCGGTCGGGTAGTCGCAGCCGAAGAAGTTCTGGACGACCAGGATGCCGTTGTGGATCTCGCCCTCGTACTCGATCTCCTTCTGGTACGAGAAGATGTCGTTCACGAGCATCGCGTAGTCCATGGCGGCGTTCTCGAGGGAGCGGACGGGGCCGCTGCGGTAGATCTCGGGCGGCACGGCGGGGCCGTGGCCCATCCGGCACAGGCTCATGGTGAGGTCGGAGCCGAAGGTGGCGCGGCGCATCTCCAGGTAGTCGACGGGGTCGGGGACGCGGTTGTACAGCTGGTTGAAGACCTCCCACACCCAGCTCTCCGTCATGACCCCCACGGCGTCCCGGAGCGTCCGGCGCTGCGCGTCGGTCATGTCGCGGGTCGTGCGCCGCCACAGGTCGAGGAGGCCGCGCTCCATGGCGTTCGTGGGCTCCTGGACGGGCTCCCCCGCGAGGGTCATGCACGCGTTGAGGCGTTCCGTGCAGAGCTTCGCGGCGGCGAGGTCGCGGCGGTGGCCGAAGACCAGGGGGTAGTAGTCGTCTCCGTAGGTGCCCCAGGCCAGCCACTGCGAGCTGAGGTCGAGGGCCTCCTGCGAGCCGTCGGGGTCGAGTCCCGCGGCGCAGAGCGGCAGGTCGTTCGCGTCGAGCTTGTCCTCGTCCCAGACACCCTCCCCCAGGATGCCCATCGCGTGCGACCACCCGGTGAGTGTCTTTCGCGAGGCGTCCAGGCCCGCGTTGAGCCGCAGCGGGAACGGCATGTACAGGTCGGGGATCTGGGAGGGGCCCACCTTCTGGAAGGGGACGTGGGTGAAGGACCGCAGCCGCTCCGCCCCGGCGGCCGCGAGCAGTGCGCCCATGTCGGTCCCCGAGGTCCCGATGCCGGTGGGCCCGGCGAGCGGTGAGCTGTCGAGCGCGCCCTCGTTCATGTACCGGCTGGAGCGCAGGTGCCACTCGTGGCCGCCCGACTGCCAGTCCTCCAGGCCCCGCGTGTACGCGGCGACCGCGGCGAGTTCGGGCGGGGTGAGGCCCTTCTCCAGGGCGAGGGCGGGCACTTC
This sequence comes from Streptomyces sp. NPDC093510, assembly GCF_040683555.1. Taxonomy (NCBI): domain Bacteria; kingdom Bacillati; phylum Actinomycetota; class Actinomycetes; order Kitasatosporales; family Streptomycetaceae; genus Streptomyces; species Streptomyces sp. NPDC093510. Next base: position 183,656 of record NZ_JBFBEE010000001.1, read on the forward strand.
GGTGGCGGCCGTGTGCTCGAACTGGTGCAGCCGTGAGGTCAGGATGTCGTTGACGGTGTCGGCGGCTTCCTGGGTGGTGCAGTCGAAGAAGGTCTCCAGGACGAGCACTCCGTTGCTGAGCTCGCCCTCGTCCTGGACCTCGCGCTGGTACGAGAAGAGGTCGTTCCGCAGGTGGACGCCGTCACTGAACGTCTCCATGAGCACCCGCAGCGGCCTGGACCGTGCCACGGCGGCGGGCACTTCGGCGGTCGCGTACTCGATGAGGCCCGCCGACCAGGGGGCACCGCCCACCTTGCGGCGCATCTCGATGTACTCGACGGGGTTGGCGATCCGCCCTTCGTTGATGTTGGACAGCTCCCACATCGACTCGTTGAGCAAGTGCTCCGTGGATTCGGCGAAGCGGCGGCGCCAGTCCTTGGACATCGCGGGCACCGTGCGCGCCCACAGGTCGGCGAGGCCCGCCTCCACGGGGTTGCGGGGCTCGGGCACGGGCGTCGAGAGGTCCATCGGCATGAAGAGGGGCAGGCGGTCCAGATGGGCCTTGCCCGCCGCGCGGTCCTGGGTGCGTTTGTACATGTCCAGGAAGTGGTCGTCGAAGAAGAAGACCCACACGTACCAGTCGGTGATCAGCGACAGTGCGGGGCCGTCGCAGTCCGGGTGGGTGTAGGCGCACAACAGGCCGTAGTCGTGCGCGTCGAGGTCGCTCTGCTCCCAGATGCCGGAACCTTCCAGCATGCCCATCTCGCGCGCCCACTCCGAGGAGTGCGCCCGCGCCTCCTCCAGGTGCGGGTTGAGCCGCGCGGTGTACGGCATGTAGAAGTGCGGCAGTTCGAACGGCTGCGTCATGGCCCGGCCCTACCCGGGTACCCCGACCGGCATCCGTACGGGAGCACATGATCGCACCATCGCGTGAATCGGGGGCGCCACGGGGCGCGTCGGGGGCGCGTGAGGTATGGGACCACGGCGCCGCCGGACCCGCTCACGCCGCCCCGGAGCCATGCCCGGGGCCGGCCCGGGGGCCACACCCGGGATCGGCGGGAGCCACGCCCGGGATCGGCCGGAGCCACGCCCGGGATCGGTCCCACCGAATCAACGGTTTCGCCGCCTACGCACGGCTCACGCCTCTAGGCTGCCGTCCACGCCCCCGGAAGGAATCACCTCCATGACCGATGCGCCGCCGCGAGCGGAGCTGCTCCTGGACCGAGAGGTTCCCGAAGAGCTGCGCCAGGAGCTGGTCGCCGCGTTCGACGGGCTCGGCGCCCCGCCGGTCCGCGTCCGTCGCACCCTCGTCCACCGCGGCGCGGCCGACATCCCCTGGGTCGTCCTGGCGTCGCTGCCCCTCCAGGCATTCCTCAGCGGCCTCGGCGCGGAAGCCGTCAAGGACGCGTACGAGGCGTTCAAGGGTGTCGTACGACGGACGGCGCGTCCCGCGTCGCCCGCTCCCGGCACCCTGGGCGAGGCCCGGGAGGCGCGGCCGATGCTGCTGCGGGACGCGGCCACCGGACTCGACGTCGTACTGGAACCCGATCTGCCCGCCGAGGCGTACGAGTCGCTGACCACGCTCGACCTGAGGGAGTTCGCGGTGGGGCCGCTGCACTACGACCGCGCCCAGGGCCGCTGGCGTTCGGTCCTTGACGAGGCCGCCGGCTGACCCGCCGGCCGGAGGACGCGGTGGTCCCGCCGCCGCGGATCGGGGGGTGAAGGTGACTGCGCGGACCGCGAGTACGGACTTGACCCAAGCCGGACAGGCGTGCGCCGACGGCGAGTCGGCACTGTCGAGGGGCGACACGACGGCTGCGGAACACCACTTCCGGCACGCGCTCGCACTGATCGGGGCGCAAACGGGCGACAGCACCACAGAGGACGTCGCCGCCACGGCCGCGGGGGACACCGTCACCGACGACGCGACCGGGTGCGCGCGCCTCGCCGCGCGGGCGTTGACCGGGACGGGGCGCGTCCTGCTCGCCCGCGCAGAGATCGCCGCCGCCGAGGCCAAGTTCGAGCGGGCGCGTGCCTTGCGCCCTGCGGCCGCGGGACCGTTGCACTGGCTGGGCTGTGCGGCCGCGCACCGCGGGGACCTCGCCGCGGCGGAGCGCCACCTCACCGCGTCCCTCGCCTGCGCCGTCCCGCACAGCCGCAGCCTCGTCCAGCGCGCCTACGTCCGCGCCCGCGCGGGCGACGTGGCCGCCGCGCTCAGCGATCTGCGCACCGCCGCCCTGGCCGCGCCCCTCGACGACGAGGCCCGCTGGGTCGAGGCGGCTCTGTCGGGCCGCTCCGCGCGCGAGGTCGCGCTGCGGCTCCGCAGGGCGGCCCTCACCGCGCCGGGGGCTCTCGGTGAGGGGACGAAGACTCATGACGAAGGGGCGGGGACTCCCGACGCAGGGACGGGGACTCACGATGGAAGGAACGGACTGCGGGCCGGAGAGCTGATCGACGCCGCGCGCGGGCTCGACCCCACGCCCTGGTCCTTCGTCCCGCTGCACGCCGTGGCGCTGGTGCGGAGCGGCCGACGCGCCGCCGCGCTCGCGCTGCTCGACGACGCGGTCCGGCACGACCCCGCCGACCACCGGGTCACCCACACTCTCGCCGTCGCGCTCCTCAACTCGCCACCTAAAGAGGGCAGTTCGCTGTGGGAGCGGTGTGTCGCCGCCTGGGCCGCCCTGCTGCACGACGCCGGGTTCTGGGAGCACGCCCTGACCACGGCCGCCCGGCGGTACGGCGTCCCCGTCGACCCCTCCCTGATGCCCGCCCTGCGCGCCGGGGTCCGCGAGGTGCTCGAACGGCGCATGCCCGACGACGGCGCCACCGCCCGCGTCGCGCCCGGACCGCTGCTCCAGCGCGAGGCCGACGCCGCGAAGCTGCTCGCGGCCGTCGGCGGTCTCCCGTCCGCGGGAGGCGGCGGGGGCCCGCTGTTCTGCGGGCCGCTGCGCATCGCGGAGCTCGGCAGATCGGCGGAGTTCGGCGCCTTCGCCGCCGCGCGGGACGCGGCGTCCGCAGCGTCCGCCGCGTCCGCCGCGCCCGCGGCCTCTTCGTACCCGTCCCTCACCTACGCCTTCTCCGAACTCGGCTTCGCACAGCTCCTGTTGGGCCAGGACAAGGCGGCCGACGCCCTCGCCGCGCTCTCCGAGCTGCGCTGCCCCGGCTGCCGGGCGGGCGGCGGGCCCGGGGCGGCGGCCGTGTGCGAACCGGGATGTGCGCGCTTCGACGAGCTGAACCCCGGTTACGCCGGTCTCCCGGACAAGCACCGCAGGCTCTCCCTCGACGCGCGCGGGCTGGCCCTGGAAGCGCGGCTCAGCATGGGACGCGCCGAATTGGCCGCCGTCCGGCCTGACTTCGGGGCGGCGGCCGCGTACTGGCGGCGCGCGCTGGTGCACAGCAGGGAGCTGGACCGCTACCGCGAGACGCAGACCGCCGTCGTCGACATGGCGCTCGGCGCGGCGCGCGCCGCACACCGCGAGGGGCGGCTGAGTCTCGCCGTGGACACGCTCGACATGACCCGTTCGGTCATCGGCGCCAACGCGCGGGCGCGCCTGGAAGGCCAGCTCGCGCGGGTGCTGGCCGACCGCGGGATCTCCGTCGCCAACGACGAGGAGGCGCTGTTGGACCAGCCCGCCGCCGATCTGCGCCGCTCCGTCGCGTTCAACCCGCATCTGCTGCGGGCGCAGGTCAGCCTCGGCGCCGTGCTGCGTGGGCTCGCCGGGGCCCGCTGGAGCTCCGGCAGCCTGTCGGGCGCGCGGGTGACCCTGCGCGAGGCCGTCGACCGGCTCACCGCGGCGCTCGCGCTCTTCCCCGACGACCCGGACCTCGAGGAGCAGCGGGAGGCCGCGGTCGCCGACCTCGACCACGTCATGTGGCAGCCCGACGAGAGCGAGCAGTGACGGCCGTGCTCGCCTACGAGGAACTGCGCATCCGGGTCCGCCGCGTCGGCGCGGCCCGCTATCTCGTGACCGCCAACGGCCCGGCGTGCGCGGCGGAGGTCATCGCGGTCGGCGGGGAGCCCGCGGCGTTCCGCGAGCAGTGGGACCGGCTGATCTCGGCGGAACTCGGCCTGGAGCCGATGGGCGAGCAGCACACCGTGACGCGGTTGCGGGCGCTCGGCCGGGGCGTCTTCCGGCTGCTGTTCGGCGACACCGGTGCGCAGGAGGACAGCGCGGACGAGTCCTGCGAGGGGGTCGGGGCCCATGTCGGCGTGTGTGTCGACGCGGCGCTCGACCGCGCCCAGCGGATGCGTCCGGCGCGCGGGCTGCGACTCCGCTTCGACCTGCCGCCCGAGCTGCGCGACCTCCCCCTGGAGTCGCTCTGCGCACCGCCGGGCAGCCCTCAGCAGTCGCTCGCCCTCAACCACGGCTATTCACTGGTGCGTTCACTCGCGGGCGGGCCGCTGGGGCAGCGGTTGCCCGAACCCGCGGACGAGCCCAGCCTGATCCGGCTCCTGGTGGTCTGCGCGTCGCCGAGCGGGCTCGACCCGCTGCGGGCCGCCGCGGAGGTGGCCGCGCTCCGCCACGACCTGCCCGAAGTGGCCGTGCAGACAGCGGTGTTGGAGCGGGCGACGCGCGCGGGCCTGGAGGCGGCGCTCGGCGCGCACGCCGAACTCCCCACGGCGGTGCTGCTGATCGCGCACGGAACGTACGACCAGGAGATCGGTCAGGGCGTGGTGGCCCTGGAGACGGAGACCGGCGGCGTCGACCGGGTGCCCGCGGATCTGCTCAGCGCGATGCTGCTGAAGGCGCGGCGGCTCAGGCTCGTCGCCCTCAACCTCTGTTCAGGGGCGGACAGTTCGCACCTGGAGCCCTTCTCGGGGCTCGCGCAGGCCCTGATCGGCGGGGGTGTGCCCGCCGTGGTGGCGATGCGGGGGCGGGTCAGCGACGTGTCGGCGGGCACGTTCAGCCCCGAGCTGCTGAAGGGCATCGCGGCCAACAAGACCGTCGACGAGGCCGTCGCCGCCGCGCGGCTGCGCATCTCCCACCAGCCGGAGCACACGGCGGTGGAGTGGGCGACGCCCGCGCTGTTCCTGCACGAGGGGTGCCGGCAGGGCTGGCTGTTCAAGGCGCGTGAGGTGCGGGACGACGAGTTCGGGGCCGGGGCGGTGGCGGACCCGCTGCGCGAGGGCGCGGACGCGCTGCGGACCTTCCAGAGCCCGTTCGGCCATGTCGGCTCGGCGGTCCTGATCGGCGCGGCCCGCTTCCAGCGCGACCTCGGGCACTGGGCGCAGGTGCAGCGAATCCTGCGGACACCGACGCAGAGCTACGCCGACGAGCAGCGCCGGATGCACGCCGAGGCAGCCTTCGAACTGGCCTGGCCCGAGCTGGAGAAGCTGTGCGTGCTGCTGGCCGGGGAGCGGGACGCGGCGGGCGCAGAGGCACAGCTCGACGTCGTGCGGCAACTGCTGCCGGGGCCGCTGCCCGGGGCGCTCGCGGCGGAGGTCGCCGGGCTGCGGCGGCTCGCCTCGCTCGTCGAGGAGGCGCGCGCCGCGGAGGCGTCCTGCGACTGGGCCACGGCCATCGGCCGCTACGAGGAAGTGCTCGCCGCCAGGCCCGGCGGGCCGCGGGACGTGCCGGAGCGGCTCGCGGCGGCGCGGGACGAGCTGCACGTGGCCCGCACCTGCGAGGCCGCCGACCGGGCGCGGCAGGCGGGCGACTGGGGGGCGGCGGCGCAGGGCTACGCGGCCGTCCTCGCGCTGCGGCCGGGCCACGGCACTGCCACGGCGTGGTCCTCCTACGTGGACGGCCGGACCGCCGAGGCGCGCGAGGAGTGGCGGGCGGCCGAGGCAGCGTACGCGGCGTGCGCGGGGCTCGACGACACGGCGGTGCGGGCGGCGTACGCGCGGGGGCGGGCGGCGGCGGAGTTCGGGGACTGGCCCGCGGCACGGGACGCGTTCGCGCAGGCGGGGCCCGAGCGCGGCGCGTGGGAGGCGTACGCGGCGGGCAGGGCGGCGGAGCTGATCGGCTCGTGGACCGCGGCCCACGAGAGCTTCGCGGCGGCGGACGGCTTCCTGGACAGCGGCGTACGGCTCTTGTACGCGCGTGGCTGCCGGGCGGCGGAGCAGGGGCACTTCGCCGGGGCGCTGGCCGACCTGGAGGCGGCGGCCGCGCAGGGGTGGCGCGACGCGGAACCGTTCCTCGGCGACCTGCGCGCGCACGTGTACGAGGCGGCGCTGGCCCGCGCGGACGCCGCGGACTGGCCGGCCGTGCTCTCCCATCTCGCTCCCCTGCCGGACGGCTTCCGCGCCACCCGCCCCCTGAGGGCTTACGCGCAGGGCCGGTCGGCGGCGGCCGCGGAGGACTGGGAGGTCGCGGCCAAGGCTTTCGAGGAGTGCGGGAGCGTCGGGGGCCCGGAGGCGGCGGGGCACGTTCCCGCCGACGCGCGGGACCTGTGCGCCTACGCGCGGGGCCGTCTCTGTCAGGCGCGGGGGCAGTGGGACGAGGCGCTCGCGCTGTTCGGCGGGCTGCCGTCCGACGTGTCGGACGTGCCCGACCGGGTGCTGTACTCGCGCGGGCGGGCCGCCGACGCGCGCGGTGAGTGGAACGGCGTCATCGACGGGTTCGGGCGGCTGCCCGACGGTTACGCGGACGGCGAGGTGGGCGTCCGCCGCCTCTACGCACGCGCCCGCGTCGCCGCCGATCTGCGCGGCGACTGGGCGGCCGTCCTCAGCCTCCTCACCGGCGTACCGGACGCGGCGCGCGAGGGCGCGGTGGCGGCGCTGCGCCGCAAGGCCGAGGGCCGCCGGGCGGAGGAGGACGGCGACTGGGCGGCGGCCTCCGCCATCCACGGCCGGGCGTTCCCCGACGGCGTCCCGGACGCCGCCGACGCCCCCGACCACGAGGCCGCCCACCTCTACCGCTACGCCCTCGCCCGCACCCACGAGCAAGACGAGCGCTGGCAGGAGGCCTTCGACGTCTACCGGCCGATGGACGACGGATGGGCCGACGTCGGCGCGCGGCGGCGCCACGCACAGGCGCGGCTCGGCGAGGAGACCGCCGCGGGGGCCGAGGACTGGCGGCGGGTCGTCGAGGCGTACGAGGCGTTGGAGCGCGAGGACGTACAGGGCGTGGACGTCGCCGCGCGCGGCCGCTACGCGCGCGTGCGGGCCGCCGAGGCCGAGGGGGACTGGGCCTGCGTGGCCGCCGAGGCCGACGCGCTGGGGACGCACCGCGACGCGCCCGCCGTCGCCGCCTACGCGCGCGGCCGCCTCGCCGACGCGCACCAGGAGTGGCAGCGGGCCGCCGACGCCTTCCGGCAGTGCCCCGGGCACCGCGACGCCGACGCCCATCTGGCGTACGCGGAGGGGAGGTTGCTGGAGGCCGCGGGGCGGTGGAGCGCCGCCGTCGCCGCGTACGAGAGGGCGGGCGGCGCCCTCGACCGGGCGGACGTGCGGTGCCGCAGGCTGCGGCGGCTCGTCGGGCTGCTGCCCTGGGCGGACGGGCTGACCAGCTCTCCCCTGGTGGCCGACCCCTTCGCGGTGCGGGACCGGACGTTCCCGTATCTGGCCCTGCGGGACGCGGGGGTCGACCCCGGCGCCTCCATGGACGTGGTCAAGAACGCGTCGTACGCCCTCCTGGAGCGCGGCTCCATGTCGTGGCACGAGCGCGTCGCCCTGGAGCGGCTGCGGCTGCCGGGGCGGCGCCTTCAGCTCGACGCCCTGCTCTACCGGTGGCACTCGCCCGCCGCGCTGCGGGACGCGCTCGCCACGCTCTCCCCGGACGAGGGGCACGGCCTCCTCGACGCGCTGTGCGAGCGCTCCCCGCAGGACGCCCCGCTGCTGCTCCTGCTCGCCCGGGACCGGGAGGCGGCCGCCGCCGAGTGGGAGCGGCGCCTGAAGGCGGCGCCCGGCGACATGGCCGTGGTGCACGGGCTCGCCGCGGCCCGGCTGTGGCAGGCGCAGGAGCTGGAGCAGAGCGGGGCGTGGGAACACGCCGTGCACGCCTGGGAGTCGGCGCTCGCGTACTGGGCGACGCTGCTCAGCGACGACGAGTACTGGGACGGCTGGCGCGTCGAACGCGCCCTCGCCTACGAACGCGACCTGACGCACGACGACATGGCGTCGCTGCGCTGGGAGCTCAGCCAGCACCTCTTCGGGCAGCTGTCGGCCTACGAGCAGCGGCACACCGAGCAGGACCGGCCCCAACAGGCGGCCGCCTACCAGGCGTTGGCGTCGCTGCTGGAGTCCGAGCTGGGCGGCGCGCGCGTCCTGAAGGACGTGGGCGGCCTGCCGTCCGTGCCGGGCGCGGGCGCCACCCTGGCCTGCGGGCCGCGCTATCTGCGGCTGCTGCGCCTCCAGGAACCCCTCGCGGAGCTCGCCGCGGGTCTCGACGCGGCCGCCCAGCAGGGCAGGGACCCGGGCGAGTACGCGGTACGGGAACTGCGCTGGGCCTTCTCGGAGCTGGCGCGGAGCTTCGCGCTCTCGGAGGTGCGGAAGTTCGAGGCCGCGCTGCGGTCGCTGCCCGCCTTCGCCACCCTGACCACCCTGCCGGACGACTGCGCCGGGCCCGCGTCGCAGGCGGCGCACACCGAGGAGTGCGGGCACTGCCGGGACTTCCTGCGGCGCAATCCCGCGTACGTACGCCTGCCGCGGCGGCACGCCCGGCTCCTCCAGGACGGCGTCGAGCTCTCCGTGCACGTCCGCCTCGCACTCGCGAGGACGGCCCTGACGCGCGGTGACGGCGGGCTCGACGAGGCGCTGGCGCACTGGGGCGAGCTGGTGAAGGTGTCCCGCAACGCCGGGATGCAGGCCCGCTCCAAGAAGGCGGTCATCCGCACCGTGCTCGGCCGGGTCGAGGCGCTCACCGACGAGGAGGGCGTCCAGCTCGGCGGCTGCCTGGACGAGGCCGTCACACTCGTCGAGTCGGCCCTCACCGTGCTGCACCCGCTCGACCGGGAGCTGCTCAGCCAACTGCACGCGAAACTCTCGGCGTTGCTGTCCATGCGGGGTGTGTGGCGCGGCTACACCCGCACCAAGCACGGCATGCGCTCCGACATGCACGGCGCGGAGACCGACCTGCGCCGGGCCCTCGCCCTCAACCCGGAGTCGAGCCACGCCCGCGACAACCTCGCGCGTGCCTTCGTCTTCACACTCGACGAGCGGACGTACGAGGTCCCGGCGCGCCTGAAGCTGCTCCACGAGGCGCTCGGCCTCCTCGACGTCGGATTGGGCCAGGCGCTGACGCACCGCTACCGCGAGACGCTCGGCGAGGCGCTCGACGAGATGGAGAAGCTGCTCACCCGGCACCTCGGCGTCGAGGGCATGGGCGAGCTGATCCGCAGCGACGGCCAGGAGCCGCCGCCCGACGACGACGATCTGGCGGGCTGGGCGGCGGAGCTGACGGACCGGGCCGAGCGGGCGCTGCGCGGCGGCGACATCCTGTGGGCCCTGCACCACCTCATCCGCGCCACCCGCGCGGAGCCCACCGACAGCCGGATCAGACGCGCCCTGCTCGACGCGGTGCACCGCTGGCTCACCGAACTCACCCCAGGGACCAAGGCGTACGAGAAGGAAGAAGGAAGAAGCGTCACGTGATCAAGGACCCTTCCGCCGACGGGGGCGGCCCCTCCCCCTACGACCTGCTCGCCCCGGCGGGCGTGACCCCCTGGACGTCCCACAAGGACATGCAGGACGTCTCCTTCGAGCTGCTGGCCCGGCACCTGATGACGCCGGTCACCCAGCAGGCGTGGGACGAGCTGCGCGGCGTGCGCCGCAGACTCCTCGTCGACCTGTTCCTGTACGGGGTGGACCCGGCCGCCGACATCCCCCTGGCGGTGGCGGACATCGACCGGTCGACGGCCGCCGTACCGGACCCGCCCGGACCTCAGGACCCGCCCCCCGGCCCGCTCCCGGAGGCCACCGCGCGCCTCCTGGACGACCTGATCCGCTTTGATGTCTGACCCGACGGCCCGGCTCGCCTACGAGCACGCCCGCGACCTCGCCGCCCGCGACGCCGCCCACCGCGCGCTCACCGAGCGGCTGTTGCTGCGCCTGGCGGACGCCCTCGACTCCTTCGACCGGCTCCTCGCCGACGGCGCGGCGAGCGATGTGGAGACGTACCGCGGGAGTCTGGCGCTGATCGCCGCACAGCTGGAGAGAGACCTGGCCGAGGAGGGGCTCGAACGCGTGGGGCGCGTCGGCGAGCGGGCCGAACCGGCCACGCACCACGTCGCCGACGTCCGCGCGGCACCGCCCGGAGCGGCGGGCGACGAGGTCCTGGAGGTTCTGCGGCGCGGATATCGGTACCGGGGGCACGTGCTGCGCGCCGCCCGGGTGGTCGTCGCCGTCGACGGCGGCACGGAGCAAGGGACGGAGCGGGAATGAAGGCCATCGGCATCGACCTCGGCACCACGAACAGCGCGGTCGCCGCCCACGATCCGCACCGGGCGGACATCGCGGTGCTCACCAACAGCAAGGGCGAGCGGCTCACGCCGTCCGTGGTCGGCGTCGTGCACCGCGACGGCAGGGACCAGCCACTGGTCGGCGAGGACGCGCTGAACTGGGCGATCAGGCAGCCCAAGGAGACCATCGTCTCCGTGAAGCGCCTGATGGGCCGGGACTTCGCCGACGCGTCGGTGGCGCGGGCCCGCGACCGGATGAGCTACGAGATCGTCGAGGGGCCCGACGAGGACCCGCGCGCGTACGTGCTGCTCGGCGGGCGCGCCCGCACCCCCGCGGAGATCTCCAGCGTGATCCTGGACAAGCTGGTCAGGGACGCATCCCGGGTCCTCGGCGAGCCCGTGACGCACGCCGTGATCACCGTGCCCGCCTACTTCCGGGACGCGCAGCGCGCCGCCACGCGCGAGGCCGCCGAGAAGGCGGGCCTGGTGGTGAAGAAGATCGTCGACGAGCCGACGGCGGCCGCGGTCGCCTTCGGCCTGCACAAGCCGGGCGGCGCCCGCAGCCGGGTGCTCGTCTACGACCTGGGCGGCGGCACCTTCGACATCTCGGTCCTCAACGCGGTCAAGGACCAGGAGGGCAGGAGCCAGTTCCAGGTGCTGCGGGCGGCCGGTGACATCTGGCTGGGCGGCGACGACTTCGACCTGGCGATCGTGGAGCGGATCATCGCGTGGATGCGGGAGGAGCACCACGTGGACCCGGCCACCGACAAGGCGTTCCTGTTCCAGGCGAAGAAGGCCGCCGAGCGCGCCAAGCGGGAGCTGAACGACCTGCCCGAGACGTACATCGTGATCCCGGCCGCGTACCGCAGCGAGAACGGCGTCCTCGACGTCGAGATGAAGCTGACGCGCGGCGAGTTCCAGGGGATGATCGCGCCGCTGGTGGCCAGGACCATGAGCCTCGTCCAGGAGTCCCTGGCGCGCTACGAACTGTCCACGGACGACATCTCCGACGTCCTGCTGGTCGGCGGCGGCACCCTCACCCGTCCCGTGTACGAGGCGGTCGAGGCGTTCTTCGGCGCGGACAAGGTCCGCAGGAACATCAACCCCATGGAGTGCGTCGCCTTCGGCGCGGGCGTGCTCGCCGAGACGCTGCGCGGCGTCGAGTGCTCGGACCCGGAGTGCGCGAGGCTCAACGATTACGGGGCGGACGCCTGCGGGGCCTGCGGCCGCAGCCTGGCCGACGGCCGGTCCAAGGGCGACACGGGGCTGTACGAGTCGACGCCGATGGCGATGGGCATCGCCGCGATCAAGGGCAGTCAGCGGGACGTGTTCGTCGAGATCATCGAGGCCGGCTCGCCCTATCCGCTGTCCGAGCCGCGCCAGCGGACGTTCCACGCCACCGACAGCCGCCGCATCCGGGTGCCGGTCTACGAGGGCGACAGCAAGGTGGCGAGCGAGAACCACGAGCAGGGCGTCGTCGAGTTCGAGCTGCCGCAGGAGATCGAGGTCAACCGCCAGGTGGACGTCTCCTTCAACTACTCGGCGGACCGCATCATCACGGTGAAGATCGCCGTACGCGGCACGGACATGGTCCTGGAGGCCACCCCCAACCGGGAGAAGCCGCGCACGCCACCGCCCGAGCCCGTCGAGGAGCTGGACAGCGCGGTGCTGCGCGAGCAGCTGGGGTACGCCGAGCGGGAGGCCGACCACTTCCTGAAGCGGTACGGGCCCTACATCGAGCCGGTGCAGGCGATGAAGGTGCGCCGCGACATCGAGCAGGCGCAGCGGGCGGTCGCGATGGGCGACAGCGGCGAGTACAAACGCCTCACCGAACTGCTGCTCGACGACATGTACCGGCAGTGCGGTCTCGCCAGCCAGTTCCGGCAGGCGGAGCTGGCCTCCGAGGGCGCGCCGCCGGAGACGGTCCGGCAGATCAACGAAGCAGTCGAGTACGTCAAACAGGCCCACCGGCAGGGCAACCGCGTGGGGACCGCCCAGCAGGCACGCAACCTCGTGAACCTGGTGGCGGTCGCCCAGTCCGAACGGGCCGTGCCGACGCTCCCCGACAAGCCGGACTACGAAGGCATCCTGCGGTTCGCCGAAGAGACGGCAGGCGGATGACACAGGCGCGCCCTGCGACGGGGGCGGCGGCGCCCGTCAGCCTCGGCATCGACTTCGGCGCCACGGGCATCCGCGCGCTCTACGCCCTGCCGGACCGGCCGGGGCGGCGCCTCGACGCGGAGTGGGGCGACGGTCCGTGGCTGCTGTGCGAGCCGGCCGAGGTGGGCGAGCTGCCGGTGACGTTCCCCAGCCTCAAGAGCCGCCTGGGCAGCGGACGCCCGGTGCACATCGGGGGGAAGCCGGTCGACGCGGACCGGGTCGTGGTGCGCCTGCTGCGGTCGGTGCGCGAGCGTGTGGAGGCGGCGGCGCCGGGGCGCGTGGCGCAGACCGTGATCAGCGTGCCCGCGCGGTTCGGCTCGGCGCAGCGGGCGGCGCTGCGGGACGCGGCGCGCGAGGCGGGCCTCGATCCGACGCGGCTCGTCAGCGACTCCATGGCCGCGGTGATCGGCCACATGACGGAGCGCGACAGCGGCACGTGCCTGGTCTACGGCATGGGGTACGAAGGGTTCGAGCTCGGCCTGATCCGCAGTGTGCGCGGCCACTTCCGCTCCCTCGGCTACGAGGGCGGTGCGACGTCGGGCGGGCGCGCCTTCGACGCGGAGACGCTGTCGACTGCGGTCCGGCTGCTGCGCAGGCACCGGGGCGCCGCCTCGGTCACCGGCGTCGACGCGGCGATCTGGCAGGGGCTTCGCGCGCGCGGGCAGGAGGCGCGGGAGGCGCTCGGCGCGCCGGGCGGCCCGGAGGCGGCGGTGCTCGACCTGGAGCTGGGCGCCGGGCCCGCGCTGTGGGTGCGGATCGCGCGGCCCGACCTCGACGCGTATCTGGACCGGCATGTGGGGCGCACCCTCGACCGCGCCCGGGCGCTGCTCGACCAGTCGGGGATGGTGCCGACGGACGTCGACACGCTGCTCCTCGTGGGTGGCAACACCCGTATGGAGCAGGTGCGTTCGCGGGTCGCGGGGCTCGGCGGTCAGAGCGTGCAGGCGCCGCCCGAACTCCTCGCCCTGGGGGCGCTGAAACACGCGGTGCGGCTGGCGGGCGGCGCGGCGTCGTCCGGTCCTGCCGCCCTGGAGGAAGGCCCGCTGGAACCGGCAGCCTCGGCCCAGGACACGCTCTCCGACGCACCGCCGCTCACGGCGACGCTGGTGGGGGTCGAGGAACGCGGGTCGGCGCCGAGCCCTCCCCCGGACCCGCGGCTCCCGGGCGGGCCGGGGGCCGGGCGCGATGCGGGGGCCGTACGCGATGCGGGTGTCGTACGCGATGCGGGTGCGGGTCCCGTACGCGAGGTCCACGACTCCCGCGACATGGGGCAGGCGCGGCTGCTCGTCCGGCAGGGGCGGCAGGCCGAGGCCGCCGCGCTGCTGCGCGGGATCATCGCCGAGGCGCGGGAGCTCCTCGACGGCCTGGACCGCCCTCCCCCACCGCTGGCCACCACGCCCTCTCCCGCCGCGTCCCCTCCCGCCGAGGCCGCTCCGGGGCCGGCCCTCGACCACACCTCGCGACGCCGGCTCGCCCGCGCTCAGGCCCTTCTGTCGCTCGGCCGGTACGACCACGCCGTGCAGGCCGCCCACATCGCCTGGCAGGACGCGGCGACCAGGCCGGCCGGCGCCGACATGCTGGACGCGATGATCGACGTGCACTGCGCGGCGGCGATGGCGGACATGGCGCCCGAGCACTTCGCCGACGCCGAACGGTGGCTCAACTGCGCGTACAACCACGATCCGACGAACGTGCGCGTACGCGGTCTGCTCGCCGAACGCACGTTCCGGCACGCCGTGGAACTGGACCGGCGCGGTGAGCGGGATGAGGCGATCGAGGCCCTGGGGAAGTGTCTTACATGGGATCCTGAACACGCCGACGCGGAGGCGCTTTTGCGGCGGCTGAACCGTGACGGCAGGAACCGGCGCGGCAGGGGGGACGTCCTCGGACAGAGGCCCCTCGATCCACCCACGTAAGCAACCACGTGAAGCACCCCCGTAAGCCAGGCCCGTAAGCCAGGGAGGGTTCCGTTTGACGCCCGCACAACTGCTCGACAAAGCCTTGATCGTCAAGGAGTTGCGGCGGCTGGCGGTCCTGCCCGCGCTCGCGCCGCGCTCGGACGAACTGACCGTGCTGCACCAGGACTTGAGCTCCTCGAACCAGCTCGACCGGTGGGCGGAGATCGACCTCGTCCAGTCCTATGTACGCCCCGAGAGCGTCCGGGCGTCCACGGGCGCGGTGTCGGGGCGGCACGACCGGCTCCTGGAGGCGGCCCTCGGGGTGCTCGTCTTCGTACCGCTGCTGATCACCTGGTACGGACTGCGGGAGGCCGTGCGCGCGTACGGGGAACTCGCGAAGGAGGACCCCGAGCAGTCCACGCGCCCCTTCCTCCAGCTGTGGCAGTCCGGCTTCGGCGGGCACCTCTCGCCGCTCGGGCGGTTCGAGAACGTGGCGCTGATGGCGGTCCTCCTGATCGCCCTGCTCGTGGGCCTGTCCGCACTGCACGCGCGGGTGCGGGTGCGCGCCGAACGCGCCGAGGACGCGCGGGAGGCGGAGCAGGACCGGCTCCTCGCGGAGCTGGCGTCGGTGCTCACGCGCACACAGATGCTGCTCGCGCCGTACCGCAGCGCGTCGCCGCAGCAGTTCACGGCGGAGCTGACGAAGGCCGCCCTGAAGATGCAGCAGCTGACGAACAAGGCGGAGCGGAGCCACAACGCGCTCACCGGGGCCACCACGTCGGTCGGCCAGGCCACCGCCGCACTCACGCAGGCGGCGCAGTCCCTCACGAAGGAAGTGCCGAAGCTCGGCGACGCGGCGGACCGCATCAACACGACCTTGCGCGACGGCACGGAGGAGACGGTCAAGGCGGGCCGGGCCAACGCGCTCGCGACCCGCGGCATCGTCGACCACGTCAAGGCGGCGGGCGACACGGTCGAGGCGTCCCTCAAGGCCCTGGTGGCGGCCCAGCAGTCGCTCGTGGCGAAGTCCGAGTCGGTGGCGAAGGCGACCGAGCTGGCCTCGCAGGCCCTGGTGACGAGCACCGGGCGCACGGGCGAGGCGGTGGACGGCATGCGTGAGGCCACGGAGCGCTGGGACGCGGCGGCGGCCCACTGGCAGGACGCGGCGGCCCGCCTCGACGCCCGCATGGACACGCTGGCGGGCGCGCTGCCCTCGCTGACAGGGCGGAGCGGGGCGTACGACGGCTCCCATGTCAGCTCCCACGACAGCCCTCACGGCGGCTCCGACGGCAGCCCTCACGGCGGCTCCGTGAACGGGAGCCGTTCCCCCGACGCGTCCTCCGCCAACGGCCGCCCCGCCGAGGAGAGTTCCTTCCCCGCCCCGAGCCCGCCGCTCGACCCGCCGCTCGACCCGCCGCTCGAACGGCCACTGGACACGCCGATCGACACCCCGCCGGACTCGCCGCTCGACGCGCCGCTCGACGCGCCGACGACGCGGATTCCGCCGCCCGCCCGGCGGGACGGAGGCACCGCGTGAGCCGAGCAGGCCGGGGCCCGCGGCGGCGCGGCGGCCGGCTCGGCGTCGTCGCGCTCGCGGGGTGGCTCTTCGCCGACCTGCTGCTCGTGCTCGCGCTGGTGTCGATGGCCGACCGGCCCGACCCGCAGGCCGACGACCGCCCCGAACCCCGCCCCTCCAAGGGCGGTTCGGCGTCGCCCACCCCGACGGGCCCGCGCGCGGTGGACCGCCACCCGCAGGAGTTCGAGGTGGCGGGCAGGAACAAGGGCGACCTCGTCCGGCAGATCGCGAAGGACACCCGGAAGTGGTCGGGCCGCGAAGCCGCGCTCGTCCTGACCTTCGGCGGCAGTTCGAACGGCACGGTCTACGCCCACCGCGTCAACGGCCTGCTCGGCAAGGCCCGTCCCGAGATGTTCACGAAGAAGACGGCGACGGACGACTACCACAGCCTCGGCAAGCGCGCGGAGACCGCGGTGGTCCGCGTGTACTTCTACACGGCGCCGGGCGGCTGAGCCATGGCGGTCCTGCGTCCCGGCGAGCACCCGGGGGCGAGCGGCGCGCGGCCGCCGCTGCCCACCCTGCCGCGCTGCCCCGGCCTGCGCGGATACCTCCGGCTGCGCGATGAATTCGCGCGGTTGAACTTCCGGCACGCGGCGGACGCCCTGCGCGCGCCCACTCCCGCCCCCGCGCACGACGCCGTCTTCGGCACGCTCCCCAAG
Organism: Streptomyces sp. NPDC093510; assembly: GCF_040683555.1. Classification (NCBI taxonomy): domain Bacteria; kingdom Bacillati; phylum Actinomycetota; class Actinomycetes; order Kitasatosporales; family Streptomycetaceae; genus Streptomyces; species Streptomyces sp. NPDC093510. The sequence goes on from NZ_JBFBEE010000001.1 coordinate 200,269, forward strand.
GCCGCCACGGACGACGGCTTCCGCGTCCTCGACGGCCTCTGGTTCCCGGGCCGCGGCGGCATCTGGCAGCGCGCCGACCTGTCGTTCGTCCGGCAGGCGCGCGGCCGGTGGCTGTCCTCTTCGGACGCGCGCGCCGACACGGCGGCCGCCGTGGTCGACACGCTGGAGACGCTGGTGCGGGACGACGCCATGGGGCTGCGGCACCTGGTCCTGTGGGAGGTGTGCTGCCTCCTCAGGGACGGCGGCGAGCGGCCAGGCGAGGCCGAGGCCGTCGCCCTCGGCGTGCACCGCGGCGAGGCGGGCCTGCTCGCGTCGGCCGTCGCCGCGGGGTTCCCCGCGACCGGACCCGCCCGGCATGCCGCCGAGACCCTCAACGACGTGTGGCCCGGCGTGCGGCTGCGCGAGGCGGAGCGGCTCGTCACGCGACTCCCGCGCGCCTGCGAGTACTCCGACGGCCCGGCCGACCACCGCCTCACGGCGCTCGTCGACGGCGTCCGCGCACGGGCCGCGGAGGTCGGACGGCTGGCCGCCGACGGTGCCGAGGCGGAGGCCACCGGCGCGTTGCGCACGGCTGCCCGCGCCTGGCTGGGCGCGCTGCGGCTCGCCAGGGACGACCCGCGGGCCCAGGCGGGGCTGCTGCGGGTGGCCGCGCTTCTCGCCGACGACCCGTTCGCACCGGCGGGTTCAGGGGTGACGGCCGCGACCGACGACCGTGCCGTACGCCTCTCCTGGTGCGCGCCCGAGCGGGGCGACCGCCGCGGTGACGTCTCGTACCGCGTCCTGCGCTTCCCCGACGGTGCCGCGGACCTGGCCGTCGAGACGGCGGCGGGCGAGAGGGGCCCGCACTCCGTCGACGCGGACGCGCCCGTCGGCCGCCCCCTCCGGTACGCCGTCGTGCCCCTGCTCCGCGACCGCATCGCGGGCGTGCCGCGCGTCACCGCCCCCGTGCTGCTCACCCCGGTGGTGACGGAGCTGCGCGCCACCGTCGTGCCGGGCGGGGTGCGGTTGCGGTGGCGGCCGGACCCGGCGGCGGCCGAGGTGCGGGTGACGCGGTCCGGTGCGGGGTCCGACGCCGGCGGCTGGGGCGCGTCGTCGCTGGTGCGGCTGGACTGCGAGCACGACCGGGTGCTCGACGTGCCGCTCGCCCCGGGAACGTACACGTACGAGGTGCGCTGCGGCTACCGCGATCCCGACGGCGACCTGGTCTGGTCCCGCGGGGTGACCGTCACCGCGCGCGCCGAGCAGTGGCCGTCACCGGTGGAGGAACTCACCGTGCGGCGGCACGCGGACGGCGGGCGGGTGACCATCGCGTGGCGGCCGCCCGCGCTCGGCGACGGGCTGCTCCTGCCGTGGACGGCGGGCCCCGTCGAGCCCGGCACGGACGTGTCCGACCTCGTCGGCCTCGTGGACCGGCTCCCGGCGACCGCGGTCGGCGCCGAGTCGCGCGTCGAGCTGGCGCCCGCGCCCGAGCAGCGGGTCCGCGTCACAGCGGTGAGCGTCCTGGGTGAACGGGCGGTGTCCGGACCGAGCCTCGTCATCGAACACCCGGCCGCCATAGGGGTGTTGGAAGTGCGCAGGGTCGCCGCCGACCGCGCCGAGCTGCGCTTCGACTGGCCGGAGCCCGCGGTCCTGGTGCGCGCGGCGTGGACCGACGGGCAGCGGGGCGGGGAGCGGCGCGTCGCACGCAGTGCGCACCGCGCCGGACACCCCGTCGACCTCCCCGTCTCGGCGGCGGAGTGCACCGTCACGGTGACACCGCTCCCGCGCCCCGACGCGGTGGCGATCACCCCGCCCCCGACCCGCGCCACCCTGCCCGCGGCACCCCCGCCACCGCCTCCCCCGGCGCCGCCCGCCCCGTCCCGCTGGATCACCTGGTGGCGCCGCCACTGGCGCCGCCGACGCCCCTGACTGGCCGTCACGCACGCCGTCACGCACACCGTCACGCACACCGTCAGGCCGTGCGGCCTGCCTGGTCCCTGATCCCCGCGAGCACCGTGTCGAGCATCCGGTCGAACTCCGCCACGGAGCCGAAATCGGCCATGAGAGGGCCGATCGCGGTCATGGCCGGGTAGGCGTCGGCGTCGAACGCGGGCACCGCGGCGGGTCCGTCGGGTCCGCCGCCGGTGCGTGCCGCCAGATGCCCGTTGAGGAAGCTGAACAGCACCATGGGCGCGTCCGCGGCCACTTGGCCGGGCAGTCCGGCCGCGCGCATCGCGGCGACCAGTTCCTCCAGGGCGGCGACGGCCACCGGCGAGGTCTGGGCGCGCGTCACCAGCAGCGGGAAGACCCTGGGGTGGCGGTAGGCCATGTCGCGGTAGCCGTGGGCCGTCCTGCGGGCGACGCCCTCCCAGCCCGGGGACGTGTCCTCGCCCGTGGGGGCCGCCACCTCGGCGAGCACCGCCTCGGAGATCGCGTCCAACAGGGCCGCCTTGCCCTTGATGTGGTGGTAGATCGACATCGGGTCGACGCCGAGCTCCTGAGCGAGACGCCGCACCCCGAAGCGCTCCAGTCCGTCGCGGTCGACCAGTGCGACGGCGGCGGCGGCGATGCGCTCGCGGTCGAGTCCCGCCGATGTGCCCTGCGTGCGTCTGGCCACGTCCGCCCCACTCCATTTCGCTCCGTACAGCTCCATGCCGCTCCAAGCCGCTTCAAGCCGCTCCTTGCCAAACCTACACCGTAGAAATTAGCGTGCCGACCGTGAACCTACGGCGTAGGTTTGCGTCTCGGATCGTCGTTCCCGCCTTTCGAAGCAGGAGGAGACATGAGTGACGTCACTGCCGTGGAGCGGCCGCCGGAGCCGGACTGGGCGACGCTGACGACCGATGAACTGGTCGCCTACCGCGATGCGGAGAACCGCTTCCGGGCGTCCGAGGGGGCGCGGGCGCTCCTCGGGGTCCCTGATCCCGGTGCCGCGATGCACTGGCAGGAGGTGGCGCTGCCCGGCCGCGCGATTCCGGTCCGGGTGTACCGGCCGGCTTCCGCGCCCGGCGGCGACCAGGGCCCGCTACCGCTCGTGCTGCACGTCCATGGAGGCGGTGTCGTGGGCACGGCCGTGCAGTGCGACTGGGCCAACAGCCACGTCGCCGCCCGCCTGCCCGCGCTCGTCGTCTCGGTCGAGCACCGCCTCCTCGACGAGAACACTCCGCTCTCGGCAGCCGCCGACGACGGCTGGGACGTGCTCCGGCACGTGGTGCGGCACGCCGCGCGGTGGGGCGTCGACCCGGCCCGCACGGCCGTGTTCGGCGAGAGCTGCGGCGCGCTGATCAGTGCCCTGGCGGCGATACGGGCCCGGGAGGCCGGCCTGCGGCTCGCGGCGCAGGTGCTGGTGAATCCCGCCGTCGATGTGACAGGGACGATGTTCGACCACGCCTCGATCGCCAAGTACGGGTACAGCCCGACCCGCGCCGTGCCCCAACTCCGCTTCTTCCAGCGGCTGGCCGCCCCGCCGGGAACCGACGCCCGCGCGGTCTCCCCGCTGTACGCCGACGATCTGGGCGGGGCGGCCCCGGCGCTGGTGGTGGTGCCGACCCGGGACGCGGTCGCCGACCACGGCCGCATGTACGCCGCGCGGCTGCGGGAGGCCGGGACGCCCGTACGGCTCTCCGAGTACCCCGGCGCGCGGCACGCGTTCCTCACCCTGCCGGGCGTGGAGCCGCACGCGGAGGCGGCACGGACGGAGGTCCTGGAGTTCCTGCGGACTTCCCTCGCGACGTAACGACCACAGCGACCACAGCGGCCACAGCGGCCAGATGGAGGAGAACGGAATGCAGCGCATCCGCATCAAGCGCATCGGCCTCATCGGAGTGGGCGAGATCGGCCGGGCCATCGTCACCGGCCTGTACGAGGGGGGCAACGGGGGCGCCGGGGACGACGAGTCGCCCCAGGTGTTCCTCTCCCCCCGGGGAGCCCGCACGGCCGCGGAGCTGTCCGCACGCCACGAGGGTGTACGGGTCTGCGCCGACAACCAGGAGGTGGTGGACCGCTCCGACGTGGTGATCGTCGCCGTACGCCGCGAGGACCGGCACGAGGCGCTGGCCGGCCTGCGGGTGGGCGGCGACAAGCTGGTGCTCAACGTGATGGCCGGTGTCGCCGGCGGCGAGCTGCGCCGGATCCTGGCCACCGATGCCCCGCTGGTGCGGGCCGTCCCCCTGCCCTCGATACGTGAACGCCGCTCCGTCACGGTGACGTTCCCGTCCCACCCGGTGGCCGACGCGCTCTTCGGGCGTCTGGGCGGCGTGCTCCCGGTCGCGGACGAGGCGGCCTTCGACGTCTTCTCCGCGCTGACGGGCACGTTGACCTCCCACTACGCGTACCTCGCCACACTCACGTCGTGGGCCGCCGGCCAGGGCATCGACTCCGACGACGCCGACCGCTACGTCCGCGGGCTCTTCCAGGGCGTCGGGCGCGCCCTGAGCGACGAGAGCCGCTCCCTGGACCGGCTCGCCGCCGACCACGAGACCCCCGGCGGGAACAACGAACGCATCCGCACCACATGGTTCGGCCCCGCCAACGCCGAGGCGCTTCACAGAGCCCTCGACGCCCTCCTCGCCGATCTGCGGTAGCGGGACCCGCCGCGCCTCACTCCTTCACCACCGCCTCCGTGCCGCCCCCGAACTCGATGAGGAGGCCGGAGCGGAGGGCGATCGTCTTGCCGGGGTCGACGTCCCGTACCGTGCCGTCGTCCATGCGGGCCGTCCATACGGACGTGGTGCGGTTGGTGAGGCCGAAGCGGCCGCGCTGCTTGGGGTGTTCGGTGACCTCGCCGACCACGGCGGAGAAGTCGTGGCGCTCGGGGTCGTCGCGCAGGTGGTGCGCGTAGACGCGGGCGCTCGGGGCGAGGCGGATACCGCGCCTGGTGCGGAGCGAACCCGTGCCCGTGACCAGTTCGAGGCGGGGCGGCAGCGTCAGGACGGTGCGGCACTTCCAGCAGTTGGGGGGCGCGCCGTCGGGCTGGGTCAGGTTCTGCTTGCCGCACGCGCCGCACTGCGTGATGGCGTCGAGGACCTGGCTGAGCGCGTCGCGCCACTGCGACTCGCGCACCCGGAGGGTGGGGTTGCGCAGGCCGTCCGTGAACGTCCGCACGAACAGGTCGCGCAGGATCTGCGGCAGCGCTCCCCAGGTCGCCTCGACGGTCGGCTGCTCGCCGGGCACGGGACGGTTGCGGGTGTCGGACGGGTCGTAGACGAAGACCGGGTCCGTGCCGTACAGCCTGCGCTTGGCCGCCTCGTCCATGCAGCGGATGTTCAGGGCGAGCGCGCCGTTGAACGGGTGGTCGTTCATCAGGAGCAGGAAGAGCAGCACGGCGAGGGAGTGCAGGTCGCTCTGGGTGCCGGGCTGGGTGCCCTTGTCGCCGCGGACTAGTTCGGGCGCCATGAAGTCCATGGTGCCCGCGACGGCGGCCTCGGCGCCCTCGACGACCGCGTTGTCGTTGTCGCAGACCAGGACGTCGCCGGTGCGCGGGTCGAAGAAGATGTTGCCCCAGTTGATGTCGCGGTAGGCGATGCCCCTGGAGTGCAGGGCGCGGTAGGCCTCGACGGTGTGCAGCGCCACCGTCACCAGGGTGCGCATCGTCGCGGACGCCACCGAGGGGTCGCGGCGGAACAGCGCCGGCAGGTCGCAGAAGCGGGCGGGCCGTACGTCCATGAGGTAGCCGAAGCCGGGCTGCCTGCCCTCGGGGTCCATCACGATGGAGCGCGGCCACAGGAAGCGGGGGTCGTCCCAGCCCTTGGCGATGAGCCCTTCGAGGATCTCCCGCTGGCGGGCGTCCGCGAGCTGGGGGTAGTACCACTTGACCGCGCGGTCGCCGGTGGGCGTCTGGACGCGGTAGACCTCGCCCTGGCCGCCGGAGCCGAAGAGATCGGCGACCTTGAGCTTCTCCCCCGACTCGGCCACCAGGGTCTTTCCGGCGGCGAGCATGCCGTTCACCATTCTGTTCCTCTCTGCCTCAAGGTTGCTGCCCTTGCGGTTCGTCGCTGCGCTGCGCGGGCACCGCTATGGCGCCCACGAGGGTCGTGTCGTCCCCGGAGAACGTGGCCGCCCGCCCCAGCCAGTCCGGGAGCTGGGCCTGCACCGCCGCCACGCCCTGCTCGGCCGCGCGGTCGCCGAGGCCGGTGGCGAAGTCCAGGAATCCCTGGTGGTCGGCGAAGCTCTTGGAGAGCCCGTCGGTGGAGAGCAGCACACACGGCGGCACGCCGCCGGTGAAGGGCTGCCAGTGCGACCGCATCTTGCGCCAAGGCTCGGGCTCACAGAGCGAATCGGTCTCATCGCCCATGTCGGGCCCGGTGGAGAGCGGGGTGTGCGGGGCCCCGCCGCCGTCCACGAGCACGATGTCACCGTCCCCCAACTGCCAGCAGAACAAGGTGTGTTCGGTCAGCACGGCGCCGATGAGGGTGCTGCCGTACGCGGCGAGGTCCGGGACCCCGGCGCGCTGCCCGGGTGTGGTGCGGGCCACCGCCGTGAGCGGACGGGAGCCGTGGGCGGGCGAGTTGGCGTCGTGGATGCGGGCGCGCTCGTGCCAGCGGTGGCCCACCTGCTGCGGCAGGCGGCGCGCCTCCTCACGCAGGGCGGGCCAGCCCGCCGCGTCGTCGCCGACGCGTGCCGCCTCGTGCGCGAAGACCTCCGCGCACTCCGTGAACTCCTCGACCGCCCAGAGCGCCCCGAGGTCGCTGCGGAAGTGCGCGGCGCTGCCGTGCCCGTCGGCGACGGCGAGGACGACCGCGCGGCCGCCGGCCACGGGCAGGGCGGTGCCGCGGTCCTGGCTGTACTTCTTCGCCACTCCCTTGACCGCGCCGCTGAGCAGCGCCCAGGGCCCTGTCGTCGTCTGCGGCCCGGTCACCAGATGTCGTCTTCGCCCTTGGTCATCGACGGCACGTCGATCGGCGTCGCGGGCTTCGCGCCGTCGTCGACCTTGGGGGTGGAGGCATCCTTGACGACCGCAGTGGACATCCAGCGGATGGCGGCGGCGAGCTGGCGCGGGTTCTTCGCCTGCAACGGCTCCAGCTCGGGGTTGCCGAGGAACTCCTTGAGCATGCTCTTGTCCGCGTCGTCACCGATGGCCACCGCGACGCGCACGGCACGCTTGCCCCACGGCGTGCCGTCGATGGCGCGCAGCCCGGCCCGCCAGTCGTCGGTGGGCTGTCCGTCGGAGGCGAGCGCGAGCACGGGCGGCAGGGCGCGCTGCGGCATCGGCGGGGTCTGCAGCGCGCCGGCCGCCAGCTTGAACGCGGCGCCCATGTCCGTGCCGCCGTAAATGTGCACGTCCTCCCAGGAGAACCGGTCGACCGGGGTGGGCTCGCCGACGTGCCAGCTCGCGCCGCTGGCGAAGGTGATGGCGCGCACCAGCAGGGACGCGGCGGGGTTGGACTGGGCGGCCTGCTGCATCTCGGGGATGGCTTCACGGATCGCGAAGTTCAGCTCGCCGATCTTGCCGTTGACGCCCATGGAGCCCGAACAGTCGAGCATCCAGATGAAGTGCACGGGGCGGCTCGCCATGCTGCCGCCGGGGAAGTTGTCGACGACGGTCTCGCTGGTGTCGCTCACGCTGGTCCTTTCGTGGGGTGGTGTGCTCGGTCGGCTCTGCTCCGGGGCCGAGGCCGGTGCCGCTCCCGGGCGACGGTCAGCTCTGCCGCTGTGCGACCCGATGACGCCATGCCGTCCATTCCTGTACGTCCTGACCCTCGCGCTGGAGGACGGTGGCGACCTGGCCGAGGTGGTGGTGGTCGAGGTGGGCGAGGACGGGCGCGAGGGTCTGGTCGAGCAGTTCGGCGGCGACCTCGCGCCATTCCGCGCTGACGCCGTGCCGCCGCCGGGGCCGCCAGATGTGGTAGTACGCGGCCAACTCAGCGGGTCTGCCCGGCAGTTCGCGGCAGAGGCGGTCGTACGTCCGCTCGTCCAGGAGGTGGGCGCGGTAGCTCCGCAGCAGGTCGGGACCCGCGGCGACGAGGATCTGGAGTCCGTGCGACTCGCACACGTCGAGCGGGTTCGCCCCGGCGAGGGCTCGGCCCACCCGTTCGTCGACACCCTTGCGCAGGACCGTGCCGAGCGGTGAGACCTTCCGACCCAGTTCACGGAGCCGGCCGACGGACTTCCTGCTCAGGGCGAGCCGCCCGTCGGCGAGGTCCTGGGCGGTCACGAGCAGGTCGGCGGTGTCGCGGTCCTGGGCGCCCAGCTTGGCGTCGTCGCGCATCTCCCGTGCGAACTCGACCAGTTCGAGGTCGCAGTGGTCGGGCTCCTTGAGCCAGCCCATGACGCGGCGGCCGAGGTCCGCCTCGATGATGAGGCGGGGGGTGCAGGTGCGGGCCACCCAGGGCTGTTCGGCGCGGTCCGGCGGGTCGTTGCGCCACACCATGCGCCACAGCAGGAGCAGGGTCCTGGTGTCCTCGACCCGCCGGCTCGCGAGGAGTTCGGTGAGCCGCCCGAAGAGTTCGGCGCCCCGCAGCCGGTCCGGGGGGCCGCTCCAGTGCGCGGCGGCCGCGGCGAGGCGGACGGTGAGCGGCGCGTCGTCGATGTTGCGCCGCAGCCACTCGCCCTGCGGGGAGTCGGCGAGGGCCCGCAGGCGGTCGAGTTTGCGTTCGGTGAAGTCCTCGATGAGCAGCCGGAGCACGCGGCGGGTGAGGGCGACGTGGTCGAGTTCGGTCAGGACCTGGACGGCCTGCGCGCAGTCGCGCCGCTCGGGGTGGAGCAGGGCGTCCGCGAGGCGGTCCATGGCCTTGTCGAGGCCGGGGCCGCCGTCGGTTCCGACGGCGAGGGCGAGCCGCAGTGGCTCCGTCCAGGTGGTGACGGGGTCGCGGAGCCTGGCGCGCAGGGCGTCGTCGGCGCGGCCGCCGTACTCCTCGCGCAGTTCCGCCCAGGCCTCCTGGCCGAGTGGCAGTCCTTCGAAGGCGGCCAGGTCGGGGAGTGCGGCGCTGCCGCGGGAGGCGTCGAGCCGGTGCTTGACGAGGGCGAGGGCGAGGGGCCTGGCCGCGAGGGCGTGGTCGCCGTCGAGGCCCCGGCAGAGCCGGTCGAGCTCGTCGAGGGTGCGCGGGTCGGCCTCCCCTCTGCTCACGGACCGGGTGAAGGCGTCGATGACGGCGTGCAGGGAGTCGCCGCCGAGACCGGCGAGTTCGGCGCCGGAGAGGGTGCCCGTGGCGGTGCCCGTGGCCGTGCCCGTGGCGCCGGGGTCCCCGCCGGAGATCAGCGGGATGAGGGCGAAGGGGCCTTCCGGCCGTGCGGCCGCTCCGGGGGCGGGGCGGGGCGGGTTCCCTGCGAGCCACCGCTCGGCCGTCAGCCGGGCCCAGGCGTCGGGCTCCGCGGGCGGGCTCTGCGGGCCGCCCGTGCCGTCGTGCACGCGGTACAGGTACTCGACGGTGGCGTCGTGGGACCGGTCGAAGTCCGCGTCCGGGCCGGTGCCGATGATCTGCTGCGGGGCCCGGCACGGGTCGGTGGTCCAGGTGGTGAACGTCAGCGCGGCGACGTACGCCTCGGGGAGGGAGGCGCAGGCGAGCGCGATCCAGCGGGCGACGGTTTCGGAGTCCTCCTCCACGAGGACGATCTGCCGTCCGGCGGGATTCTCGAAGAGCCGGCGCACGTCGGCGAGGAAGGGCGCGACGCGGTCGGCGCGCTCCCTGGCGAAGGCGACGAGGAGTTCGCGGTCGAAGTGGGCTTCCGGCACGGGAAGTTCGGACTCGACGAACCCGGCGCCGAGCGTCTCCTCCGCGCCCGTCTCCCAGTCGGCGGAGCGCCAGGTGTCGATCGGCCACACGGGTCCGGGCCCTGGGGTGTCGGCGCTCAGGTGCAGTGCCTCGACGCGCTGCCCCGGGAGGGCGGCGCACAGGAGCCGGCCGCCGTCCGGCAGCAGGCTGTAGCTCAGCTCGGTCCCGGCGCCTATGACACGCGTGACGACGGCACACAACGCGTCCGCGTCCGCGTCCGCGTCCGCGTATGCGTCCGTGTCTGCGTCTGCGTGCGTCTGCTGCCCGCGTCCGTCCGGGTCCGCGGGGACCAGACGGGGGGTTCCGGATGCCGGCTCCTGGCCGAGCCGGTAGCTGAGGCGACGGATGGCCATGCCACATTCTGACCAACAGCGGTGCCGGACCGCAGGCCGTCCGCCAAGTTCACCCGCGTCCCTGCGCACACCACCCGCACCTGCTCGAACACGGTGCGCTCGGCGCGCGCCCTTGCGCGCCGCCACGGTTGGGGACACCGTGGTCACGGTCCCGCACCGACCGGTGCCGCCCGGGCCTCCTGTCGGCGATCGGAGTCGCTGTGACGCCTTTCCTGCTCCCCCACACCCTGCTCGGCGAAGGCCCGCACAAGGTGATCGCGGTCCACGGCTGGTTCGCCGACCGGTCGGCGTACGGGCCGGTGCTCGCGGACCTGGACGGTGCGGCGTTCCAGTACGCGGTGGTGGATCTGCGCGGGTACGGGGAGGCCAAGGACGCGGTCGGCGCGTACACGACGAGTGAGGGCGCCGCCGACGTGCTCGATCTGGCCGACCGGCTCGGCTGGGAGCGGTTCTCGCTGATCGGGCACTCCATGGGCGCCACCGTCGCGCAGCGCGTCCTGACCGCGGCCCCGCACCGGGTGCGCCGCCTCGTCGGGGTGTCGCCCGTCCCCGCGAACGGGCTGCGACTCCCGCCCGAGCAGTGGGAGTTGTTCGCCGACGCGGCGCACGCCCCCGACAACCGCCGCGCCATCCTCGACATCACCACGGGTGGTGTACGTCCCCGTGCCTGGCTCGACCGGATGGTGCGCCGCTCCCTCGCGGTCAGCGACGCCAAGGCGTTCCGCGCCTGGCTGGACTCGTGGGCGGGCGAGGACTTCCACACCGAGGTCGACGGCTCGCCCGTCCCCGCGCTCGCCGTCACCGGGGCGCTCGACCCCGCCCTGTCGGCGGACCTCATGCGCCGCACGTGGCTGAGCTCGTACCCGCACGGCGAACTCGCGGAGCTGCCGGGGGCCGGGCACTACGCGATGGACGAGGTGCCCCTCGAACTGATCCGTACGGTGGAGGATTTTCTGCGCGCGGCGGACGACGGCGACGGCACGGACGGCTCCGGGGGCGGCGGTACGGAGCTGTCCCGGGGCGAGGGCACGGACCTCTCCCGGGGCGACGGCACGGACCTCTCCCGGGGCGGCGCCGCGTGAGCCTGCGGGACGCGCCCGCGACGACACCGCCCGCCCCCGACGTCCCCGACGTCCCCGACGTCTTCGATCCCCGCCTGTACGCGGAAGGCGTCCCCCACGACCGCTACCGGGTGCTGCGCGACCACCACCCCGTGGCCCGGCAGGAGGAGCCGGAGGTGCTCGGCTGGCCGGCGGGCCCGGGGTTCTGGGCGGTCACCCGGCACGCGGACGTGGTGCGCGTCCTCAAGGACCCGGCGACGTACTCCTCGTACCTGGGCGCCACGCAGATCCGCGATCCCGCCCCGGACGACCTGCCGTTCATCCGGCGCATGATGCTCAACCAGGGTCCCGCCGCGCCGGGCGGCGCGGGCCCCGCCGACCATGGCCAGCTGCGCAGACTGGTCAGCCGCGCGTTCACGCCGCGCCGGATCGAGCGGTTCGAGGCGCGGGTGCGCGAGCGGGCCAGGACGCTCCTCGCGGCCGCCGTGGCGGACGCCCGCGACGGCGACGGCACCTTCGACGTCGTCACCGCCGTCACCGACGACTACGCCCTGCTCAACCTCGCCGATCTGCTCGGCGTCCCCGCGTCCGACCGGGGCCTGCTGCTGCGCTGGACCCAGCGCGTCATCGGCTACCAGGACCCGGACGAGGCGGCCCCGCCCGTGCGGGGGCCCGACGGCCGTCCGGTCGATCCCCGCTCGCCCGCGATGCTGCGCGACATGTTCGCGTACGCCCGGACGCTGGCCGCGCACAAGCGCGAGCACCCCGGCGACGACGTGCTGACGGCCCTCGCAGCCGACCCCGAACTCACCGCCCCCGAACTGGAGATGTTCTTCTTCCTCCTCACCGTCGCGGGCAACGACACCGTACGGAGCGCGGCGCCCGGCGGACTGCTCGCGCTCGTGGAGAGCCCCGGCGAGTACGAGCGGCTGCGGGCCGGCGAGGTCACCCTCGCCACCGCCGTGGACGAACTCCTGCGCAGCCACCCGCCCGTGCTCAGCTTCCGGCGCACGGCGGCCCGCGACACCGAGCTCGCAGGGACGCGCATCGCCGCCGGGGACAAGGTCGTCGTCTTCCACGCGTCCGCCCACCACGACGAGCGCGTCTTCGACGACCCGCACCGCCTCGACCTGTCGCGCTCACCCAACCCACACGTGGCGTTCGGCGACGGCCCGCACGTCTGCCTGGGCGCACACTTCGCCCGGCTCCAACTCCGCCTGTTCTACGAGGAGTCGGCGCGTGCCCTGCCACACCTGCGGCTCGCCGCGCCGCCGCGCCGACTCGTCTCGCACTTCATCAACGGCCTGAAGTCCCTGCGAGTCGAGGCGCCCGCGTAGGGTGCGAGATCGCGAGAACCAGCGCAGCGCCCGAGCGGAGAAGCACGCCCATGCACGACGACCACCCCGTGAACGACCACGACGACGAACTCCACGACGAGGTCTTTCCCGACTTCCCCGCACCGGAGGACGGCACCCCCTGGCAGGCACCCGCCGACCTGGAGGAGCACCTGTACGAGCTGTGCCAGGAGGACGACGCGTACGGCTACCTGCGGGCGATAGCCGTGGAGGGCCTGTACCGCCCGGTGCCCGCGGCCGGGACCGAACGCGACGCCACCGAGAGCGAGTTGTTCACCGTCGACCTGCCGGACGGCAGGAAGGCCGCGCAGGTCTACACGGCGGGCGTGCTGCCCCGCCCGCATCCCGCCGTCGTCTACGAGTACGTCACGCTGGACTCGCTCGCCGCGGGCTGCCCCGACGACGTCGACTTCCTCGTCGTGAACGCGGCGACACCGTGCCGGCAGTTCTACCTGACCACCGACGACGAACGGGAGGTCTGGTCGGACCTGCACGAGCGGTACCACCGCTCCGACGGCCTCGCGAACCGCATCGACACCCGGCGCACGAGGACGCCCGCGCCCGGCAGCCCGCTCCTGCACGGCCTGGCGTGCGGCGCGCACCTGTGCTTCACCAACGGCGACGCCTGGAACACCGTCGACTGGCACGGCGCGGGCCACCACAACGAGATCGGCCGCCTGGCGGAGTGGTGGGGCGTGCACGACCGCGACGACTGGCTGGCCCTCCAGGAGCGGCTGCTCACCTGTGACGTCAGCCCCTGGTACTGGGACTTCGTCCTGGACGCCCGCGCCGTACTGGCCCGGCGGCACGGCCCCCGGGTCGACCCGGAGCTCTGGCGCGACCAGGTCGAGGCGGCGCTCAGGGACCGCGTGGTGGAGACCGGCGGCCCCGGCGAACCGCACCGCCCCGGCGAGGACCCCGAACTCGACCAGTTCGTGGCGCACCTGCGGGGCCTGGTCGGCAAGGTGCTCCGCTACGAGGCCCGGTTCCGCGCCGACGCACTCCTGCCGCCCGACGGTCACGTCGGCACGGTCGCGGCGTGGGACATCGGCCGCGCCTCGAAGATGGCCCGCTGGGGCCGGGGCGCGCGGTACGCCACCCACGCAGAGATGATCAAGTCCCTGGAGCGCGCCTCCGAGGCCGCCCGGTCCGCGTACGCCTCCTGGGAGACGTTCTCGGCGGGCTACGTCCTGGGCCGCTGCCTGCACTTCGACGAGGAGTCGTTCGGCTCCTGGTACACGGACGTACTGCGCGCCCACCGCGCCCTGACAACAGACCCGGACAGCCCTTGGCTGACGGTGCCGTTCCGGGGGGCCTGACCGGCCGGCCGGCCCCCTCCCCACGCCGCGACAGCCACATCACGATCAGGTCTCACCGGCGCCACGATCCCTGTGCACCTCTTGCCAGGCCGCCGTGTAATCGTTTCCAATCCTCCGTGTAATCGATTCCACAAGGAGGTGGACCGGCGATGACTCCCAGTGCGGTGAGCATCAAGGACGTCGCGGCCGAGGCCGGCGTGTCCGTCGCCACTGTGTCGCGCGTCCTGAACAGTCACCCCTCCGTCAGCCCCGCGTCCCGCGCCAGGGTCGTCGCCGCCGTCGACACGCTCGGCTACCGGCCGAACGCCGTCGCCCGGTCCCTGCGCACCGACCGGACCCGCACCCTCGGCCTGGTCATCAGCGACGTGCTCAACCCGTACTTCACGGAGCTGGCCCGCTCCGTCGAGGAGGCGGCCCGCGCGCTCGGCTACAGCGTGATCATCGGCAACGCCGACGAGCGGCCGGAGCTGCAGGACCACCACGTGCGGACCCTGCTCGACCGGCGGATCGACGGGCTGCTCGTCTCCCCCACCGACGGCGGCTCGCCGCTGATGCTCGACACCGTGCGGGCCGGCACCCCGATGGTCTTCGTCGACCGGTGGATCCCCGGCGTGGGCGTCGATGTACCCGTCGTCCGCTCCGACGGGCGGCAGGCCGTCCGCGACCTCGTCGCCCACCTGCACGGGCTCGGCCACCGCAGGCTCGCCATCATCGCGGGCCCCGCCGCCACCACCACCGGCAGCGAACGCGTCGAGGCCTTCCGGGACGCGCTGCGCGAGCACGGCACCGCGCTGCCCGACGCGTACATCGGGCAGGGCGACTTCCAGGCCGGCAGCGGACGACGCGCCACCGAGCGCTTCCTCGCGCTGCCCGAGCCGCCCGAGGTCGTCTTCGCCGCCGACAACCTGATGGCGCTCGGCGCCCTCGACGCGATCCGCGCGCACGGCCTGCGCGTCCCGGACGACATCGGGCTCGCGGCCTTCGACGACATCCCGTGGTTCGTGCACACCGACCCGCCGGTCACCGCGATCGCCCAGCCGACCGCCGACCTCGGCCGGGCCGCCGTGCACGCGCTGGTCGACCGGATCGGGGGCAGGAGCCCGCGGTCCGTCTCCCTGCCCGCCCGCCTCGTCGTCCGCCGCTCCTGCGGTGAGGGCATCGGCGAAGACACCGGTACGGGCGAGGACACCTCCGTACGACCCGAAGGAGCAACCCGTGAGTGAGCAGAGCGAGTTGCTGCGCATCGAAGGCATCCGCAAGACGTTCCCCGGCGTCGTCGCGCTGGACTCCGTCGACTTCGATCTGCGGCGCGGCGAGGTGCACGTCCTGCTCGGCGAGAACGGCGCGGGCAAGAGCACCCTCATCAAGATGCTCTCCGGCGCCTACCGCCCCGACAGCGGACGCATCTTCGCCGAGGGGCGCGAGGTCCGCATCAACGGCGCGCAGGACGCCGAGCGGCTCGGCATCGCCACCATCTACCAGGAGTTCAACCTCGTACCCGACCTGACCGTCGCCGAGAACATCTTCCTCGGGCGGCAGCCACGCCGCTTCGGCCTCGTCGACCGGAAGAAGATGGAAGCCGACGCCGAGGAGCTGCTGCGGCGGGTCGGCGTCCAGGTGTCGCCGCGCGCCAAGGTGCGCGAACTGGGCATCGCCCGGCTGCAGATGGTCGAGATCGCCAAGGCGCTCAGCCTGGACGCGCGCGTGCTCATCATGGACGAGCCCACCGCCGTCCTCACCTCCGAGGAGGTCGACAAGCTCTTCCGGATCGTGCGCACGCTGCGCGAGGACGGCGTCGGCATCGTCTTCATCACCCACCACCTGGAGGAGATCGCGGCACTCGGCGACCGCGTCACCGTCCTGCGCGACGGCCGCAGCGTCGACCAGGTGCCCGCGTCGACCGACGAGGACGAGCTCGTACGCCTCATGGTGGGGCGCAGCATCGAGCAGCAGTATCCGCGCGAACGCCCGGACACCGGGCCGCCGTTGCTGCGCGTCGATGGCCTCACCCGGGACGGCGTCTTCCACGACGTCAGCTTCGAGGTGCGGGCCGGTGAGGTCGTCGGCCTCGCGGGTCTGGTGGGCGCGGGCCGCACCGAGGTGGCGCGGGCCGTGTTCGGCGCCGACCGCTACGACGCCGGCTCGGTCGACGTGCGCGGCGAGCGGCTGCCCCGGCACGACGTGAACGCGGCGATGGGCGCGGGCATCGGCCTGGTCCCCGAGGACCGCAAGGGTCAGGGGCTCCTCCTCGACGCCTCCGTGCGGGAGAACCTCGGCCTGGTGACGCTGCGTTCGGCGACCCGCGCAGGGCTCGTGGACCTCAAGGGCCAGCAGCGGGCCGCCGCGCGCATCGCCGAGCAGCTGGGGGTGCGCATGGCCGGGCTCGGCCAGCACGTCCGCACCCTCTCCGGCGGCAACCAGCAGAAGGTCGTCATCGGCAAATGGCTGCTCGCGGACATCAAGGTCCTCATCCTCGACGAGCCGACGCGCGGCATCGACGTGGGCGCGAAGGTCGAGATCTACCAGCTCATCAACGAACTGACGGCCTCCGGGCACGCGGTCCTGATGATCTCCAGCGATCTGCCCGAGGTGCTCGGCATGAGCGACCGGGTCCTCGTCATGGCACAGGGCAGGATCGCCGGCGAGCTCACGGCCGAAGAGGCCACCCAGGACGCGGTGATGGCGCTCGCCGTCAGCACGACAGCAGTACCGCAAGCGGAAGACACGACAGCGGAGGGCTCCCGTGGCCACTGAAACCTTGAAGCGCGACGCGGGTGGCGCGGCCTCGCTCCGCCGCGTCCTGCTCGACAACGGCGCGCTGAGCGCCCTGATCGTCCTGGTCGTGGCGATGTCGCTGCTCTCCGGCGACTTCCTCACCACGCAGAACCTGCTCAACGTCGGCGTGCAGGCCGCGGTGACCGCGATCCTCGCGTTCGGTGTCACCTTCGTGATCGTGTCGGCGGGCATCGACCTGTCCGTCGGTTCGGTGGCCGCGCTCTCCGCCACCGTCCTCGCCTGGACGGCGACTTCGCAGGGCCTGCCGGTCTGGCTCGCGGTGGTTTTCGCCGTGGCGACCGGCATGGCCTGCGGGTTCGTCAACGGCCTGCTCGTCTCGTACGGGAAACTCCCGCCGTTCATCGCGACGCTCGCGATGCTGTCGGTGGCCCGCGGCCTCTCCCTGGTGATCTCGCAGGGCAGCCCGATCGCGTTCCCCGACTCGGTGTCGCACCTCGGTGACACGGTGGGCGGCTGGCTGCCGGTCCCGGTGATCGTGATGGTCGTGATGGGCCTCGTCACGGCGCTGGTCCTCGGGCGTACGTTCATCGGCCGCTCCATGTACGCGATCGGCGGCAACGAAGAGGCGGCCCGTCTCTCCGGGCTGCGCGTCAAGCGGCAGAAGCTCGTCATCTACGCGCTCTCCGGCCTCTTCGCGGCCGTCGCGGGCATCGTCCTCGCCTCCCGCCTCGTTTCCGCGCAGCCGCAGGCCGCGCAGGGCTACGAGCTCGACGCGATCGCCGCGGTCGTCATCGGCGGCGCGAGCCTGGCGGGCGGCGTCGGCAAGGCATCCGGGACGCTGATCGGCGCGCTGATCCTCGCGGTGCTGCGCAACGGCCTCAACCTCCTCTCCGTGTCGGCCTTCTGGCAGCAGGTCGTGATCGGTGTCGTCATCGCGCTCGCGGTCCTCCTGGACACGCTGCGGCGGCGGGCCGGGGCGACTCCGGGGGCCTCCTCGGGGGCAGCCGGGGGCATCCGCGGCAAGGGGCCGCAGGCGGTGAAGTACGCGGTCGCCGCCGTGGTCGTGGCGGCCGTCGTCGGCGCGGTCTCCTTCTTCAACTCGGGCTCGTCCGGCACGAGCACGAAGATCGGCATGTCGCTGTCCACCCTCAACAACCCCTTCTTCGTCCAGATGAAGGAGGGCGCGCAGGCCGAGGCCGAGAAGGCGGGCATCGACCTGACGGTCACCGACGCGCAGAACGACGCGTCCCAGCAGACCAACCAGCTGCAGAACTTCACCGGCGAGGGCGTGAAGTCGATCATCGTCAACCCGGTGGACTCCGACGCGGCGGGTCCCGCCGTGCGGGGCGCCAACAAGCAGGACATCCCGGTGGTCGCCGCCGACCGCGGGGTGAACAAGGCGGAGACCGCGACGCTCGTCGCCTCCGACAACGTCGCGGGCGGCAGGCTGGCGGCGAAGACGCTCGCCGAGAAGCTGGGCGGCAAGGGCAAGGTCGTCGTCCTCCAGGGCACGCCGGGCACCTCCGCGAGCCGCGAGCGCGGGCAGGGCTTCGCCGAGGGCATCAAGGCGTACCCCGGCATCGACGTCGTCGCCAAGCAGCCCGCGGACTTCGACCGCACCAAGGGCCTGGACGTCATGACGAACCTCATGCAGTCCAACAAGGGCGTGAACGGCGTCTTCGCCGAGAACGACGAGATGGCGCTCGGCGCGGTCAAGGCGCTCGGCGACAAGGCGGGCAAGTCGGTCCCGGTGGTCGGCTTCGACGGCACGCCCGACGGCCTCAAGGCGGTCGAGGCGGGCACGCTGTACGCGTCCGTGGCGCAGCAGCCCAAGGAGCTCGGGAAGATCGCCGTGCGCAACGCGGTCCGGGCCGCGCAGGGCAAGAAGGTCCAGGAGACGGTGAAGGTGCCGGTGAAGGTCGTCACGTCGAAGAACGTGCGGGACTTCTCCTGACTTGATCCGCCCTGACCTGGCCTGGTCGGATATGAGTGCCGCCGCGCGAGTACCGTCGCAGCCGTCACCACCTCACCGCAAGAAAGCAGGAATCAGCACATGAACGCCGACAACACCGACTACGAGCTGCTGGTCGTGGGCTCCGCCAACGCCGATCTGGTGGTCGGCGTGGAGCGGCGCCCCGCGCCCGGCGAGACGGTGCTCGGCTCCGACCTGGCCGTCCACCCCGGCGGCAAGGGCGGCAACCAGGCGGTCGCCGCGGCCCGGCTCGGCGCCCGCACCGCGCTGCTCGCCCGGGTCGGCGACGACGCGCACGGCGTGCTGCTCCTCGACGCGCAGCGCGCGGCCGGCGTGGACACCGTCGGCGTCCTGGTGGGCGGCGCGCCCACCGGGGTCGCGCTGATCACGGTCGACCCGTCGGGCGACAACAGCATCGTGGTGTCCCCCGGCGCCAACGCCCGGCTCACCCCCGAGGACATC
Organism: Streptomyces sp. NPDC093510; assembly: GCF_040683555.1. Taxonomy (NCBI): domain Bacteria; kingdom Bacillati; phylum Actinomycetota; class Actinomycetes; order Kitasatosporales; family Streptomycetaceae; genus Streptomyces; species Streptomyces sp. NPDC093510. The sequence continues at coordinate 219,216 of NZ_JBFBEE010000001.1, forward strand.
CGCGCGGCGGGCAGCCTGCTCTCCGCGGCCCGGGTGGTCTCCAGCCAGCTGGAGATCCCCCTGGACACGGTCGCCGAGGTCGTCCGCACCCTGCGCCCCGGCACCCGCTTCGTCCTCAACCCGTCGCCGCCGGCCCCGCTGCCCGCGGAGGTCCTGGCCGCCTGCGACCCGCTGGTCGTGAACGAGCACGAGGCCCGCGTCATCCTCGGGGAGGAGGCGGGCGAGGCTCCGGAGGAGTGGGCGCGCGGGCTGCTCGCGCTCGGCCCCCGCTCGGTGGTGATCACGCTGGGCGCCGAGGGCGCGCTCACCGCGGACGGCACGGACGTCGTACGGGTACCGAGTCCGAAGGTCGACGCGGTGGACACGACGGGTGCGGGTGACGCCTTCACCGCGGCGCTCGGCTGGCGCCTCGGCCTCGGCGAGGACCTGCCGACGGCGGCGGCGTACGCGGTGCGGGTGGGTGCGGCGGCGGTCACCCGCAAGGGGGCGCAGGGCTCCTACCCGACCGCTTCGGAGCTCGCGGACACCGTTCCGGAGGCCCGGTCCCGGTAGACCGGAGGCCCCGTCCCGGTAAACCGGACTCGCGGACACCGTTCCGGAGGCCCCGTCCCGGTAAACCGGAGGCCCCGTCCCGGTAAAGAGGGCAGGCATCCCGAACCGTCATCTCGCGGGTCACCGCGGAGCTGTCCGCTATCCGAACAAGGCTGACCGCAATGTGACCGGTTTCCGCTCTTGACGGTGGGTCGTCACGCCCTCAACATCAGGCAACGCACAGCTCCAAAGGCGCCCCGCGGCACCCGCGTCGCAGGGCGCCTCGCACGTTCCGTCCCTCTCGCTGTTCGGAATACGGAGCCCCACATGAAACTCTTCAGACGTGCGGCCGTCGGTGCCGCCACTCTGGCCATCGGCGGCCTGCTCGCCACCGCCGCTCCCGCCGTCGCCACGACCGCCGCCCCCGCGCCCACGCTCGCCGCGCCCGACATACCGCTCGCCAACGTCAAGGCGCACCTCTCCCAGTTCCAGTCCATAGCCTCGGCCAACGGCGGCAACCGCGCGCACGGGCGCCCCGGCTACAAGGCCTCCCTCGACTACGTGAAGGCGAAGCTGGACGCGGCCGGATTCACCACCCGCATCCAGCAGTTCACCGCCAGCGGCGGCACCGGCTACAACCTGATCGCCGACTGGCCGGGCGGCGACGCGAACCAGGTCCTGATGGCGGGCGCCCACCTCGACAGCGTCTCGTCGGGCCCCGGCATCAACGACAACGGCTCCGGCTCGGCCGGTGTCCTGGAGACGGCGCTCGCCGTCTCGCGCGCGCAGCTCAAGCCCACGAAGCACCTGCGGTTCGCCTGGTGGGGCGCCGAGGAGCTGGGCATGGTCGGCTCGCGGTACTACGTCAACAACCTGCCCGCGGCGGACCGTTCGAAGGTCAGCGGCTATCTGAACTTCGACATGATCGGCTCGCCGAACCCGGGCTACTTCGTCTACGACGACGACCCCACGATCGAGAAGACGTTCAAGGACTTCTACGCGGGCCTGAACGTCCCCACCGAGATCGAGACCGACGGCGACGGCCGCTCCGACCACGCCCCGTTCAAGAACGTCGGCATCCCGGTCGGCGGGCTCTTCACCGGCGCGGAGCGCGCCAAGTCCAGCGCGCAGGCCCAGAAGTGGGGCGGCACGGCCGGTCAGGCCTTCGACCGCTGCTACCACTCGTCCTGCGACACGACGTCGAACATCAACGACACCGCCCTGGACCGCAACAGCGACGCCGTCGCCCACGCGGTCTGGACGCTCGGCGCGGGCACCACGGTGCCGCCCGGCGACGCGTACGAGAACACCACGGACGTCGCCGTCCCTGACAACGGCGCAGCGGTGACCTCCACGGTGGACGTGACCGGCCGCACCGGCAACGCCCCGGCCACCCTCAAGGTGGACGTCGACATCCGGCACACCTGGCGCGGCGACGTGGTCGTCGACCTGCTCGCGCCCGACGGCACGGCGTACCGCCTGAAGAACTCCAGCAGCAACGACTCGGCGGACAACGTCATCGCGACGTACACGGTCGACGCGTCCAGCGAGCCGGCCAACGGCGCCTGGAAACTCCGCGTCCAGGACGTCGCCGCCCAGGACACGGGCTACATCAACAGCTGGAAGCTGACGTTCTGACGCATTGAAGCTCGGGCGCCGGCACCGTGACGGGCGCTGAACTGCCCGGCGCGCCGCTCCTGCAAGGATCCCGCAAGCGTCGCGCAAGCTTTCCGCCCGCGCTCCGGGGCACCCCCGACCCGAAGCGTCCTGCCCAAAGGAGTCCACAACCCCGGGGGAGACAATGGCGGTTGAGAGCAGAGCCATCTCGACGAGGCCGTTACCCGGATCCGGAGTCCGCTCCGGATCCGGGCACGACGCGCAGTGGCTGACCCTGACCGACTGCAAGCGCGTCCTCGTCGTCGTGCACACCGAGGTGTACGGCAGCCGACTGCGGGACCTGCTCCCGCTCCTCGAGTCGGACCTGCGGATCCAGATCCACTTCACGATCGCACCCCACGCCTTCAACGCCGGGGCGGAGCGCGTGCTGCGCGCCCTGGGCGGCACGGCACTGCCGTGGGAGGTGGCGCTGCGCGGGGAGTTCGACCTCGTCCTCGCGGCCGGCTCCCAGGGCGTCCACCGGTTGCGGGGCCCGCTGCTGCGGATGCCGCACGGCGCGGGACACATCAAGTTGTCCCGCCTCACGGACGACCGTGACCCGGGTGCGCCACGGACCGTCGGCGAGCTGGGGCGGCAATACCTGACGCGGCACGGGAAGGTGGTTCCGAGGGCGCTGGCACTCGCCCACCGCGAGGAGCTGGCCACCCTGGCGCGCACCTGCCCGGAGGCCCTGCCCGTCAGCGTGGTCGTCGGGGATGCCTGCCACGACCGGCTGGTGGCGAGTCTGCCGCTGCGGGGGCGGTACCGCACGGCGCTGGGTCTGCGCCGCGGACAGCGCCTGGTCCTCGTCTCCTCCACCTGGGGGCTCGGCTCGTCCTTCAACCGCCTGGACGCCCTGCTGCCCCGACTGCTGACGGAACTCGACCCGGCCCGCCATCGGGTCGCGGTCCTCGTGCACCCCAACGTCTGGTCCTGCCACGGCGACTGGCAGGTGCGGTCGTGGCTGGCCGCCGCCCAACGGCGGGGCATCGTCGTCCTGCCGCCGGACACCGACTGGCGTGTTCCCCTGATCGCCGCGGACTGGGTGATCGGCGACCACGGCTCCGTGACGCTGTACGCGACGCTCACCCGCGCGGCCGTCCTGCTGGCCCGCTTCCCGGCCACGGACGTCAACCCCGATTCGCCCGCGGCCGAGCTGGCCCGGATCGCGCCCGCCCTCTCGCCCGCCCACCCGCTGGGGGAGCAGCTCGCGTACGCGCGCGCCGAGTACCCCGCCGCGGAGTACGAACGGATCGGGCGGCGCATCTCCTCCGAGCCGGGCCGGTTCGCCCGCAACACCCGGAAGTTGATGTACCGGCTCCTCGGACTCGGCGAGCCGGCCCACGCGGCGTCCCTGCCGCCGCTGCCGGTCCCGGCGCCCCTGGCGGGTGTGACGGCCACCGGCGAGATCCCGGCATGAGCGCACTCGCCCTCCCGGACGAACCGGTGATCGCCTGCCTGGACTGCCCCTGCCTCTGCCCGTTCACCGGCTGCCCCACGGGGGAGACATGGCGGCAGTGCGCCGACGTGCTGTACGCGGACCGCCCGCGGCCGTGCCGGGCGGCCGCCCCGCTGGCCTCGCGCACCCTGCGGCGCTATCCGGGGTGCGTGCTGGTGGTGGTGCGCCGGGTGGAGGGGGGCTGGTGGCACCACAGTCACCGGCAGCCCCCGGGAGGCGTATTGCCGTTGCGGCGAACAGATCTGACGGGCCGTGAGCTGACTCGGTTGGTGTGCGAGTGGTACGCGGAACTCCTCAGCCCGAGCCCATGCTAGCCCGAGCCCATGCTCCGCAGCCGCTCCTCTAGTCGCCGCACATCGGGAGCGCTGACGGTTTCGTAGCGAGCCAGGGACTGCTCGTACCAGCTCCTGGCCCGCTCCGGATCGCGTCGTTCCTGGGCCGCCTCGCCGAGCATTTCCAGAACACGCGCCTGCCAATGCGGGGAGTGCGTCTCCTCGAACTCCGCGAGTGCCTGGGCCAGTTGGCTCTCCGCTGCCTCGACGGCGGACACGTCGGCGCCCGCGCACCGCAGGGCGGCCTGGCCGAGGAAGGCCAGGGCGCGGGCGGCATCGTAAGGGTCACCCTCGGCCAGCAGGTCCGTGCGGGCGGCGGCCAGGTGGGGCAGCGCCTCGTGGGGGCGGCCGTCGGCCAGCGCCACGTCACCCAGACAGATCCTCGTCAGGGCGGCACCGCGGCGGTAGCCGATCGCTTCGCGGAGCGGCAGGGCGAGCCGGAAGTACCGGGTGGCCTCGGTCAGCCGTCCGGCCAGCCGGTGCGACTGCCCCAGGCCGTGCAGCGCCTGGGCCTCGGCCCGGCGGGCGGCCGTCAGCGCGTCCCGGCCCTCGGCGCCGGGGACAGGGCCCCGGCCGCCTTCCAGCGCGGCCGTCCTCTCCCGTGCCACGGCCAGCGCCTGGCCGAACCAGTCCACCGCCTCGTCGTGCCGCCCCGCGTTGCGCAGCCCCGCACCGCCGGAGGTGAGCATCTGCCCCTCGGCCTCCTTCTCCCCCGCGCGTCGGGCCGCCGCGAGGCCGATCTGGTGGGCCTCGATCCACAGGTCGTACGGTCGCAGGCGCAAGAAGAGCGGGAACATCGCGTCGGCGAGCATCCACGCCGTGTCGTCCCACCCACGCTCCGCCGCGGTACGCAGCGCGGCCATGAGGTGGGCCCGTTCGGCGTCCAGCCAGCGGAGTGCGCCGGGCGCGTCCGTGAACGGCGGCCGCTGGGCGGGGATCCGGGCGTAGCGGCGGGGCAGGATGCGATGGCTGGGCGTGAGCAGGGTCTCGGCCTCGGTCGCGGCGGACAGGTAGAAGTCGACGACGCGCCGCACCGCCGCACCGGAGTCGGCGGGCCCGTCGTGGTCGGCGGCGAGCTGTCCGGCGTGGGCCTTCACCAAGTCGTGAAAGCGGTACCGGCCCGCGCCGGTGCGCGGGTCGGGGCCGAGGTCCTCCAGGAGGTTCACCTCGGCCAGCTCATCGAGGAGGTGGTCCGCCTCGTCCCCGGGCAGTGAGCAGGCCTCGGCCGCGACCTCGACGCTGAGCAGCGGGACCGGGGCGAGGCCCAGCCTGCGGTAGCCACGGGCCTGTTCGGGCGGCAGGAGGCGGTACGACGTGTCGAGGGCGCCCCGCACCGCGTACTCCCCCTCCACTCTCAGCGCGTCCAGGACTTTGCCGCCCCTGCCGTCCAGCGCTCCCGCCATCGCGGCCAGCGGTTGCCGGGGCCGCGCCGCCACACGGGCCGCGGCGACACACACCGCGAGGGGCAGTCCCGCGCAGGCGCGCGCGACCGACAGCGCGGCCTCGTACTCGCGGGACACCCGGTCGGCGCCGATCCGCCGGCGGAGGAGTTCCACCGCCTCATGGGTGGCGAGCACCCCCAGCGGATGGAAGGCCGCGCCGTCCATGCCCAGGCCGCTCAGCCGCCCGCGGCTCGTCACCGCCGTCAGCGCCCGCGAGCCGCCGGGCAGCAACGGGCGGACCTGCGCCGCGCTCACCGCGTTGTCCAGCAACAGGGCGATCCGCGCCCCGGCGGTGGCCGAGCGCCACAGGGCGGACTGTTCTCCGAGGTCCGCGGGGACCCGGTCCTCGCCGACGGCCCGCAGCAACTGTCCGAGGAGCTCGCCCGGACGTGCGGGCTCGCTGCCGGAGTGCCCCCGCAGGTCGGCGTACAGCTGCCCGTCGGGGAAGGCGTCGGCCAGGCCGAGCAGCCAGCGGCGCGCCAGGGTGGTCTTGCCGACGCCGGCGGGACCGCTGATGACCGCGAGCACCGGCGCTCCCGGCGAGGCCGTCGCCGTCCGGTGCAGGGCGGCAAGCTCCCGCTCGCGGTTGGTGAAGTGGGCGGGTACCGGCGGCAATTGGCGGGGCACCACGCGTGTCCGCGCCGGGACGGGTGCGGCGGGATGGATGTGCACTCCGCCGTGGATGCCGTGTGCCTGGACGACGGCTCCCTGTACCCGGGCGCCCCCGTCGACGGAGTTGGCGACGTCAGGCAGGGGCATGGCCGGGATGCCGCCGAGCCAGTTTCGGAGTTCACCGGCCAACCCGGGCCGGGCCGCCGCCTGTTCGGCCAGCGCGGCGGAGAGGGACCGGATCAGCTCTCCGCTGTCGGTGCCCGCCCGCGGCGCTGCCCACGCGCGGACCAGTTCGGCCGTCTCCGCGTCCACCCGGGCGCGCACGGCGTCCAGGAGGGCGCGGGCCGCCTCCGGCCGGGCGACCGCCAGCGTCAGGGCGGCCTTCAATTCCAGGGCCGTCACCTGATCCATCGCCCGCCCCTTCTCGAGTTCCGCGGCTTTATGTGGTCTTACGCGATCCACATCGCGCCTGCGTCCTACCCTCCGGCCGTTCCCGTCAGACCGAACGCGACACAACGAAGGTCACAAAGAAGAGTGGTTACGCCAGAACAAGCCAATGAACTGAACCATCCTGCGCCACTATTTGAACGATATTGACATCATGCGATTCTTTGACGCCTATTCAGAACACTGGCCGGCCGGCGGACGGGGGCACTGGTGGAGATCGGTATTCGCGTCCTGGGAACCGTCTCGCTGGAACACGACGGCCATGCCGATCTCCTCGGCTCCGCGAAAGAACGCCTGGTACTCGCGGCGCTGGCCCTCGACGCGGGCCGGCCGGTCTCCCTGGACACCTTGATCCACCGGCTGTGGGAGGACACCCCGCCCGCCAAACCGCGCGCGGGCCTGCACACCTACGCCGCCCGGATCCGCCGGCGCCTCCGGGCGACCGGCAGCGACGACCTGCTCGTGCAGCGGGCCCACACGTATCTGCTCGACATCCGTCCGGAGCGGGTGGACTGCCACCGGTTCGAGCAGCTCGCCGCCCGGGCCCGCGCCCTGGCCGACGGCGCGGACGACGGGGCGGCCCTCGATCTGCTGCGGGAAGCGGCGGCCCTGTGGCGCGGCGAACCGCTGGCCGGACTGAGCGGCCTCTGGGTGGAGAGCGTCCGCGCGACCCTGTCGCAGAGGCAGCTGGCCGCCCACCTGACCCGGTTCGGCATCGAACTCCGCAGAGGCCATTTCGCCGAGCTCGTACCGGACGTGGCTGCGCTGCTCGACCGGCACCCCGGCGACGAGACGCTGGCCGCCCAGCTCATCACCGCGACGTACGGGTGCGGCCGGCAGGCCGACGCCCTCCATGTGTACGACACCGTCCGCCGCCACCTCCGCGAGCACCTCGGCGCCGACCCCGGCGAAGCCCTCACGCGCCTGCACCGCCTCGTCCTGAACAGGGCTCCCCTGAGTGAGCTGCTCCCCCGCGGGGAACCGCGGGTCGCCACCCCGCACACCCTGCCCCGGCACGCCGAACTCGTGGGCCGGCAGGAGGAGTTGGCGGCCACCACGCGGGCGGCAGGCCAGGCTGCGGGCCGGGCTGCCGGCCGGTCGGCCGGCACCGTGATCGCGTTGCAGGCCATCTCGGGGATGGCCGGGGTCGGCAAGACGCTGCTGGCCCTGCACGCGGCCCGCAGTCTGGAGCCGCTCTTCCCCGACGGCCAGCTCCACCTCGACCTGCGCGCCCACTCGCCCGGCCAGGAGCCCCTCACCACCCGGGCCGCCCTCACGGCGCTGCTGCGGATGCTCGGGATCCCGCCCGGCGACCTGCCCGACGATCCGGACGCCCTCGTCAGCCTGTGGCGCACGCTGCTCAGCCGGCGTCGTGCCGTCATCGTCCTGGACGATGTGGCGGACCCCGACCACCTGCGACCCCTGCTGCCGGGACCCTCCCCCTCGCTGATGATCGTCACCAGCCGCCGTCGGCTCTCCGGCCTGCCCGGCGTCCGCCCCGTCCTGCTCGACGTACTGCCCCAGGAAGACGCCGTCGCCCTCTTCCGTGAACTGGCCGGTGAGCCAGGCCCCGCCCACACCCGCGAGGTCGCGGCCATCGTCCAGCTCTGCGGGCGGCTGCCGCTGGCCATCGAGATCGCCGCCGGGCGCCTGGCGTCCCGCCCCTCCTGGACGGCCGGCCACCTGCTGCACCGGCTCACCCACGGACACGGCAGACTGCGGGAAATCAGGGACGGCACCCAGGAGATAGCCCGGGCATTCGAGGTCTCGTACCACACACTCGGCGCCGAGGAGAGAGCGGTTTTCCGCATCCTCGGGCTCCAACTCGGCCCGGATTATGACGCATTCACGACGGCCGCTCTTGCGGATCTTCCGATCGACCGTACAGAGCGCGTTCTCGAAGGACTCCTTGACGCCCACCTCATCCAGGAACCGGTTCCCGAGCGGTACACCACACACGATCTTCTCGGTGAATACTCGCGCACGCTGGCGGCATCCGAACTAAAACCCGTCGAACGGGAACAGGCTCTCCATCGATTGATCGATTTCTACATACAGTCATCCGACGCGGCGGACCGGCTGATCGCCCCGCGGCGCCCGCGAGCGAATATTTCCCGCCACCTTTCCCCCTACCGGACACCCGCGTGGAACAGCCCGGCCGACGCCCGGCGCTGGCTGACGGCGGAGTGCTCCGGACTCATCGCGGCGGAGCGCCACTGCCGTACCCACGGCCGGGCGCACGAGGCGGCGCTGCTCGCCGGTTCGCTGGCCGGCTTCCTCCACGAGGAGAGGTACTCGGCCCACACCCAGGACATGCACCTGGCGGCCGCGGCGCACTGGCGCGCCGGGGGCGAGCCGGAGGCCGAGGTGTACGCGCTGATCAACCAGGGCGCCGCGCTGTCCCGCAACGGCCACTACGACGAGGCCCTCGTCGTCCTCGGACGGGCCCTGGGGGCGGCCCGGGGCATCGACGACACGACGGTGGCCGAAGTGCGGCACGCGCGGGGCGTGCTGCGGTGGAACCTCGGCCGCCTGCCGGAGGCCCTCGCCGACCAGGAGGAGGCCCTGGCACTGCGCACACGCTCGGGCGACCCGTGGCAGCTCGCCCGCTCGGAGAACAACCTGGGCATCACCCACCTCTATCTCGGCAACTTCAAGGTCGCCGACGAGCATTTCCACTCCGCGCTCGTCAGATTCCGCGCGGTGGGCGACGCCCACGAAGAGGCGCACGTACTCAACAATCTCTCGGACCTCCACCTCCATATCGGCGACAGGGAATCCGCGCGACGCCTCCTCCAAGAGGCCCGGAAAATCCTCGCGGCATCGGGAACCACCGCGGAGCACGCCATGGCACAGGTCAATTTGGCGAACACCATGGACGCGTCGACGGAAATCAATGAAATGCTCGACCTGTACCAGGATTCACTGACCTCTTTCCGCCGCCTCGGCGACCGGCGCAATGCCTCGATAACCCTGCACGGAATGGGCAGCGCCCTGCATTCGGCGGCCCGTTTCCGCGAGGCGGCCGAGCATCACACGCGCGCCCTGGAGCTCGCCAGGAGCATCGGGGCGACACACGAGGAGGCGCAGGCCCTGCACGGGCTGGGGGCGGCCGAGCACCGCCTGGGCCAGGCGGCTTCGGCGGCGGCTCACCTCACGGCGGCGGTGGCCGCGGCGGACCGCACGGGGGCGGCGGACGAGGCGGCGCGGGCGCGGGCGGCGCTCGCAGAGGTAGAACCGGAATCCAGAATTCCGGCACCTGATCCGGAACAGCTCGCGTAAAGCATTTCGCTCTACCAGATCGCGCTCCACGCAGGGGCCGGATCAGGAAAATCCGCTACAGGGTTGACCCGCGCTTTAGCGGTACGCCAAGATCCCGACGGGCGGAGAAACCGCTCCGTCCGTCCGCACTTCTGGCGTTCTGGAGACACAGCACAAATGCCGAGCAAGAAAGCAATGGGGCCTGTAAAACGAGTCCCGTCGTTCTCCACTGTCATTCGAACAGCCGCTGCCGTAGGCATATTGATTTGCATGCCTTCACTGGCTGACTCCGATACAGGGAAGACGCCACCGCGGAACCCCGCCCAGACCGCGACTCCCCACCAGGGAGCCCCCCGCGCCTGACGGCGATCCGGCACGGCGGCGGCAACCCCGCCGCCGTGCCCCACGGAAGAACTCAGCCCTCGTCCGGCGTCAACCGCAGCGAGATCGAGTTGATGCAGTACCGCTGGTCGGTCGGGGTCGCGTACCCCTCCCCCTCGAACACGTGCCCGAGATGCGACCCGCAGCGGGCGCACCGCACCTCCGTGCGGACCATGCCGTGCGAGGTGTCCTGGAGCAGCTCGACCGCGTCCGTGTCCTTGGGGTCGAAGAAGCTCGGCCAGCCGCAGTGCGACTCGAACTTCTCCGACGAGGTGAACAGCTCCGCGCCGCACGCGCGACAGGAGTACACACCCTTCGTCTTGGTGTCCGTGTACTCACCGACGAAGGCGGGCTCCGTGCCGGCCTGGCGCAGCACGGCGTACTCCGACGGGGTCAGCTCCGCTCGCCACTGCTCGTCCGGCTTCTCGACGTCGTACGACATGACTGTGAACCCCTTACTTCGGCAACTCGCCAACTCGACAGCTCGACGGCTAGGCCTGCTCGGTCAGCTCGGTCAGGATCTGCGGGCCGAGGTCCGTGACGTCGCCCGCTCCCATGGTGAGAACGAGATCGCCGGGCCGGACCATTCCCGCGATCGTCCGCACGGCCTCCGCCTTGTCGTGCGCGGCGACGACCTCGGCGCCGGCCTCGCGGGCGGCGTCGATGATCAGGGCGCTGGTGATGCCGGGGATCGGGTCCTCGCGGGCCGGGTAGATGTCGAGGACCACGGAGGAGTCGGCGAGGGCGAGGGCCTGGCCCATCTCGGTGCCCAGTTCCTGGGTGCGCGAGAAGAGGTGGGGCTGGAAGAGGACGAGGATGCGGGAGTCACCCGCGTCGCCCGCGGCGGAGCGCATCGCCTCCAGGTCGGCCGTCATCTCGGTGGGGTGGTGGGCGTAGGAGTCGATGACCTGGGCGCCCGCGGCCTCGCCCTTGAGCTGGAGGCGGCGCTTGACGCCGGTGTACGACTTCAGGGCGCCGGCCAGGTTCCGGGACGGGATGCCGAGCGCGATGCCCGCGGCGAGGGCGGCGACGGCGTTGTTCGCGTAGTGGCGGCCGGGCACCGAGACCGTGAAGGTCAGCAGCTTGCCGTCCAGGAGGACGGTGACCTCGCTGGTCAGACCGCGTGCCGTGATCTTGTGGATGCGCAGGTCGGCGCCTTCGGACTCGCCGTACGTGACGACCTTGAGCTCTCCGAGGTCCCGGACGCGCTTGGTCAGCTCGACCGCGCCCGGCTGGTCCGCCGAGATGACCAGGGTGCCGCCGGGGACGACCTTGCCCGCGAAGATCTCGAAGGATTCGTAGATCTCGTCCATCGACGCGTAGTTGGCGTGGTGGTCGAGCTCCACGTTGAGGACGATGGCGACCTCGGGCGCGTACTTGTGGAAGCTGCGGTCGCTTTCATCGGCCTCGGCGACGAAGATGTCGCCCTCGCCGTGCAGCGCGTTCGACCCCGGCACGTCCAGGTCGCCGCCGATCGCGTACGACGGGGCGAGGCCGAGGGTGGCGAGGGTGACGGCCAGCATCGACGTCGTGGTCGTCTTGCCGTGCGTACCCGCCACCGCGATCGGGCGCCGGCCGTTCATCAGCGACGCCAGGGCGTCCGAGCGGTGCACGACGGGGATGTCCAGCTCGGCGGCGCGGGCCAGCTCGGGGTTGTCCGCGCGGATGGCGGAGGAGACGACGACGCACGTCGCGTCGGACGCGAGGTGGGCTGCGTCGTGCCCGATGTGGACCGTGACGCCCAGCGCGCGCAGCGCCTCGGCGGTCGCGGACTCGCGGGAGTCGCTGCCCGCGACCTTGGCGCCGCGCTGGGCCAGGATCTTCGCGATGCCCGACATTCCGGCGCCGCCGATGCCGATGAAGTGCGGTCGGTCCATGTCGGCCATGGACTGAGGCAGGCCGGGTGCCATGCGTGTGTCTCCCCAAGTGTGACGTCGACTGAGCAGGGCCCAGCCTATTGCCTGCCGTGGGGCACGACGCCCGAGGCACCCCGGCCCCCTGGGCTACGCCTCTTCGGCCAGGCTGTGCGAGAAGAGCTTCAGGACCGGGACGCCCACCTTGTGCCGTGCCCGCGAGGCCCAGTCGCGGTGGAAGAACTCCTCCACGTAGTGCGGGTCGGTCAGGACGATCACCTCGTCGGCGTCGGCGTCCTCGACCAGGTTCTTGAGCGCGTCCAGCGGATGGTCCTCGATGAGGCGCCCCTGCGCCGCGCAGCCCGCCGCGCGCAGCGCGGTCAGCGAGACCCGCAGCGCCTGTTCGCCGGGGCCTGTCGCCTCCTGTCCCTCCGGGGTATCGCCCTCGCGCGCCGCCTCGTCCAGTTCGCCGAGGGCGACGTCGTCGATGGCCCGCAGCAGACGGTCCGCCTGGTCGCCCCTGGGCTGGAGCAGTACGTGGAAGGCCACCGGCTCGTCCCCGTGCAAAGTGGTGACGAATTCCACGTCGGCGGACGTCAGGGCCTTCTCGATCATCAATACGCTTGTGAACACGCCAGGCGCCCTTCTCATCCGTGGGCCGTGCTGAGGCCCTTGCGGAAACCATCCTGCCCCGTAGCCGCACGGGGTCTGCGCAATCTAGTGTGCCCGGCCGAAGCCAAACGGAACGGCTGATTCCGCTGAATGTCAGGTACGACGGTATCGGGTGAAGAGGAACCCGGCCTCCTCCAGTACGGACGTCAGTACGAATCGTTCCGGCACCGCCAGGGCGGACCCGCCCGCGATCCGCTGCGCGTCCCCCGCGGTGAGCATCGGGGACACCGTCAGGCAGAGCTCGTCCAGCGCCCCGGCGGCCACGAACTGGCCGAGGAGGCGGGGGCCGCCCTCCGTGAGCAGCCTGGTCAGCCCCCGTTCGGCCAGGGCGGGCGCCACCCGCTCCGGCTCCACGGTCGCACCCTCGCCGGCGATCACCACGACGGCGCCCGCCTTCTCCGCCGCGTCGATCCGGTCGGCGGGCGCGGAGGCCCCCGTCACCAGGAGCGTGGGCGTCACGGGCGCGGTGAAGAGCGGAAGCGAGAAGTCCAGGTCGAGGCCGGCACTGACGACCGCGATGGCGGGCGCGGTCGTCTGCCCGGCCGTCGCCCGGTGCCGTTCGAAGGCCGAACGCGCCTTCGCCGGGCGGTAACCCTCCTTGCGGACGGTCTCGGCGCCGACGACCACGGCGTCGGCCAGGCCGCGCAGGGTGCCGAAGATCCGCATGTCGGTGTCGCCGGAGATCGGGTGGGAGCGGCCGTCGTGGTGGGCCGCGCCGTCGAGCGTGGACACCATGTTGGCGCGCAGCCAGGCCGTCTCCCCCGGGGGGTAGGCGTAGGCGTCGGCCAGCTCGTCGAGGGTCCACTCCCGGTCGGCCGTCTGGTCAGCCGTCCGGTCGACTGTCCGGTCGGCGCAGTCGACTGTCCGGTCGGTACGGTCGACGGTCCGGTCGGCTGTCTGGTCGGTCACAGGGAACAGGCGTCGCATATCCGCAGTCTTGCACGCCCCTTAAGCTGGGGAACCGTGTCGTCCTCCTCCGCCGCCTCCGGGCGCCACCCCATAGCCGAAGTGGCTCCGCTGTCCCTGTGCGCCCGCGAGCCCCGCGTTCCGGCCGACCGGCTGGTCGCCGAGATGGTGCCGCCGCCGCGCTTCGACTCGGTCCGCTTCGATACGTACATTCCGGACCCGAACCAGCCGAGCCAGACCGAGGCGGTCCGCGCCCTCAGCGGCTTCGCGGCGGGCCTCGGCGGGGCGCACGCCTCCGGTTCCGGCCGGAAGCGGTGGTTCCAGAAGAAGGCCGCGGCCCCCTCGGGCCCGCGCGGCATCTATCTGGACGGTGGCTACGGCGTCGGCAAGACCCACCTCCTCGCCTCCCTCTGGCACGCGACGCCCGCCGCGCCCGAGCAGAAGGCGTTCGGCACCTTCGTCGAGCTCACCAACCTGGTCGGCGCGCTCGGCTTCCAGCAGACCGTGCGCACCCTCGGCGGGCACCGGCTGCTCTGCATCGACGAGTTCGAGCTCGACGACCCGGGCGACACGGTCCTGGTGTCCTCGCTGCTCTCCAAGCTCGTCGGGGAGGGCGTGGCGCTCGCCGCGACCTCGAACACGCTGCCGGGCAAGCTCGGCGAGGGCCGGTTCGCGGCCACGGACTTCATGCGGGAGATCCAGGGCCTGTCCGCCCACTTCAAGGCGTTGCGGATCGACGGCGAGGACTATCGCCACCGGGGCCTCCCTGAGGCGCCCGCCCCGTACTCGGAGGAGCAGGTCACCAAGGCGGCGTACGCGACCGACCACGCCTCGCTCGACGACTTCCCGCATCTGCTCGAACACCTGGCCAAGGTCCACCCGAGCCGGTACGGCGCGTTGACCGACGGGCTCGGCGCCGTCTGCCTCACCGACGTGACGCCGGTGCCGGACCAGTCGACCGCTCTGCGCCTTGTGGTGCTCGCCGACCGGCTGTACGACCGAGAGGTACCGGTGCTCGCCTCCGGTGTGCCCTTCGACCGGCTCTTCAGTGAGGACATGCTCAACGGCGGGTACCGGAAGAAGTACTTCCGTGCCATATCGCGGCTCACGGCGCTCGCGCGGGACGCGAAGGGACTCGTGGGCGAGTAGCCGTGCCGCGGCGGTGACATGGGACGGCTCACGAAACGGAAGCTACGCGCGTGGTTCCCGTGCACCAGGGCGCGTGGTACACACATCCGGTCACATTCCTGTCCGCCAGCAGGAGGTTGCCCAACATGTCTGCCACTCGACGTCAGGTTCTCGCCCGTTCCGGTGCCGTGGGCGCCGGAATCGCCTTCACGGGCGCTCTCTCGGAACTCTTCGCGGGCACCGCCGCCGCGCACGGGAAGGCCGGCTACGGTCCGCTCGTCCCCGACCCCAAGGGCCTGCTCGACCTGCCCAAGGGGTTCCGCTACAAGGTCCTCTCACGCGAGGGCGAACCCCTGCGGTCCGGTGAGGGCAAAGTGCCCAGCAACCACGACGGCATGGCCGCCTTCCGAGGCCGCAACGGCGGCGTCCACCTCGTCCGCAACCACGAGAACCGCGTCACCGGCAAGATCGGCGTGCCGACCGTCAAGGGCCTCACGTACGACCCGATGGCCAAGGGCGGCTGTACGGCGCTCGCGCTCGACCGGAGAGACGACGTCATGGGCGAGCGCGTCGCGATCGCCGGGACCGCCGTCAACTGCGCGGGCGGGCCCACCCCTTGGGGCACCTGGCTCACCTGCGAGGAGACCGAGGACAAGGCCGGCACGAACGGCTACACCAAGGACCACGGCTTCATCTTCGAGGTCGACCCGGTGGACCCGCGCCGCACCGGCGCGGTGCCGCTGACCGCGATGGGCCGCTTCCAGCACGAGGCCGTCGCCGTCGACCCGAAGCGCGGCGTCGTCTACGAGACCGAGGACGCCTTCGAGAAGCCCTTCGGCCTCTTCTACCGCTTCCTGCCCGAGAAGCCCGGGGGCGGCCGCGGCTCGCTGCGCGCGGGCGGCAGGCTGCAGGCCATGCGGGTGCCCGGGGTGCCCGACCTGTCCTCCGTCCAGGAGACGGGCGCGTGCTTCGAGGGCATCGAGTGGGTCGACGTCCCGGACCCGCTGGCGGCCCAGACCCCCATCCGCCACCAGGACTTCGGCAAGAAGGGCATCACCCACGCGCAGAAGCTGGAGGGCTGCTACTGGGGCGGCTCGTCCGTCTACTTCGTGTCGTCCTTCGCACACAGCGCGCAGGGCTCGGCGGGCGACCACTTCGGCCAGATCTGGCGGTACGAGCCGTCGAGGCGCCGCCTCACCCTCGTCATCGTGTTCGGCCCGAGCACCGACATCCAGCTGCCGGGCGAGTCCCCCGACAACATCTGTCTGGCGCCGAGCGGCGGCCTGATGGTGTGCGAGGACGGCGACGGCGCGCAGCACGTGTACGGCGTCACCCGGAAGGGGGAGGTCTACGCGATGGCCCGCAACCGGCAGAACATCGGCAGCCCCGAGAAGCCCGAGTGGGGGGAGTTCGCGGGCGTCACCTTCTCCCCGGACCACGACACGATGTACGTGAACTGCTATACGCCCGGCACGACGTTCGCGGTGACGGGGCCCTGGCACAAGTAGCGGCCCCCGGCCCCGTCCGGCCCGGCCCGACCCGGCCCGGCCCGGCCCACGGTGACAAATCACTGGCGGGCCGGGCTCCGCACGGACGAACATGGCCCGCATGAGCGACCAGAGCGGTGAAAGCGGCGAGAGCGGCGAGAGCGGCGACAGCGACCGGAGCGGGCAAGCAGCGCGGTGGACCCGGGCGACCATCTATCCCGACATGTGGGCCGACCCTGGCGAAGACCCCCGCAACAGCGAGGGCACCAGTCCTGACGGTGAGCTTCCGACGCTCCTCGACTTCCTGACGAGCTACCGCATGACCCTGCGGATGAAGTGCGAGGGCCTGGACCCGGAGCAGCTGGCCCGCCGCTCCGTCCCGCCGTCGACGATGTCGCTGCTCGGCCTGGTCCGGCACCTCGTCGAGGTCGAGCGCGACTGGCGCAACTGGATCAGCGACGGCGACCCGGTGCCGAAGCTGTACGGCGGGCGGGACGCGGACTTCGACGGAGCCGTCGCCGAACAGGCCATGGTCGACGCCGCGTTCACCGACCTGGAACGCGAGCAGGCGGCCACCGACGCCGCGCTCGCCCGGAACCCGGACCTGGGCGAGCGGCTGGGCAAGGACGGGACGTCGGTCCGCGAGCTGATGGTGCACAGGATCGAGGAGTACGCCCGGCACTGCGGGCACGCCGACCTGCTGCGCGAGTGCGTCGACGGCCGCGTCGGCCAGTGACGCCGAAAGCCGCGCCGCCGAGGCGCGGAAAGCCCCTGTGACGGCCTCCCGTGGGTGCGCGGACGTCTTTTGGGCCCGGGGCCGGGGTGCCGGGACCACCGCCTCGCCGCCGGCCCCGCAGGCGCTCCCCGACGCCCTCCCTCAGCACCCCGCGCACCGCCTCTGAGCTGGGCTTTCCCTCCCCGCGATCCTACAATTGCCCTTCAGGGAAAGGGGACTTGATGGACCGCGACATTCGCACGGTAAACGACGTGATGAAACTCCTGGACAGCCTGTTCGAGCCGGGCGCCGACCGCTGGACGGCCGACGGAGCCCCGTGGTGGGACGGCTTCTACGAGGACCGCACCAAGCCGGTGCCGTTCTTCGTTGCCAAGCCGGACGAGAACCTCGTCTCGTACGCGGAGCGGGGTCTCCTCGCGCCGGCCCGGTCCCCCGTGCCGGACCGAGCCCCCGCGCCGGGCCGGGCCCTCGACCTGGGCTGCGGCCCCGGTCGCAACGCCCTCCACCTGGCCGCCCTCGGTTACGAGGTCGACGCCGTCGACCTGTCGGCGGCCGCCATCGACTGGGCCACGGACCGCGCCCGCGAGGCCGGGGCCGACATCCGGTTCCATCAGGGCGACGCCTTCGCGCTCGTGGAGAGCGAGCTGGCCGGTCCGTACGACCTGATCTACGACTCGGGGTGCTTCCACCACCTGCCGCCGCACCGCCGCGTCAGCTATCTCGCCCTCCTCGACCGCGCCCTGGCGCCCGGCGGGCACTACGCCCTGGCCTGCTTCGCGGCCGGTGAGGCGGGCATGGGCTCCGAGCTGCCCGACGCGGACTTCTACCGCCTGGCCGGGCTGCTCGGCGGTCTCGCGTACACGCCGGACTCGCTCCGCCGGATCTTCGCCGGCCTGACGGAGGTCGAGCTGCGCCGGATGCGCGACGAGCCGCCCGGGTCGGAGCTCTTCGGCGAGCCCTTCCTCTGGACGGCCCTGTTCCGCCGCGACACCGCGGCCGGCCCCATGCCTTAGGCGCCGCGTCGGACGAGCCGCACCTTGTCGACCCCGAGCAACCCCGCGAGCGGCACCTTCGCGGTGGTCTGCCGGGCGTCGACCGTCGCTCCCTCGGCGCGCAGGATGTCGAGCAGCATGCCGGCCAGCGGCATCACCATGTGCCGTCCCCAGCAGCGTTCGGAGACGTGGCCGAAGGGAAGGTAGCCGGGGTGGTCGTCGGGGTCCAGGGCGGCCCAGCGCTCGGGGCGGAACGCGTCGGGGTCGTCCCAGAGCTCCGGGTCGCGGTGGCTGAGCAGCGGCAGGAGCAGTACGTCGTCGCCGGTGCCGATGCGGTCGTCGAGGGCGGTGTACTCGGGGGACGCGTGCCGCAGGATGTTCCAGGACGGCGGCAGCAGCCGCATGGACTCGTACAGGATGTGCTCGTTGGGTGTCCCCTCGTCGAAGGGCGCCCCGAGCCAGTACGCGTTGGCGACGAGTGTGGAGACGGTGAAGCAGACGGGTGCGGCGGCCCGCCGGTACAGGCCCATCGCGTAGCGGCGGTCGCTGTAGGTCGTGGCGTCGGCGGTCAGGCCGGCGATGCTGGTGACGGGTGCGCCGGGGCGGAGCCTGCCGGGCAGGGCGGCGCCGGTCGCGATGACGGTCCAGGTCAGCTTGGGCGTCAGCTCCAGGGTGCGGTCCATGAGGATGCGCAGCCGGTACGGGTCGGCGCCGAGGATCAGGTCGCGCAGGTACACGTGGCCGACGTGCGGCCACTCCCCGGAGAGGTCGAGCCGGCCGGGCACGGGCTTCTTCAGCGCCGCCCGCACGTCACGGCCGATGGCCCGCATGACGGTGGACGCCTCGGTGCGGGGGATGGAACGTCCGTGCAGCGGCTTGAAGGTGGGGCGTTCGAGCTCGGTGGCGGGCCGGGCGGCGAGGATCCGGTCGGTGAGGGCGGGCCCGGCGACGCCGACGGTGTCGTCGTCCAGGCGGAACACGTCCTGGCCGAGGTGGTCGCGCAGCAGGGCGTGGAGTCGCGGCGCGAAGACAGTGGTCCGCGCGAGCCGGTCGGTGCCGGGTGTGGACATCGGGGATCTCCCAGAGCGGGAGGGCCGAGCCCGGCGGCCGGTTCACGGCACGCCGGGCCCGGGCCTCAACGGCGCGTTACGTCCCTACGGTTGGCGGCAGGGTCGGCCTAGTACCAGTGGTACCAGGCGTACGCCTTGAGGCTCTTCTCGCCGGTGATCTTCTTCTTGAGGGAGCGGACAACCTTCATGTGCATACCTCCGGTCGTTTCCGTCGGTCCATGCCGGACATGGACCTGAGAAGAAGCGTCGCCGCCTTCGATCAACGTCCGATAAACGGCCGCGCGGTGCGCGTCAGCGGTACGTGAGCGCGACGCGTGCCCCCGCGGCTCACAGATCGGCGAGCGCCCCGTCGACCGTCGCGAGCAGGACCTCGCGGTCGTCCTGTACGCGGCTGAGGACACGCAGGCCGTAGTACGTGCTCTGCACCCGGCGCGCCACGGTCCTCGCGTCGCCGGTGGAGCGGATCTCACCCGCGCGCCGCCCCTCCTCCACGACCGTGCGCAGCTCGTCCTCGACCCGGTCGAAGCTGCGCCGCACGGCCGCTTTGACCTCGGGGTCGAGCCCGGCGATCTCGATGGCGGCGTTGATGGCGAAGCAGCCGCGCGCGCCCTCCTCGTCGAGGTCGGCGTCGACGGCGTGGATCATCATGGCGCGCAGCCGCTCCTTCGCCGGTCCTTCGCCGCGCAGGATCTCCACCTGCTCGGCGGTGGCGGTGTCGTAGTAGCGCTGGAGGGCGCGGAGGTAGAGCTGCCGCTTGCCGCCGAAGGTGTTGTAGAGGCTCGAGGGGCCGAGGCCCGTGCTGTCGCACAGGTCGCGCGTCGAGGTGCCTTCGTACCCGTGGCGCCAGAACGTCTCCATGGCCGCGGTGACGACGCGGTCCTCGTTGAACTCTCGTGGTCTGGCCATGCGCCCACGGTAGACGTTTTGGAATGCATATACAAAACGAGTCCTGCTCGCACGGGTGAGGACGGCTGCCCGTCCGCGCTCACAGCTCGACCCGCACGGCGTCGCGAGCCGTCACGCCCGTACGCGGCTCGGACAGTGGCGGCCGTTCACTCACCGCCACCCTCTCCTTCCGCCGCAGCCGCGCCGCCCACAGCACGCCCACCGATCCCGCGGCGGCCAGCGCCGCCCCGACCCAGGCCACCGAGGCGTAGCCGTACCCGGCGCCGATGGCCAGGCCGCCAAGCAGCGGGGCGATAGTGTTGCCGATGTTGAACGCGGCCGTGTTGACCGCGCCGACCAGCGTCGGGGCGCCCGGCGCGAGGCCGAACACCCGTGACTGGAGAGCGGGGTTGGTGACGTATCCGGCGAGGCCGAGCAGGAAGACCAGGACGATCACCACGGCCGTCACGTGCGCCGTCAGTGCGAGCAGCGCGGAGAAGGCGGCGAGGGCGCCGAGTCCGAGGCCGAGCGTGCCGAGGGGACGCGCCTGGCCGGTGCGGCCGCCGATCACGATGCCCGCCATGCCGCCGACGCCGAACAGCGCGAGGACGGCGGGCACCCACGCTTCGGGAACCCCGCTGACCTCGGTGAGCAGCGCCCCGAGGTAGCTGAAGGTGACGATGACCGCCCCGAAGGCGAAGGCGGTGAGGGCGTACGAGAGCCACAGTTGCGGGCGCGCCATGGCCCGCAGTTCGGCCCTGACCGAGGGGTGCTCGCCCTCGCCGCGGCCGCCGGGGACGACGAGCAGGGTGCAGACGAGGCTCACCGCGGTGGCCGCGGCCACCGCCCAGAACGCGGCGCGCCAGCCGGAGAACTGGCTCAGCAGCGTGCCCGCGGGGACGCCGACGACGGTGGCGAGCGTCAGCCCGCCGGCCACCACGGCGACGGCCCGCGCCTTGGCGTCCGCCGGCACGAGCGCCACGGCGGCGGCCACGGCGACGCCCCAGTACCCGGCGTACGCGAGGGCGCTGACCACGCGCGTCACGAACAGGGCGGCGTAGCCGGGCGCGAGGGCGCCTGCCACGTGGGCCACGACGAAGGCCGCCTGGAGTGACACGAGCGCCGTGCGTCGCGGCCATCGGAGGGTGGCGACGGCGAGCAGCGGCGCGCCGACGACCATGCCGATGGCGAAGGCCGATATGAGCAGTCCGGCGTCGGGGACGGACACCCCCAGGTCGTCGGCCATGCCCGGCAGCAGCCCGGACAGCATGAACTCCGAGGTCCCCTGGGTGAAGATGCCGAGCCCGACGATGTACACCGCAAGCGGCATGTGAAGCGGCCCTCCCGAGTCGTGTGCGGTCGGCCCGCTTTTGGAGCGACCGCTTCAGAACTGACGAGTGACGACGCTAGCACATTCTGAAACAGTCACTTCAAAACAGGAACGGCCACTCCAGCAGGGGGAGCTACCCCGGCGTCAGCCGCCACAGCGACGTCACTTCGGCCGCGCGGGCGGCGTGCAGCGGGTCGGTCGCGTCCGTGGCGCGCGGATGGCGTGGTGCGATGTCGAGCCGGTCCACCACCCGCAGGCCCGCCGCGTCGAAGGCGGCCAACAGCTGTTCCCGCGAGCGGAGTTCGAGGTGTTCGGCCAGGTCGGAGAGGATGAGCCAGCCCTCCCCCGCGGGTTCCAGGTGGTCGGCGAGACCGTCCAGGAAGCCGTGCAGCATCGCGCCGCCCTGGTCGTACACGCCCTGTTCGACGGCGGAGGTCGGCCGGGCGGGCAGCCACGGCGGGTTGCACACCGCGAGTGCGGCGCGGCCCGGCGGGAAGAGGCCCGTGTCGACGACCTCCACCCGCCCGGCGAGACCGAGCCGTTCGACGTTGCCCCGTGCGCAGGCGAGGGCGCGGGGATTGATGTCGGTGGCCACCACGCGGTCGACGCCCCGGCGGGCGAGGACCGCCGCGAGTACGCCGGTTCCGGTGCCGATGTCGAACGCTGTACGCGGCCGGGGCGCGTCCCTGACAGCGGCGTCCGGCAGCGGCGCCCGCGCCACCAGGTCGACATACTCGCCCCTGACCGGGGAGAACACGCCGTAGTGCGGGTGAATCCGGTCACCGTCGAGAGCGGGCACGGGCACCCCCTTGGACCGCCACTCGTGGGCGCCGATCACGCCGAGGAGTTCGCGCAGGGAGACCACCATCGGTCCGTCCGGCGGCCCGTACGCCTCGTGGCAGGCCGCGCGGACGTCGGGCGCCCGGCGCAGCGTCAGGGCGTAGTCGTCGTCCAGGCGCACGAGCAGCATGCCGAGCACGCGGGCCCGGTGGCCGCGGGCGCGGCGGTGCAGGTGGAAGGAGTCGGCGACCGTGGCGCCGGGTGCGGGTGGGCTGCCCGGTGCGGGGGCCTTGCGCGGGGCGGGGGCCTTGCGGTCGATGCGGCGGGCCAGGGCGGCAAGCAGCTGCCGGGCGCCGTGGAAGTCGCCGCTCCACAGCAGCGCGGTGCCCTCGCAGGCGAGCCGGTAAGCGATGGCGGCCTTCGTCCGGTCGTCGACGACGGCCACGCGGCGGGGCGGCGCGGCACCGCTCTCGGAGTGCCAGCGGGCGTGCTGGACGGAGGCTTCGGCGTGGCGGTCGGCACCGGTGGCCGTACCGGTCGTGGCGTGGTCGTTCTCGGTCCACTCGATGCGGGACATCAAGGACTCCTCATGGTCGCGGGGCGCTGTGGGGGGGGCACGAAGAGCGCTGCGACACGGAAGACCTCAGGGCTACGGGGCCGTTCCGGAGATGGGGGCATGCGCGACCCCCGCGTCGCTACGCGCGAGCGGAGTCAGCCGAGGACCATTCCCCTAGTCACGTCCGGAAATCTGCCACACCCCCCGCGTCCGCGGCAAGCGGGCCGGACCTGCGCGGAACCCGCCGCCGGGAGCGGAAGCGCCCCCGTACATGATCTGGGTGTGCCGCCCGACCCGCGTACCAGAAAGGCTCCACCACGATGAAGCTGCACACCCACGAGTGGGGCACCGGCGACCGTGTCGCCCTCCTCGTCCACGGGATCATGTCGGACCACCGGACCTGGCGCCGCGTGGGCCCCGCGCTCGCCGCGAGGGGCTACCGCGTGATCGGCGTCGACCTGCGCGGACACGGTGCGAGCGGGCGCGGCGACTACGGCGCGGAGATCTTCGCGGACGACCTCGTCGACACCCTGCCGGCCGGCGCGGAGCTCGCGCTCGGGCACTCGCTCGGCGGTCTCGCCCTGGCCCTCGCGGCCGAGCGGCTCGCTCCCGCGCGGGCCGTCTACTCCGACCCGGCGTGGGCGCTCGGCACCGAGGGCACGATCGACCCCGCGGCGTTCGTGGAGTTCCAGTGGATCTCACGCGGGGTCATAGCGAAGTTCAACCCGCGCTGGGAGGCGGCCGACGTGGACATCGAAGTCGCCACGCTGGCCCTCTGGGACCCGGACACCGCACTGTCGCTGTCCGGCACGGGCGCGGCCGACCGGACCCCGACAGCTCCTGTCGTGCCCTCACTGGTGCAGGTCGCGGACCCGAGCCCCGTGATCGGGGACGCGCTCAAGGAGGAGCTGGCGCGGCGCGGTTTCGAGGTGCGTACGGTGCGGGGCGCCGGGCACACCATTCACCGCGACGACTTCGACGCGTTCATGGCGTCGCTGGACGGCTGGATCTGAGGACCGCGGGCCCGGACGGGTGGCGGCGCGGCGGACCCGACGGGCCCTTTGCCCGATTTAACGCATTCATACTATTTACGTAGATATCTTCATCGGGTGATCACTCTCGTACGGAGATGCGCCGCGCTCTGCGCCCTCGGCACCCTGACCACCGTCCTCGCCGGATGCGCCGGCGACACCGCCGCGCCGGGCCACCCCGCCCGGCCCCCGGCGACCGCCGCCGCCCCCTCGGCGTCCGCACCGCCCACCCTCGCGCCGGGGCCGTCCGGCCTCACCCCCGTGTTCAAGAACGGCTCCCGGACGCGCGGCCGCACCGTCGCCCTCACCTTCGACGCCGACATGACCGCGCACCAGGGGGCACGCGCGGCGGCCGGTGAGCGGTTCGACAACCCGGCGCTGGTCGCCACGCTGCGGCGGCTGAAGGTGCCCGCGACGTTCTTCATGACCGGGCGGTGGGCCGAGGAGTACCCGGCCCAGGCCAGGGACATCGGCCGCGATCCGCTCTTCGAGGTCGCCAACCACTCGTACAGCCACGACGCCTTCACCGGCAGCTGCTACGGCCTGCCCGCCGTGCCCGCGGCCCGTATGCGCGCCGACATGGAGCGCGCCTTCACCGCCTTCCGCACGGCGGGCGTCGAGCGCCCGGTGCCGTACTTCCGCTTCCCGGGCGGCTGCTATGACCGGCGGGCCCTGCGCGCGCTCGCGCCCGGCGGCGTCACCGCGGTCCAGTGGGACGTGGTCAGCGGCGACGCCTTCGCGACGGACGCCGACGCGGTGGCCCGGCAGGTGCTCGACGGGGTACGCCCCGGCTCGGTGGTCGTCATGCACTGCACGCGCAGCGCGGCGCCCACGACGGAACGCGCCCTGCGCACGATCGTCCCGAAGCTGCGGGAGCGCGGGTTCCGGTTCGTCCGGGTGTCGGAGCAGATCGGGTCGGCCCGCTCCGGCTGAGGCGTCAGCCCCGCCGGGAGCAGAGCGCGCACGCCGCCCACACCGCGGCCGAAGCCGCGGCGAGCGCACCCGCCAGTGCTCCCAGCGACAGCGGTACGGCGCCCTCCCGCGAGCCCGTGGTCAGGTCGGTGAGGACCGACTTCGCCGGGGAGCCCGTGGTGACGAGCAGGAGCAGCGCGCCGACCAGCATCGTGGGGACGGCCCGCCCCGCGGAGCGCAGCAGCGGCCAGTTGGCGAGCGCCCCGAGCGCGGTGCCGAGCAGCGCGCTGACCACCATCGCGAGCAGGCCCGCGGCGCCCGCGGCGAGCCGTGGCACCGGCAGCCGGGAGTTGGTGCTCGCCGCGTCGCTGATGGCGGTCACGACGAGGGCCGCCGCACCGCCGAGCGCCGCCGAAGCGAGGAACGCGGCGAGCAGCGCGGCGAGGTGGGCCCGCCCCGGCCCCGTGGCCGCGGCGGCGACACTCCGGGCCGCGGGCGGCTCGTTGGTCACACAGATCCGCACCAGCCAGGCGGCCACGGGCAGCAGGGCCCCGGCGGCGTAGGCGAGCGAGTCCAGGACGGGCTGCCCGCCCTGGACGCCGACGCAAAGGAACACGGCGTACAGGATGACGGGCGGCAGCCACCGCTGGGACCGCACCAGCAGGGAGGTCTGATAGCGGAGCAGGGCGGGGAGCGCGGACAGTGCGCGCAGTGGAGGCAGTGGAGGCAGTGGGGGCAGCACGGACTTGGGTGACATCACAGCTCCTGCCCGTCCCGCGTCGTCGTCTCCCCGCTTGCCACCGCCACCACGTGCCACGGTGGCCGTGCCGTCAGGAGTTCGCGCAGGACCCGGTCCGAGTGGGGCTGCGGGACCGTGAGGCGCGTGATGCCGTCGGGGGCCCCGGGGCCCGCTGCGACAACCGACTCCGCGACCGCCGCCGGAAGCTCCGCGCCCTGCGGCCCCTGCACCTCGATGACGACCGTGGGCCCCTGCCACCCGACCGCACTCCCCTTCTCCGTACGGCGGTTCAGCGCCGTCCCGACCACCGCGTACGTCTCGTCGGCCACTCCCAGGAGGCGGCGCGGATCGTGGTCGACGAAGACCACGGAGCCGCCCGCCGCCGTGCGGTCGGCCACCGCGCGGTCGAGTGCGGCGCGGGCCGGGGCGTCCAGGCCGGTCCACGCCTCGTCGAGGACCAGCAGGTCGGGCCCGGCCAGCAGCGCCTGCGCCACGGCGACCTTCTGGCTGCTGCCCTTCGACAGCTCCGACAGCGGTGTCCGCGCGTATCCGGCGGCACCGAAGCGCTCCAGCCACTCCGTCGCGCTCTGCCGCGCCGTACCGCGCGCGAGCCCGTGGACGCGGCCCATGTGTGTGAGGTAGCCGATCGCCGTGAACGGCAGGGCGGCGGGGAACCGTTCGGGCACGAAGGCCGTGCGCGGACGCCCGCTCATCCGCCCCTCGGAGGGCGCGTCGATTCCGGCGAGGAGTCTCAACAGGGTTGATTTACCGGTGCCGTTGGCGCCCTCGATCCGTATCAGGGCGCCCGCCCGTATCGCCAGGTCGACGTCGCGCAGCACCCACGCGCCGCCCATGCCGTAGCGGCGGCCCACCCCGTGGAGCCGCACCGCAAGATCACGTTCCATGCGGGACATCCTCGCGCACGCCCTCGCCGGCGGGCTGGCAGACTGACGGGCGTGAGCAGCGACGACACGACCAACCCCGAAACCCCGGCCCCGACGCACGCACAGGACGCGCAGGACAGCCCGTTCCGCCACGAGATCATCTCGCGGGACGAGGCCCCGCAGTTCGTGCTGCCCCTCGTCGCCCGCATCGAACGCGCCGCTCCCCCGGCACGCACGGACGCCCTGGAGACCGCGGCCCGCGCCGTCCTGGTGATGCTGAGCGACGAGCGGTCCCACGGGGAAGGGCCGTGGGCGCAGGCCGTGCGCGACTGGCAGGACGCCCGCATCCGCAAGGTGGTGCGGCGGGCGCGCGGCGCCGAGTGGCGCAGGGCGGAGGCGCTGCCCGGCATCACGGTCACCGGCAAGTCGGCGGAGGTCCGCGTCTTCCCGCCGGTCCCGCTGGACGGCTGGCCCAAGGACCTGGCCCGTCTGCAGGTCTCGGGCACGGACCTGGACGACCCGGAGCCCCCGGCGGACGCCGACCCGACGCACGCCGTCCTGTGGATGAGCCCCGAGGTCGGCATGTCGGCGGGCAAGGCGATGGCGCAGGCGGGCCACGGCGCCCACCTCGCCTGGTGGGAACTCACGGCCGGGGACCGCGCGGCCTGGCGCGACGCGGGCTTCCCGCTCTCCGTGCGCACGCCCGACGCCGCCCACTGGCGGACCCTCACCACGAGCGGCCTCCCGGTGGTCCGGGACGCGGGCTTCACCGAGATCGCTCCGGGCTCCTGCACGGTGGTCGCCGACCACCCGGCCCTGCGCCCCACCACCCGTCCGTGACCGGAGGCGCTTCCGCCCGTGACCGGAAGCGCTTCCATCTCACACTCCGTCCCGTACGACCTCTCGCGCGGTTGAACACCCCGCCCGTATCTTCCGTACTCCCCGGTATCACCGGCGACACGGGAGCACCTCGGGAGGCACCTTGCGGCGCGTCAACGGCACGGCTCTGATCATCGCGGCACTCGTCGCCACGCTGGGGGCGATCGCGTTCCCCGTGTGGTCGTACGCCGATCGTTCCGGTACCGGCCCCGCCAATCTGGCCGCCGGTTCCGTGCCGACCCAGTGGGGACCGCTCTCCGCGGCCGACCGGGACCTGCTCGTGAAGGTGCGCCTCGCGGGCCTGTGGGAGATACCCGCGGGGCAGCAGGCCGTCGAGCGGGCGCCGACGAAGGCCGTCAAGGAGGCGGGCGACCACCTCATCGTCGGGCACACCGACCTCGACCAGCGGGTGCGGACCGCCGCCGCGCAGCTCAACGTGGAGCTGCCCAACCAGCCGACCGAGGAGCAGCAGGGCTGGCTCGCGGAGTTGACCGCGGCGAGCGGCGAGACGTACCAGCGGAAGTTCGCGAACCTGCTGCGCGTCTCGCACGGGAAGGTCTTCAGCGTCATCGCGCAGGTGCGCGACAGCACGCGCAACTCGCTGATCCGGCAGCTCGCCACCGACTCCAACCAGACCGTCCTCGACCACATCACGATGCTGGAGGCCACCGGGCTCGTCGACTTCGACGGGATCGCGAACGGTGCCGCGTCGACCGCGACCGCCAGCCCCGCCGGGCCTCCCCCGCCCTCCGGGGCCGTCCCGCCGGAGCCCGCGCCCGCGGGACCGAGCGGCGACGTCTCGACCACGTCCCGGCCCTCGCCCGCGCCGCCCGGCGAGGTCAACACCGACCGGCCGGAACCTCAAATGTAGCTCTGAACGTCTTCACCCCGGGGTTCACCCGCTCCCTTCCGGGCCATGGTGGGATCGGGGGGCCACGGGGGGACCGGGGTTCCGGGGGAAGAAGGGGGAGCGGCATGGCGCGTCCGCAGGAGCGGCGACTGGGGACAGGGATCGGCTGGCGGCCCGAGATCGCGGACGCCGTGGAGGCGATGCCCGGCATCGACTGGGTGGAGGCCGTCGCGGAGAACGTCTGCCCGGGGCATCTGCCCGATTCCCTGGTGCGGCTGCTCGAGCGCGGCGTGACCGTCGTGCCGCACGGAGTGTCGCTGGGCCTCGGCGGCGCGGACCGCCCCGACGAGGGCCGCCTCACCGCGCTCGCCGAGCGGGCGCAGGCCCTCGGCTCGCCCCTGGTCACCGAGCACATCGCGTACGTGCGGGCGGGCGGCGCCCTCACCGCGACGCAGCCTCTGGAGGCCGGGCACCTGCTGCCGGTGCCCCGCACCCGCGACGCGCTCGACGTCCTCTGCGAGAACGTCCGTGTCGCGCAGGACGCGCTGCCCGTGCCGCTCGCCGTGGAGAACATCGCGGCGCTCGTCTCCTGGCCCGGCGAGGAGATGACGGAGGGGCAGTTCCTGTACGAGCTGGTCGAGCGGACGGGCGTACGTCTCCTCATCGACGTGGCCAACCTCCACACGAACCACGTCAACCGCGGTGAGGACCCGGCGAAGGCCCTGGACGAACTGCCGGTCGAGGCCATCGCGTACGTCCACGTGGCGGGCGGCTTCGAGCGGGACGGCGTCTGGCACGACAGCCACGCGCACCCGGTGCCGGAGCCCGTGCTCGCGATCCTCGCCGACCTCGCCTCGCGCGTGTCCCCGCCCGGGGTCCTCCTGGAGCGGGACGAGAACTTCCCCGAACCGGCCGAGCTGGAACGGGAGTTGGATGCCATCCGGGCCACCGTGAAGACGTCCGGCGGGCCGGTCGGCGACTCCACGGCCGGGCGCCGCGAGGTGCCGCCCGCCTCCGCGGCCGCCCGGCAGCGCACCGCCGTCGCCCAGGCCGCACTGCTCTCCGCGCTCGTCGCGGGCACTCCCGCGCCGGAGGGCTTCGACCGCGGACGTCTGAAGGTGCAGAGCCACGCGCTGGCCGCCAAGCGGGCCGACGTGGTCGCGAAGGTCGCGCCCGAGCTGCCGGAGATCCTCGGCCCGGCGTACCGCGCGGAGTTCCTCACGTACGCCCGGTCCCGGCCCATGACCGGCGGCTACCGGCACGACGCGCTGAACTTCGCCGAGCACCTGATGCTCGCCGGGCGCCCCGAAAGCCCGGAAGCCCGGCGGCGGTTGAGCGACTGGTGGCTGGAGCGCTCGGGCCCGGCGCCGCTGTCGCGGCGGCCCGCCGCGAGACTGCTGCACGCCACCCGCCGGGTCCTGCTGAGGCGGTGACGCCATGAGCACCGTGGCCATGGTGTACACGGTCGTCGTCTCGCTCGCCGCCGCCGAGCTGATCCGGGGCGTGGTGGCGGCCCGCCGCACCAGGTCCCCGCACGCGGCGAGGGTGCCGCTCGACGCCGAGCACGGCGTCTTCGTCCGCGGGACGCTGGAGGCCGCGTTCCTCTCCGGCGGCCCCGCCCGCGCCGCGGACTCGCTGATCGCGGGCCTGCACGAGGACGGCAGGCTGGTCGTCACGGGGCCCGGCGTCGTCGGTGTCACCCGCCCCGTCGCCAGGAGCGCCGGCGAGCGGGCGGTCATCGACGCCCACACCGCGGCGCCCAGCGGCGCGCTGCACTGGCTCCGGGTGGCCGTGATGCGCAGCCCGCCGGTGCAGGAGACGGGCGAAGCGCTCGCCCGGCGGGGTCTCCTCGTGCGGCCGGGGCGGCAGCACAAGTGGCGGATCTGGGCCGGGGCGCAGATCTTCCTGACCTTCTTCGGGTTCATGGCGTGCGCCGTCGTGACCCTGTTGCTGTTCGCCGACAGCTACACGGAAGCCGCCAACCACACGGAAGCGGGAGAACCCGACTCGCCGCTCGTCGACATCCTGGCCCTGCTGCCCGCCGCCGCCTTCGGCACGGTGAGCGGCATCATCTGCCTCACGGTCACCTCGAAGCAGCTCACCGTCGCCGGACGGTACGCGCTGCGCGAGTACGTCGCCTCGTCGCGGCACCTCACGGGCGCGGCCCATCTGGTGGCGACGCGCGGCCTCGCGGCGGCCCATCCGGATCTGCGGGCCCAGCTGATCGCCGCCGCCCGCGTCCGGGTTCCGGCGACACCTCCCGCCGTCCCGTACCCCGCCCCGTACGCGAACTCGACCTCGTGGAACGCGGGGAGCGGCACGCCCGTGTGGTGCGGGTCGGGCAGCGGAGGCGGGGGTGGCGGCTTCTGCTGCTCGGGCGGCGGTGGTGGCGGCGGGTCCTCCTGTTCCGGCGGAGGCGGCGGAGGCTCGTCCTGCGGAGGCGGAGGCGGCGGCTCGTCCTGCGGAGGCGGCGGAGGCGGCGGGTCATGTTGAGCAGCCTGCCCTCCTCCTTCTGAGGGCGCGCGCCGCGCCCATCACCTCATGGGCCCGGTACGGCAGGAGACGTACTCCCCGCCGTATCGGGCCGTGCCCCGCCCGGGGCGCACTAACGTGCGGTGCCGCTACTGGAGGCACCATGCGCTTACGAACCGTCAACGGCACCGGCCTCATCGTCGCGGGCCTCGTCGCGACCCTGGCCGCGCTGATCTTCCCCCTCTGGTCCTACGAGGACCGCTCGGGCACCGCCCTCGACCGGCTCGACGCCGACACCGTGTCCACCGACTTCGGGCCGCTCTCCGCCCTGGACCGGGACTTCATCATCAAGGTGCGCCTCGCGGGCCTGTGGGAACTGCCCGCCGGACAGCAGGCCGAGGAGCGCGGCACCACCAAGGCCGTCCGGACCGCGGGTGAACACCTCGTCGAGGGCCACACCTTCCTGGACGCGCGCGTACGCGAGGTCGCGACCCGGCTCGGGCTCGAACTGCCGAGCCAGCCGAGCGGCCAACAGCGCGAGTGGCTCGCGGAGTTGAGCGGCGCGCGCGGTGAGACGTACAACCAGAAGTTCGCGAACGTCCTGCGCCGGGCCCACGGCAAGGTCTTCTCCGTGGTGGCCGAGGTGCGCGCGAACACCCGCAACTCCCTGGTGCGGACCCTGGCCGACGACGCGAACACGACCGTCCTCGACCACATCAAGGTCCTGGAGGGCACCGGCCTCGTCGACTTCGACGGCCTCGCCCGGGACGCGGCGACGACCGGACCGGCGGGTCCTGTGACCGGATCACCGGCCCCGCCGGGACCCACGGACTCCCCCGGATCGGCCGCGCCGGTCACGCCGTCGCCCACGTTCCCGCTGCCGCCGGCGGCGTCCCGCCCGCCTCCCCGCGAGAGGTGACCCGAGACACAAACGGAACGTTATCCACCCGTCACCCATTGTCCACATAGTGAATAGGGCGTAGCGCCATGCGGCGCCGTCGCATAGAAAACCGCCATGTTCTGGGTCCCTCTGCTCCTCCTCGCCTGGGCCGCGGCCGGGCTCTCCTGCGGCCGGCTCTGCCTCGCCGCGAGCCGCGCCGCCGTACAGGAGAAGTCCGCGGCCCGCGGGCACGAACTCACCCTCTACGAAGCGGCGTTCCTGTCCGGCGGCCCCTCGCGCGTCGCCGACGTGACGCTCGTCGCGATGGCCAGGGCGCGGCGGCTGCTGATCGCGCACACCGGCTGGGCGACGGTCGTCGACCCGGTGGGCCGCGACGACATGGAGCGTTCGGTGCTCGGCGCGATAGGCCCCGGCGGGCAGTCGCCGATAGCGCCGGTACGCCGAGGAGCGGCCGCCGCCGACCCCGTGCGGGCGCTCGCGGACCGGCTCGTCACGGCGGGGCTCGCCGTCCCGGACGGCATCGGTTCGGGCGTCGCGGCCGCCGTGCGCCAGGTGCGGGCCGCGACCGCGGTGGTCCTCGCTCTGGGCGCCGTCGCGGTGCTGATGCCGGCCCAGGGGCGGGCGGCCGTGGGGCAGGTGCCTGTCGCCGTCTGGTTCGGGCTGCCGCTGCTGCTGTGCGTGGCCTGTCTGCTCATCGCCCGCGTCGAGGTCCATCCGTACACGCGGTGGGCGTCCCCCGCGGGACAGCGGCTCCTCGGCGCGCTCGCTTGGCGGGGCGAGGAGCTCACCGCCGTCGCCGTGCGCGGGGTGCGCGCCGCGGGCGACCCGGGGCTGCGGGCCGCCTTCTCCCACCGGCCGCACCGGGAAACGACGCATCGGGGTCATTGAGACGACACCGGCGGGCCGGTGCTTTACTTCGCTAAATACCGGACCAATCATCACTTTTGTTCGAGCAGCACCCCGGAACGTACGGCCGAACAAAAGAGGTAACAAGCGCGATGAGAGCAGCAGCCGCCCGCTACGGAACCGCCGGATCCCTGGTCCTGACCGCCCTCGTCGCCGCCCCCGCAGGAAGCGCGAGCGGCACCCCGCCCTCCCCCGAGGCGGCCGGCACCACCGTCGCGGCCCAGCGCGCCGAGGCCGCCGGAATCCGCTGGGGCACCTGCCCCAGGGCCGAGGGGCTTCCCCCGTCCGTCCGGTGCGGCACGGTCTCCGTGCCGCTCGACTACGCGCGCCCGGACGGCAAGCGCATCAAACTGACCGTCAGCCGCACCAAGGCCACCAAGAAGGCGGCGAAGAAGGCGGTCGGCCGGCAGGGCGCGCTGGTCTACAACCCGGGCGGGCCCGGCGCGTCCGGCACGTACTTCCCGATGGTGGGCGTGATGCCCGAGTGGAAACGCATCGCGGCGGCGTACGACCTGGTCGGCTACGCCCCGCGCGGCGTCGGCCGCTCGGCGCCGCTGTCCTGCGTGGACCCGAAGCGGTTCGGCAAGGCGCCCTCACCGGCGCCGGTCCACCCCGACGCCGCGTACAAACGGGAGCGCGTCGCGCGGGCGAAGGCGTACGCGCGAGGGTGCGCGGAACGCAACCCGGGGCTGCGCCACTACACGTCGTTGAACAACGCGCGTGACCTGGAGGTGCTGCGGGCGGCGCTCGGCGAGGAGAAGCTGACGTTCATGGGCGCCTCGTACGGCACGTACTTCGGGGCCGTCTACGCGACGCTGTTCCCGTCGCACGTACGCCGCATGGTCTTCGACTCCGCGGTCAATCCCGACCCGACGCAGATCTGGTACGGCAACAACCTCGAACAGTCGCTGGCCTTCGAGCGGCGGTGGACGGACTTCCGCACCTGGGTGGCCAAGCACGACAGGACGTACCACCTCGGCAGGACGCCCGGAGCGGTCCTGCGCAGCTACGAGAAGGTCAGTGCCGAACTGGCCCGCAAACCCGCCGGCGGCAAGGTCGGCCCGGGGCAGTTGCAGAGCGCGTTCCTCCAGGCCGGCTACTACGACGACTACTGGCCGTCGCGCGCGTCGGCGCTCTCCGCGTATCTGAAGGGCAACCCGAAGCCGCTCGTCGAGCAGGCAGCACCCGAACCGAGGGCGGCCGCCGAGAACGAGAACGGCAACGCCGTCTACACGGCCGTCGAGTGCAACGACGCGCCCTGGCCCACCGACTTCGCGACCTGGGACCGCGACAATTCGGAGCTCGCACGCGTGGCGCCCTTCGAGACCTGGGACAACGCGTGGATGAATCTGCCGTGCGCCTACTGGCAGGCGCCCCGGCAGCAGCCCGTCGACGTGGGCACGGCCGAGGGCGCGCTGCCCCCGACGCTGATCCTGGCCGCCGAGCGGGACGCGGCGACGCCGTACGAGGGCGCGCGGGAGCTGAACCGCAGGCTGGCCGGGTCGGTCCTGGTGACCGAGGAGGGCGCGGGCACGCACGGCATCGCCGGTGGCCCCAACAAGTGCGTCAACGGGCACCTGAACGCGTATCTCCTGGAGGGCAGGCTCCCCGCACCGCACGCGGCGTGCGCACCGCGCAAGGAGCCCGAGCCGTCGTCCGCGGTACGGGCGGCGGATCTTCCCAGAGAGCGCTAGAAACTACTCGCTCACAGCGCGCCGAGCCGCTCCAGCGGGAACGGCGGCTGGGCGAGCGGACGCACGGCGAGCCGGGTCAGCGGCAGCACGTTGTCGTCGGCGGCGGTGCGGTTGGCGTGCAGGACACCGCAGTGCGTACAGCGATGGACCAGAACCCACTCGCCATCTCCTCGTACGGAGATGGCGAGTGGTTCCATCCGGGCGCCGCACTCCGCGGCCCGGTCGCCGGGGGTGTCGTCGAGGTGACGGCTCCACAGGCAGTTCGGACAGTGATTGCGGTGGTCGGTGCCGGGGGCGGCCATCGGAACGTCGAGGCCGCAGTGCAGGCAGCGGAAGGACTGGGCGCGTGCTTCAGTGCGCGCCCGCCTTGAGTTGTTGCGGGACATGGCTGGAGTGACTCCTGAGGAGCGATGCGGAAGAGACTGACGTCGAGCTGTTCCGCAGGGCCCTGGGCATACAACACCGGCTTTCTGTCCACGTAAGGGGTCCACGTAAGGGGTCCACGCACGGCGTGGGTTCACGCACGAGAGGCCGGGCCACGTCGGCCCGGCCTCTCGATGAAAACCCGCACCCGGTGGGCGCCACAACCCATTTACTAGGCGAGGCCCGCCACGAGCTCCGCCACGGACTTGCGGCGGCCGGTGAAGAACGGCACCTCTTCGCGTACGTGCATACGGGCCTCGGAGGCGCGCAGGTGACGCATGAGGTCGACGATGCGGTACAGCTCGTCGGCCTCGAAGGCGAGGAGCCACTCGTAGTCCCCGAGGGAGAACGAGGCGACCGTGTTGGCGCGCACGTCGGGGTAGCCGCGGGCCATCTTGCCGTGGTCGGCGAGCATGCGGCGGCGGTCCTCGTCGGGCAGCAGGTACCAGTCGTAGGAGCGCACGAAGGGGTAGACCGAGACGTAGTTGCGGGGCGTCTCGTCGGCGAGGAACGCCGGGATGTGCGACTTGTTGAACTCGGCGGGGCGGTGCAGCGCCATGTTCGACCAGACCGGCTCAAGGCCGCGGCCCAGCTTGGTGCGGCGGAAGAGGTTGTAGGCCTCCTGCAGCTCGTCGGCGGTCTCGGCGTGCCACCAGATCATGACGTCGGCGTCGGCGCGCAGACCCGAGACGTCGTAGGTGCCGCGGACGGTGATGTCCTTGGCGGCGAGCTGGTCGAACAGGTCCTGGACCTCTTCGGCGTAGCCCGCGCGGTTCTCGGGGAGCACGTCGCGCAGCTTGAAGACGGACCACAGGGTGTAGCGGATGACCTCGTTGAGGTCCTTCGCCTTCTTGCCGGCGTTCGGGGTCTTGCCGATGACTTCGGCGGGAGCGTCACTCATGCGGCTATTCTCCTCCGCCGCCGTGCAGGCTCTGCACCGGGGCGCGGGTGAGCTCCTGCACACCCGCGAGGTCGCCGGCCAGCTGGTCGACGGCGGCGTTGGCGCTCGCGACGCAGGCCGGGATGCCCACGCCGTCGTACGCCGCCCCGCAGACCACGAGACCCGGCAGATCGGCGACGTGGGCGCGGACGCGGGCCACTCGCGCGTGGTGGCCCACCGGGTACTGCGGGAGGCCGTCGTCCCAGCGGGTGACGCGGGTCGCGACGGGGGCGGCGGTGAGGCCGGTGGCCTCGCGCAGGTCGTGCCGTGACACGTCGACGAGCTCGGCGTCGTCCCGCTCCAGGACTGCCGTCTCGCCGTACCGCCCGACCGAGGTGCGGAGCACCAGCAGGCCGGGGTCCTGCCGGTCGATCCAGCCCCACTTGCGGCTGGCGAAGGTGGACGCCTTGATCGTGTGCCCGTCGACGGGCGGCACGAGGAAACCGCTGCCTTCGGGGAGGTCGATCTCGCTGCGGCGGTACACGAGGGTCGTGAGGGCCATGGAGGCGTACTCGACGGTGCGCAGCTCGGCGGCGGCGGCGGGCGACGCGGCGTCCAGGAGCTTCGCGGCGGCGGGCGCGGGGAGCGCGAGGACGACGGCGTCGGCTTCGTGGACCTCGCTCCCGGTGACCACGTGCCAGCCGTCTGCCGTGCGCCGCAGCTCGGTGACCGGCGTGTCCGTGAGGATCTCGGCGCCCCGCGCGCGCACCGAATCGGCGACGGCGAGCGGCAGCAGGCCGACACCTCCGTCGATGCCCATGAAGACGGGCCCGGTCTGCTGCTTCTTCGCGGCGCGCGCCTGGATGTCGCGGACGCCCTCGGTGAGGGAGGTGTGGGCGCGCGCCGCCTCGAAGAGCTGCGGGACGGCCGAGCGCATGGAGATGCGGTACGCGTCGCCCGCGTACACCCCGCCGAGCAGCGGTTCCACGAGCCGGTCGACGACCTCACGGCCCAGGCGCGCGGCGACGTACTCACCGACCGCGACGTCGTCGCCGACCTCGGTGGGCGGCAGCTCGCGGTCCCGCTCGATGCGGCGCAGGCCCTCTTCGGAGAGGACTCCCGCCAGGGCGGAGGCGTCGCCGGGCACGCCCATCACGTGCCCCTTGGGCATGGGGCGCAGGGCGCCTCGGGTCCAGATGGCGGCGGTGGCGGTGGCGGGCGGCTGGAGCCGGTCGGCGAGGCCCACCTCGCGGGCCAGGGCGACGGCCTCGGGGCGGCGGGCGAGCATCGACTCGGCGCCGAGGTCGACGCGGACCCCGGCGATCTCGGCGGCGTGCAGCTTGCCGCCGAGCCGCCCGGACGCCTCGATGACGGTTACCCGGCGGCCGGGGTGGGCGGTGAGCAGGCGGTGCGCGGCGGCCAGTCCGGCGATCCCGCCCCCGATGACGACGGCGTGGCCGTTCCCCGTACGTGTGTCCGTTTCGCGCATGCCTCCACTCTCTCAGACGGGCGAGTCCCGACCGTGACCGCATCGGAACCGGTCGGCAACCACCGTTGTGCCCCTCTCCTCCGTCGAAGGAGCATCAGTCCACCGTCTCCGGGGGTACGCCGATGCACGCGTCCAGCACATCCGCTCACCGCACGTTCAGGGCTCTCTCGGGCGTCCTGCTGGCCGTCGCGCTCGCGCTCACGGGATGCACCGCCGACAACGGCGCCGGTGACAGTGACAGCGGCGGCGACGGCAAGGCCGCGGGCCTCGCCCCCGAAGGGAACGAGAAGCCCGGGGAGAACGAGAAGGGCGTCGGCGGCGGCCGGGCGGACCAGTCCGGGAACTCCGGCGCGGGCGACGCCGGCAAACGCAAGCCGCCCGGGCCGGCCGACACCCACGTCATCCGCACCGCGAAGCTCACCGTCCGCGTCAAGGACGTGCCCGACGCGCTCGACGAGGTCCGGCGGATCGCTGAGGACGCCGGCGGCATCGTGGGCGACGAGAACACCTCCCGCGACGGCGAGGGACGCGAGCGCTCCCGCCTGGTGCTGCGCGTGCCGCAGGACGCGTACGCGGACGTCCTCACCTCCCTCGAAGGCACCGGCAAGCTCATCGGCCGGGACGCGAAGGCGCGGGACGTCACCGATCAGGTCGTCGACGTGGAGAGCCGCGTCAAGTCGCAGCGGGCGAGCGTGGCGCGCGTGCGGGAGCTGATGGACAAGGCGACGAAGCTGAGCGATGTGGTCACCCTGGAAGGGGAGTTGAGCACCCGTCAGTCCGACCTGGAGGCGCTGCTCGCCCAGCGGGCCTCGCTGAAGGACCGTACGAGCATGGCGACGATCACGGTCTCACTCACCGAGAGCCGGGCGGCGGCGGAGGCGAAGGACGACGACGACCCGTCGTTCACGGACGCGCTCGCGGGCGGCTGGGACGCCTTCGTGACGGCGCTGCGCTGGGTCGGGGTCGTTCTCGCCGCGGTGCTGCCGTTCGCGGCGGTGGCCGCGCTGCTGCTCGCCCTGTGGCTGCGGGTGGTCCGCCCGCGCCTGACGCGCCGCCCGGCCACGGCTCCCGCGGCCCCGGACGTCCCAGCACGTGAGGGGGGCGACGACTAGCGGGCGTTCGAGGGACCCCGCGCCGTAGCGTGTCCCGTATGAGCAGCACACGAGTGAGCAGCACGCGAGAGCGACTTGTGGTCATCGGGGGCGACGCGGCCGGCATGTCGGCGGCGTCGCAGGCACGCAGGCTGAAGGGCCCCGACGAGCTGGAGATCGTCGCGTTCGAGCGCGGCCACTTCACCTCGTACTCCGCCTGCGGCATCCCCTACTGGGTGGGCGGCGCCGTCGGGGAGCGGGACGAGCTGATCGCGCGGACGCCCGAGCAGCACCGGGAGCGCGCGATCGACCTGCGGATGCGCACGGAGGCGGTGCGGCTCGACGTCCCGGGCCGCCGCGTCCTGGCCCGCGACCTGGAGGCAGGTGAGGAGTACTGGACGTCGTACGACAAGCTCGTCATCGCCACCGGGGCCCGGCCCGTCCGCCCGCCGCTGCCCGGCATCGACGCCCCCGGTGTGCACGGCGTGCAGACCCTCGACGACGGCCAGGCCCTGCTCGACACGCTGACGCGGACGCCGGGCCGCCGTGCCGTCGTCATCGGGGCGGGCTACATCGGCGTGGAGATGGCCGAGGCGCTGGTCGACCGCGGCTACGAGGTCACGGTCGTCAACCGCGGCAAGGAGCCGATGTCGACGCTCGACCCGGACATGGGCTGCCTTGTGCACGACGCGATGACCGGCATGGGCATCGGGATGGTGAACGACGCCGAGGTCACCAAGGTCCTGACGGGTGACGACGGGCGGGTGAGGGCGGTGGCGACGGAGGACGCCGAGTACCCGGCGGACGTGGTGGTGCTCGGTCTCGGCGTACGTCCCGAGACGACGCTCGCCCGCGAGGCCGGGCTGCCGCTCGGCGAGCACGGCGGGCTCCTGACCGACCTGGCGATGCGGGTGCGCGGACACGAGAACGTCTGGGCGGGCGGGGACTGCGTGGAGGTCCTGGACCTTGTGTCGGGGCGCGAGCGGCACATC
This sequence comes from Streptomyces sp. NPDC093510, assembly GCF_040683555.1. Lineage (NCBI taxonomy): Bacteria > Bacillati > Actinomycetota > Actinomycetes > Kitasatosporales > Streptomycetaceae > Streptomyces > Streptomyces sp. NPDC093510. The sequence continues at coordinate 257,875 of NZ_JBFBEE010000001.1, forward strand.
CCGCTCGGCACGCACGCCAACAAGCACGGGCAGGTCATCGGCTCGAACGCGGGCGGGGGTTACGCGACGTTCCCGGGCGTCGTCGGTACGGCCGTCAGCAAGGTGTGCGACCTGGAGATCGCCCGTACCGGGCTGCGCGAGAGGGACGCGCGGGCCGCCGGCTTCCGGTTCGTGACGGTGACCATCGAGTCGACGAGCAGGGCCGGTTACTACCCGGGGGCGGCCCCGATGACGGTGAAGATGCTCGCCGAGCGGCGCACCGGGCGGCTCCTGGGCGTCCAGATCGTCGGCCGTGAGGGCGCGGGCAAGCGGGTCGACGTGGCGGCCGTCGCGCTGACGGCGCAGATGACGGTGGAACAGATGACGGCGCTCGACCTGGGGTACGCGCCGCCGTTCTCCCCGGTGTGGGACCCGGTCCTGGTGGCGGCGCGCAAGGCGGTGGCGGCGGTGCGGGCGGACCGGGCCTGAGGACGGGACAGGAGGGGCAGGGGGGCAGGGAGGGGCCCGGGGGGGGCAGGGGAGCGTCGGCGAAATCGCACGCCCGTACGGGGGCACGCACCGCCGACTCGCGACGCGCAGGGAAATCGAGGAAGCGCCCCCCACGCGCCCCGAACACGCCCCGTTTCGCGCCCCCCACGAAACCCCGAAATCCCGCTTGCCGTGCAGGTCAGAACGCGCTTGCTACGGAAGAGGAGGAGAACCGCACTCCGCTCGACTTGGCCGATTCGGGCGGTTCGAACAGTTCACGTTTCCCGTCCCACGGGAGCGCGCCCACGATCGATATATGCACCCAACACGCAAGCGCGGCACCGAGGCCCCCAACCCCCTGAGCGGCCACAGCTTCCCGGAATGATCACCTCCGGAAACGGACCACGCCTCACCTGCCCCTCATTCCGCACCCCTAACGGCGTGCCATCTCTTTTCCGCCAGCTTTCACAGAACCAGCACAGACCCCACAAGTGGGCCGCACTATGTGACGCGTCAGAGCGGCACGGATACACACTGCGACGTGTGAACGTGCCGTTGGTGGGCGGGCCTTCAGGGTGAACACACCCCCTCGGCCCGACCGTGGAGGGGACCACACACCGCATGAATCACACCGCACGAGCGGCGGCTCTCGGCGCCGGCGCTCTGCTTCTCGCGCTCTCGCTGCCCGGCGCTCCGGCCGCCGCGGCCGCCGCGGCGCCCCGCGTCGACCTACGCGTCCTGGTGGTGGCCGACGGAGGCCCCGCCACCGCCGCGATCACCGCCGAACTGGCCGCCCAGGGCACGCCGTACACGACCGTCGACCTGCGCAGGAGCGGGCGCCCCACGATCGACAAGGCGTTCCTCGCGGACACCGTGAACGGCCGGGCACGGGCCAAGTTCCAGGCCGTCGTCCTGCCCAACGACAACCCGTTCGAGACGGGTTCGGCGGAGATGGCCGCTCTGGCCGCGTACGAGCAGACGTACGCCGTGCCGCAGGTGGACGCGTACACCTACGCCCGGCCCGAAGCGGGCCTGAAGGCACCGAAGTTCAGCGGGTCGCTCGACGGCGTGAAGGCGCAGGTTACCGCGGCGGGCAGGGGAGGCCCGTTCGGCTACCTCGCGGACCAGGTGCCCTTCGAGGACAACTCACCCACCATCGGCGAGAGTTACGGGTTCCTCGCCGATCCGGCGCCCGGCGCGGACTTCACCAGCTACGTGGACGCGCCGGTCCCCGGCGGCTCCGGGCGCGGCTCGCTCGTCGGCGAGTACCGCCACGACGGGCGGCGCGAGCTCGTGGTCACCTTCGTCTACAACGAGCACCAGCAGCAGTTCCGGCTGCTCGCCCGCGGCATCGTCGACTGGCTGACCCAGGGCGTCCAACTCGGCTCGTCCCGCAACTACTTCGCTGCCCACGTCGACGACGTCTTCGGCGCCGACGACCGCTGGGACAGCGAGCTGAACTGCACGCCGGGCGACGTGGACTGCGCGCCCGGCCAGGGCACGCCCGACCCGATCCGGATGACGGCGGACGACGCCGCGTACGCGGCCCAGTGGTCCAAGGACCGCGACTTTCCGCTCGACATGGCCTTCAACGGCGGCGGCAGCGAGCTGTACCGGGAGGAGTCCGGGGGCGCGGACCCCCTCGCCGACCGGCTCGTCGCCGACCGGTCCGTGCACCGCTGGATCAACCACACGTACAACCACCCCTTCCTCGGTTGTGTCCAGGACGTCGCCACCGTGCCGTGGACATGCGCGAAGAACACCGACGGCAGCACGCGGTACGTCTCCCGCGCCGACATCTCCCAGCAGATCTCCGACAATCGCGGCTGGGGGCAGCGGGCCGGGCTCCCGCTGGTGAACGGGGAGTTGGTCACCGGCGAGCACTCGGGCCTGAAGGTGCTGCCCCAGCAGCCCGACGACAACCCGAACCTCGGCCCCGCCCTGCGGGACAACGGCGTCGGCTGGCTCGGCTCGGACAACTCACGGGACAGGGGCCAGCGCCAGGTCGGCAGCGCCCTGACCGTGCCGCGTTTCCCGATGAACGTCTTCTACAACGCGGGCCGCACCACCGAGCAGGTCGACGAGTACAACTGGATCTACACCCGCGAGGCCGACGGCGGCAGCGGCGCCTGCGAGAACTCCTCCGTCGCCACCTGCCTGCCCGCCCCGCTCGACCCCACCACCGGTTACCAGGACCACATCGTGCCGGTGGAGTCGACGATCGCGCTGGGCCACGCCCTGTCGAACGATCCCCGGCCGCACTTCATCCACCAGTCGAACCTCGCCGAGGACCGCATCGCGTACCCGGTGCTGAACCGCGTCCTCGACACGTACGACGCGCTGTACGCGGACAACACACCGGTGGTCAATCTGCGGATGTCCGACATCGGCGCCGAGCTGCGCTCCCGCGCGACCTGGGAAGCGGCCGTCCAGTCGGGCCGCGTGACGGCGTACCGCATCGGCGACACCGTGACGATCCAGGCCCCCTCCGGAACCGCAGCCCGCGCAACCATGCCCCCCGGCACGAAACAACAACAACTGCTCGGCACCACCACCTTCGGCACGCCCTACGCGGGCCGCACCTCCGGCTGGGCCACCCCGGGCCTGCTCCAGGACCGGGTGACACTCACCCTGCCAGCCGCTCCAGCAGCGGCCACACAGGACGTCACCCCCACCCGCACCACACCCGCGGAAAAGACCCCACCGGTACCGCCCGGCACGACCCGCCACGTAAAACCGGGCACGGCCGGCATCACCCCACCCTCCCTGCCGACACACGACTGACGCTCCCCCGCACCGCCCCTCCCCACGGGCCCCACCGGCGGCCAGAGGCCATCGAGACCGGAGGGGACGTGGGGGTATGTGCGCACGCAGCGCCGAGCACACTCTGGCGCCTTTGGACTTGAGGCACGACGCAGGGACAGCGAGTACGCACATACCGCCGCGGCCCCGCCCACCAACACGCCTATGCCCCGCCCCACATCCCTCACCGCGCACCCGGGCCCCAGGGCCCCACGCCCCCGCACCCGCCCCCGCACCCCGCGCCATCGCGCCGCTCGCATCCCACCCGCGGAGCCCCAAGATGCCCCACTTGCCCACACCCGTGCCGCTCCCGGCACACCCACCCGCCAAGGCCGCGGCACGCCCCCGCGTCACCCTGCTGACCGAAGGCACCTACCCGCACAGCCACGGCGGCGTCAGCGTCTGGTGCGACCAGCTCGTCCGCGGGATGCCCGACGTGGACTTCGGCGTGCTCGCCGTCACCGGCACCGGCGGCGAGAGCCTCGCCTGGGACCTGCCGCCGCACGTGGACGAGCCCGTCTGCCTGCCCATGTGGGGTCCGGCCCCGCCCGGCAACGTCCCACGCGGCCGCCGCGTACGCCAACTCCTCACCTCCTACGAGCGGTTCCTCACCGCCCTGCTCGACCCGGCCGCCGAGGACGGCTTCGCGCCCGCCCTCCACGACCTCGCCCGGCACGCCCGCGACGGCGCCCTGAGCCCGGCCCTGCGCACCGACCGCGCGGTGCGGGTCCTGTCGTCCGTGTGGAACACGCCCGGCCTCGCCACCGCCGGGGCGCGGCCGACGATGCACGACGCCGTCACCGCGACCGGCCTGCTCGAACACGCGCTGCGCCCGCTCGCCGCCCGGCCGCCCGAGCACGGCGTCTGCCACGCCGTCAGTGGCGGCATCGCGGCCCTGCCTGGCCTGATAGCCCGTCAACTGCACGGCGTACCCCTCCTCCTGACGGAGCACGGCGTCTACTTGCGCGAGCGCTACCTCGGCTACCGCACCGGCCCGTACAGCTGGCCGGTGAAGGCCCTGCTGCTCGGCTTCTTCCGGCTGCTCGCCGAGGAGACGTACCGCAGCGCCGCCCTGATCACCCCCGGCAACCGCTACAACCGCCTCTGGGAGGAGCGCGGCGGCGCCGACCCCGCCCTCATCCGCACCGTCTACAACGGCGTGGACCCCGCCGCGTTCCCGCCCGCGGGACCCGAGCCGGACAAGCCCACCCTGAGCTGGGCGGGCAGGGTCGACCCGATCAAGGACCTGGAGACGCTGATACGCAGCTTCGCCCAGGTCAGACAGGAGTTGCCGGAGGCCGGGCTGCGGCTGTTCGGCGGCACACCGCGCGGCGGCGAGGCCTACCGCGAACGCTGCGAGGCGCTGGCCGCCGAGCTCGGACACGGCGACGCGGTGGTCTTCGAGGGCCGCGTCGAGCACATCAAGGACGCGTACGCGGCGGGCAGCGTCGTCATGCTGTCCAGCATCAGCGAGGGCTTCCCCTTCACGCTGATCGAGGCGATGTCCTGCGGCCGGGCCACGGTGTCCACGGACGTCGGCGGGGTGCGGGAGGCCGTAGGGCCGACCGGGCTCGTGGTGCCGCCGCGCGCGCCGGACGCGATGGCGCGGGCCGCGCTCGAACTGCTCCGCGACCCGGCGCGCCGCGCGGCGATGGGCGAGGCGGCGCGGCTCCGCGTGATCGAGCAGTTCACGCTCCGCCAGACGGTGGAGGCGTTCCGCTCGATATACGAGGAGCTCGGCGGCGCCAGGGCCCAACTCGCCCAGGACACCGGCTGGTCGGCGGCGCACGGCGGCGCCGGGGACGAGGTGGCGGGATGAGCGGCCCCCTCCCCCTGAGACCCGGACCCCGCACGCACGAGCCCCGGAGCACCGACGACACCCTCGCCCTGCGCCTGGCCCGCCCGCCGCGCCCCGCCGCCGGCGACGCCCGGTCACGGGTGCGCCCGCGCGTCTCGCTGCGTCCCGCCCGAGCGGACGACCCCGTCGACCGGCTCGCCGCCGAGCTCGCCGAGGACGCCGGGGCCGCCGTGCACCCCTACGAGGTCGCGGCGCTCCTGGAGTCCCAGGGCACGACCGGCGACCGGATACAGGAGACGTATGGGCACCCCGATCTGTTCTCGCTGGCCGACGCCGTCTTCCAACGGGTGCCGCGCAGCCACCCGAAGCCGCCTGTGCCGCCCGACGCGTGGCGGCCCGACCATCTGCGCTGTGCGCTGCGGGGCCTGCTCTTCGCGCTGCCCGGCGCGGCGTATCTGCTGGTGGCGGGCGCGTGGCAGTCGGGCGCCGGGCTGCGCGGCCTGGTCGCCGCAGCCCTGGTGTCCTGGGCCTGGTCCCAGGCGCTGAGCCACCGCGCGTACGTGCGGCTCGCCGTCGGGCGGCACGAGGCGGGGCGGACACTGCTGCTCGGGGCGCCCGCGGGCGTCGTGGCCGCTTCCGGGGCGGGGCTGCTGGCCGCGGGGCCCGGTGCCGCCGCGCTGTTCGCCGTGGGCCAGTCCTGCTATCTGGCGGCGGCCGGGGTGCTGCTGGTGCTCGGCCGCGAGAAGGTGCTCGCGGCCGCGCTGCTCCCCGTGGCGGCGGGCGCCGCGGCGCTGCCGTGGTGGGAGCCCCCGGGTCTCCTGCGCACCGGTCTGCCGCTGCTGACCGTCCTGCTCGCGGCGGCCGCCGCGGGGCACGCGCTGCGCTCGGCGCTGCGCACCGATCCGGCGCCGGGTCCCCTGCCGGGCCCTGCGGGTTCGTTGCCGTACGGCCTGTTCGGGCTCGCGGCCGGGCTGCTGACGCTGGCGTCGGGGCGGCAGGAGCCGTACGCCGTGGTCGTACTGACGCTGAGCATGGGCCCCGCCGAGTGGCTGCTGTACCGCTTCCGGGGACTCGCCGTGACCGCTCTGCACGCGTCGACCACGCCACGGGGTTTCCGGCTGCGTGCTTCCCGCGCGCTGGCCGTGTGCGGCGCCGCCTATCTGGCCATGCTCGCCCCGGGCGCCGTCCTCGTCGACGCCGGCGTGCTCCAACTCCTGCTACTGGGAGCAGTGTTGTGGACCGCGCTGCTTCTGCAGGCGTTCGGGGTGGGCTGGGCGTCCGCCGTGCCCTGTCTGGCAGCCGCGGCCGCCGCCACGGCACTCCCCGCGACCGGCCTCGTGTCCGCGTCCGCCGCGCAGCTCATCGGCTGTACGGCCGCCGCCCTCGCGCTCGCGGCCGTCGCCGTCCACCACTTGGGCAGGCCGACGGCACACCTCTGAGCCGCCTGCCCACGCGCCGTCAGGCGCCGCCCGCGCCGGGCCCTGCCCCCGCCCGCGCGCCCCGCCCCACCCGCGTCACCGCTCCACGCCGTCCCCGTCACCAGGAGGAACCATGACATCCGCACCACTCGTCGCCGTCACCGGAGCAGAGGGCTTCATCGGCTCGCACCTCACCGAGGCCCTGGTCGCGGCGGGCCACCGGGTCCGCGCGATGGCGCAGTACAACTCCTTCTCCTCGTACGGCTGGCTGGAGACGCTCTCCCCCGACGTGCTCTCCGAGGTCGACGTCGTCCTCGGCGACGTCCGCGACCCCGGCTCGGTGCGCGGCCTGGTCGAAGGTGCCGAGACCGTGTACCACCTGGCGGCCCTCATCGCGATCCCGTACTCCTACCAGGCCCCGCACAGCTACGTGGACACGAACGTGACCGGCACGCTCAACGTCCTCGAAGCCGTACGCCACTTGCAGACCCCGCGCCTGGTGCACACCTCCACCAGTGAGACGTACGGCACCGCGCAGACCGTGCCGATCACCGAGGACCACCCGATCAACACCCAGTCCCCGTACGCCGCTTCGAAGGCGGGCGGCGACCGGCTCGCCGACAGCTACCACGCGAGCTTCGGGACGCCCGTGGTCACCCTTCGCCCGTTCAACACCTTCGGCCCCCGCCAGTCCATGCGCGCCGTCATCCCGACGGTGATCGCCCAAGTGGCGGCGGGTTCACGGGAGATCACCCTCGGCGACCTGCGGCCGACCCGCGACTTCACCTTCGTCAAGGACACCGCGCAGGCCTTCCTCGCCGTCGGCACCGCCTCCGCCGACGCCGTCGTCGGCCGCACCTTCAACGCGGGCACCGGCGGCGAGATCTCGGTGGGCGACCTGGTGCGTCTGATCGGCAAGGTGATGGAGAGCGACCTCGACGTGCGCGAGGACGAGCGGCGCATCCGGCCCGCCGCCTCCGAGGTGATGCGCCTGGTCGCCGACGCGTCCCGGCTGCGCGCCGCCACCGGCTGGACGCCGGGACACGACCTGGAACAGGGCCTGGCCCGCACCGTCGACTTCTTCCGCGACCCGGCCAACCTGGCCCGCTACAAGACCGACATCTACAACATCTGACGCCCCGCCACCTCGTCGTCCTCCGTTCCACACAAGGGAGTTCTGCCATGCACGCAGTCATCCTCGCCGGCGGCAAGGGCGTCCGGCTCCGGCCGTACACCACCGCGCTGCCCAAGCCGCTCGTCCCGATCGGCGACCAGCACGCCATCCTGGAGATCGTGCTGCGCCAGCTGGCGAGCGCCGGCTTCACCAGCTGCACCATCGCCATCGGTCACCTCGGCCACATCATCCGCGCCTACGTCGGCAACGGCTCCCGCTGGGGTTTGCGCGTCGGCTACTCCACGGAGGACAGCCCGCTCGGCACCATGGGCCCGCTCCTGACGATGATGGACCGGCTGCCCGAGCACTTCCTCGTGATGAACGGCGACATCCTCACCGACCTCGACTACGCCGACGTCCTCACCACCCACAGCGGCTCCGGGGCGCCGCTGACCATAGCCACGTACGCGCGTCAGGTGCGCATCGACTTCGGCGTGCTCACCACCGACTCGGAGCGCGTGGTCGCCTTCACGGAGAAGCCGAGCATCGACTACCGCGTCTCGATGGGCGTGTACGGGGTGTCGCGCGACACGCTCAGCTCCTACACGCCGGGCCTGCCGCTCGGCTTCGACGAGGTCGTCCTCGACCTCCTCGAGTCCCAGACCCCGCCGCACGCCTACGACTTCGACGGCTACTGGCTCGACATCGGCCGCCCCGACGACTACGACCGCGCCAACGCGGAGTTCACCACGCACCGCTCGCTCCTCCTCAAGGGAGCGTGAAGGGGCCGTGCGCATTCTCGTCCTGGGCTCCACCGGATACCTGGGCGGGCACATCACGGAGCGGCTGCGCGCCCTGCCGGGCGCGCGGCTGCTCCGCGGCGGCCGCGCCCCCGTGGACGACCTCCGGATCGACCTCGCCACCGTCGCGCCCGATGTACTCGCCGAGCAGCTCGCGCGGACCGCGCCAGACGCGGTGGTCAACTGCGCGGGCGCGGTCGGCGGCAGCGCGACGGCCCTCGCCGAGGTCAACGCCCGTGGCCCCGCGGTCCTCTGCGAGGCGTTGCACGCGGCGGTGCCGACCGCGCGCCTGGTGCACCTCGGCTCGGCGGCCGAGTACGGGCCGACCGCCGTCGGCGAGCGGACCCCGGAGGACTCCCCCGCCCGCCCGGTCGCGCCGTACGGAGCGACGAAGCTGGCCGGCACGCTGGCCGTCGTCGGCTCCGGGCTCGACGCGATCGTGCTGCGGGTCACGAACCCGGTGGGGCCGGGGGCGTCCCCCGCCGGTCTGCCGGGCCGCCTCACCGCCGAGCTGAGCCGCGCGGTGGCCCGGACCCCGCACGGCACGGTGCGGGTCGGCGACCTGTCCGCGCACCGGGACTTCGTCGACACCCGCGATGTGGCACAGGCCGTGGCGCAGGCGCTCGCCCTGCCGGGGCGGCTGCCGCGCCTGGTCAACATCGGCAGCGGCCGGGCGGTGCCCGCGCGCGACCTGGCGCACGGTCTGGCCGGCGCGGCGGGCTTCACCGGGCGCGTCGAGGAGGCCCTCGGCAAGGTGGGCCGCTCCACGGCGGTGCCCTGGCAGTGCGCCGACATCGGCGCCGCGGAATGGGAGCTGGGCTGGCGGCCGCGGTTCACCCTGCGGGAGTCGCTGGCCGCGCTCTGGGAGTCGGACGGCGCCCCGCACCCGGTGCGGACCGCCGGGGAGCCGCGATGACCCTGCTCGTCCCGCTGTACGTCCACCCGGCCGCGGACCCCGCGGCGTGGCGGGCGCTCGTGGCGGCGGCGCCCCGGCTGTACGGCGTCGTCCTGAACGCCGCCGACGGTCCGGGCGCGGCCCCCGACCCGGCCTTCGCCGACGCGGCGCGGATGCTGCGCGCGGCGGGGGTGCGGGTCCTCGGGTACGTCGACACGGCGTACGGGAAGCGGCCGACGGCCGACGTCACCGAGGACCTGGAGCGGCACCGCGCCTGGTACGAGGTGGACGGCTGCTTCTTCGACCGGGTGGCTCCCGGCCGGCGCGAGCTGCGGCAGTGCCGGCGGCTGGTTCGCTCGGCGCGGGGCAGGGGCGCGCGGACGGTGGTGCTCAATCCGGGCGTGCATCCGGCGCCCGGGTACGCCCGCGCCGCCGACCTGCTCGTCACGTTCGAGGGGCACTGGTCGACGTATCTGCAGTCGTTCGACGCCCCGCCCTGGACGGCCCGGTACTCCCCCGAGCACTTCTGCCACCTCGTCTACGGCGTGCCGCCCGCGCTGGCCCGGCTGGCCGGACGCACCGCCGTGCAACGCGGCGCGGGGGTGCACTGCGCGGCGCCGGGCGCGGGTCCCAACCCATGGATGGTGCCGCCGGTGCCGCCGGGCGGGATCGAGGGCGCGCCGTGACGTCGCGCCGCCGGTTCCTGCTGCCGCTGTCCGCCGTGGTCCTGCTGCTCGCCGCCTGCTCGTCGGCCGCCCGGCAGGACGGCGGCGGCCCTGCGGAGCGCTGGCGGCCGCGGCCGGGCACCGCCTGGCAGTGGCAGCTGGACGGCCGCGTCGACCCGCGTGTGGACGTGCCGGTCTATGACATCGACGGGTTCGAGAACCGCCGGTCCGACGTGGCGCGGCTGCACCGCGAGGGGCGCCGCGTGATCTGTTACGTCAACGCCGGTGCCTGGGAGTCGTTCCGCCCGGACAGCGGGGACTTCCCGGCGTCCGTGCTCGGCCGCCCCAACGGCTGGAAAGGCGAACGGTGGCTCGACATCCGGCGTCTCGATGTGCTCGGGCCGCTGCTCGCGGCGCGTTTCGACATGTGCCGCCGCAAGGGGTTCGACGCCGTCGAACCGGATCTCCTCGACGGCTATCTCAACCGCACCGGATTCCCGCTGACCGCACGCCACCAGCTGGCCTTCAACCGGCTGATCGCCCGCCTCGCGCACGAGCGCGGCCTGTCCGTCGGCCTGAAGAACGACCTGCCGCAGATTCCGCAGCTCGTCGACGTCTTCGACTTCGCCGTCAACGAGGAGTGCGCGCAGTACGGGGAGTGCGCCTCGCTGACACCGTTCGTGCGGGCGGGGAAGGCGGTGCTGCACGTCGAGTACGCCGTGCCCGGCGAGAAGTTCTGTGGGCAGGCCCGCCGCCTCGGCCTGTCCTCGATGCGCAAGAAGCTGAACCTCGACGAGTGGCGCGAACCCTGCCCCCGCTGAAAATGGTCCCCGCCCGAGCGGGCAGGGACCATTTTCGGACTTTTTCAGACAGCCGTGCGCGTGTGCACGTACTCCACGAGGCGGGTCAGCGCCTCGGGGTCCGTGCTCGGCAGGACGCCGTGCCCGAGGTTGAAGATGTGCCCCTCCAGGCCCTTCGCGGCGGCGAGCACCTCGTCGGTCTTCGTCTCGACGGCCTCGCGCGTGGAGAAGAGGACGGCCGGGTCGAGGTTGCCCTGGATCGCCTTGCCGGGGCCCACGCGGCGCGCGGCCTCGTCCAGCGGCACCCGCCAGTCGGCGCCCACGACATCGGCCCCGGCCTCGCCCATCAGGCCGAGCAGCTCGCCGGTGCCGACGCCGAAGTGGATGCGGGGCACGCCGTACGAGGAGACGGCGTCGAAGACCTTGGCCGAGGCGGGCATCACCGAGCGGCGGTAGTCGGCGGGCGACAGCGCGCCCACCCACGAGTCGAAGAGCTGCACGGCGCTGGCGCCCGCCTCGATCTGCACCTTCAGGAAGGCGGCGGTGATCTCCGCGAGGCGGTCGAGCAGGTCGGCCCAGAGCTGCGGGTCGCCGTACATCAGCGCCTTGGTGTGCTCGTGGTTGCGGCTCGGGCCGCCCTCGACGAGGTAACTCGCGAGGGTGAAAGGCGCGCCGGCGAAGCCGATGAGCGGCGTCGAGCCGAGCTCGGCCGTCAGCATCCCCATCGCCTCGGTGACGTAGTGGACGTCCTCCGGCGTGAGGTCCCGCAGCTGCGCGAGGTCGGCGCGCGAGCGGATGGGGTTCTCCACGACGGGCCCGACGCCCGGCTTGATGTCGAGGTCGACGCCGATGGCCTTGAGGGGGACGACGATGTCGCTGAAGTAGATCGCCGCGTCGACGTTGTGGCGGCGCACGGGCTGCAGCGTGATCTCGGTGACGAGGTCGGGCCGCATGCAGGACTCCAGCATGGCCGTGCCCTCGCGCACCTTGCGGTACTCGGGAAGTGAGCGCCCCGCCTGCCGCATGAACCAGACCGGCGTGTGCGGCACGGCCTCGCGCCTGCACGCCTTCATGAACGGGGAGTCGTACGTCGCTGTGTTCTGCCGGCCCTCGGGGCGACGGCTGTCATTGGCACTCACGCGGAAAGTCTCGCACGTTGACCGGGAACCCCCTGACGGGTGTCTCTCCCTGCGCGAAGGCGCCGTTCCCCTTAACCTTCCCCGCATGGCTGCGGCTCAGGGACAACGGTCGGACGGCGCTGGCGAGATGGAGAGTTCGGAGGGGAAGGTGGCGGATTCGGCTCCGTTGCCCTTCCGCACGGCGGTCGACGCGCTGCGGGAGGAACGGCTGCGGCCGGAGATCGAGATCGATCCGACGCGGCCGCCGCAGCGCCTGGCGCCGTACGCGTACGCGTTGGAGGCGGCGGTCGTGGACGGCGAGGAGGATCTCGCCGACGGGCGCCTCGTGCTGCTCCACGATCCGTCGGGACACGACGCGTGGCAGGGCACCTTCCGGCTCGTCACGCTCGTACGGGCGGAGCTCGAACCGGAGATGGCGGCGGATCCGCTGCTGCCGGAGGTGTGCTGGTCGTGGCTGACCGGAGCGCTGAGCGCGCGGGGGCTCGCGGCGGGTGAGGCGAGCGGCACGGTGACGCGCGCGGGCTCGCACTACTTCGGGGGCCTCTCCGAGCGCCCCCCTGCCTCACAGATCGAGATCCGGGCGTCGTGGACTCCACGGGAGGGCTCCGGCGGGGTGCCGGACACGGGGGCGCATCTGGCGGCCTGGTGCGATCTGCTCTGCCAGGTCGCGGGGCTGCCGCCCGCCGGGCACGGGGACGGGTCCGTGGTCTCGCTGCCACAGCGACGGGGCCCGCTCTCCCCTTGAACGACCGGACACCCGCACATCCGGACACCCGTACGTGCGGACACCCATACGTGCGGACACTTCTTCCCCCGCGGCTCCGTGCCGCGGGGTTTGTGCTGAGTGGGGTCACCCGGAAGAGGGCACGTTCGGTTTGATCTTCGGATGATCGAGCGCATGTCCGAATTGCCCGAATTATTGCTCACCAAATCGTGATCATTCCCTAAAGGCGGCAGGGATTGGTGCCGAAGAGGTTTGTGACCTTGAAAGCACGGTTCGTCCCGGCTTCATCCCCGAGCCGGTCCCGTCCCCCCACCCAGGAGGCCTGGTGTCCGTTCTCCTCGAGCAGCCCGCAAGCCTGGTCGCCTACCGCCCGAACAAGCCGACCGCCATGGTCGTCGTGGCCGACCCCCGCGTCCGTTCCACCGTCACCCGCCACCTGTGGGCGCTCGGTGTACGCGACGTCATCGAGGCCTCGTCCATCGCGGAGGCTCGTCCCCGCATCGGCAACCCCCGTGACATCTGCGTCGCAGACGTCCACCTCCCCGACGGCTCCGGCCTGACGCTCCTCTCCGAAACCCGTGCCGCGGGCTGGCCCAACGGCCTCGCCCTCTCCGCCGCCGACGACATCGGCGCCGTACGCAACGCCCTCGCGGGCGGCGTCAAGGGCTACGTCGTCACCGGCACCCGTACGAACGTCGGACTCCCCACCCGTCCCGGCGCGGCCCCCATCGGCTCGGCCGCCGCCCGCATGCACCGTCGCCCTCCGGGCACCCCGAGCCACCCCGGCGGCTACCGAGAGCTGTCGGGCCGTGAGGTCGAGGTGCTTCGTCTGGTCGCGGAGGGCCAGTCCAACAAGGCCATCGGAGTCTCGATGGGCCTGTCCGCCCTGACCGTGAAGAGCCACCTCGCCCGGATCGCACGCAAGCTCGGCACGGGTGACCGGGCCGGGATGGTGGCGGTCGCCCTGCGCACCGGCATCATCCACTGACTGATTTACACCCCTCGCGCGCCCGTCGACGGAACGTTCCGTCGACGGGCGCTGTCCATACACAGATACCCTTGACAGGTGACCGACGCCCAAGAGACCGCAGCAGACAGCTCACTGCGAACCACCGGAGGCGGCCCTCCGGACGACGACGGCCTCGCACCCGAAGGGCTGCCGATCCCCCTGCTCGAGCCGCGTGACGGCATTCCGCCGGTGATCGCCGACGAGGAGTCCCTCGCCGAGACCGTCGCCGCCTTCGCCGCGGGGTCAGGACCCGTCGCCGTCGACGCCGAGCGCGCGTCCGGCTACCGGTACGGCCAGCGGGCCTATCTCGTCCAGCTCCGCCGCGAGGGAGCGGGCACCGCTCTCGTCGATCCCGTCGCCTGTCCCGACCTCTCCGGCCTCGACGAGGCCATCGGCGGCACCGAGTGGGTCCTGCACGCCGCCACCCAGGACCTGCCGTGCCTGCGCGAAATAGGCATGATCCCGTCGAGCCTCTTCGACACGGAGCTCGCGGGCCGCCTCGCCGGGTTCCCGCGCGTGGGGCTCGGCGCGATGGTCGAGAGCGTGCTCGGCTACGTCTTGGAGAAGGGCCACTCCGCCGTCGACTGGTCGACGCGCCCGCTCCCCGAGCCCTGGCTGCGGTACGCCGCGCTGGACGTCGAGCTCCTCGTCGACCTGCGCGACGCGCTGGAGAAGGAGCTCGACCGGCAGGGCAAGCTGGAGTGGGCCCGCGAGGAGTTCGACGCCATCGCCTCCGCGCCGCCCGCGCCGCCCCGCAAGGACCCCTGGCGCCGCACGTCCGGCATGCACAAGGTGCGCCGCCGCCGGCAGATGGCGGTCGTACGGGAGCTGTGGACCGCCCGCGACCGGATCGCGCAGCGGCGTGACGTGTCCCCGGGCAAGGTGCTCAGCGACGGAGCGATCGTCGAGGCTGCGCTCGGGCTGCCGCCCAACGTGCACGCGCTCGCCGGTCTGAGCGGCTTCGGACACCGCATGGGACGGCGTCAGCTGGAGCAGTGGCAGGCCGCGGTCGACCGCGCCAAGGCGCTGCCCGACGCCGAGCTCCCGCAGCCCGGACAGACGGTGAGCGGGCCTCCGCCGCCGCGGTCCTGGGCGGACCGGGACCCCGCCGCCGCGGCGCGGCTCTCCGCGGCGCGGGCGGCCGTCTCGGCGATCGCCGAGCGGCTGAACATGCCGCAGGAGAACCTGATCACTCCGGACACGGTCCGGCGCGTCTGCTGGGAGCCGCCGGCCCGGGTCGACCAGGAGAGCGTGGCGGAGGCGCTGGCCGGGCACGGGGCGCGCCAGTGGCAGATCTCCCAGGTCACCCCGGCACTCGTCACGGCACTCTCCTGACGGCTGCGGCTGTCAGGCGGGGACGGCTCCGACGAGGCCGCCGTCGACGACGAGGTCCTGGCCGTTGACGTAGGACGCGTCGGGCGAGGCGAGGAACGCCACCGCCGCCGCGACCTCTTCCGGGCGTCCGAAGCGTCCGGCGACGATCCGGCCTGTGACGGCCGCCGCCTCCGCCTCGGTCAGCGCGTCGGCGGGGTACATCGGGGTGTCGATGTAGCCGGGGCTGACGGAGTTGACGCGGATGCCGCGCGGGGCGAGCGCGGCGGCGAGGGTCCTGGCCAGGTTGTGCGCGGCGGCCTTGGTCGCCGAGTAGAGGGTCAGGACGCTGTTGCCCCGGTGGAGGGTCCAGGAGGCGTTGATGACGATCGCGCCTCCGTCCGCCAGCAGGGGCAGCGCCTTCTGGACGGTGAAGAACACGCCCTTGAAGTTGACGTCGACCCCGTGGTCGAAGTCCTGCTCGGTGATGTTCTCGAACGGCAGGAACATGCCGGTGCCCGCGTTCGCGAAGAGGGCGTCGAGGCGGCCGTGCCGGTCCCGGACGGTCTCCATCAGCGCGTCCACCGCGCCCAGGTCACCGGTGTCGGCGACGATCCCGGTCGCGTCGGGCCCGAGCCGGCGGACGGCGGCGTCCACCCGCGCCCGGGTGCGGCCGGTGACGACGGCGTGGGCGCCTTCGGCGACGAGGCGGTGCGCGGTCGCCAGACCCATGCCGCTGGTGCCGCCGGTGATGAGGACGGTCTTCCCTGTGAAGCGGTTCATGGGGTGGTTCGCGGGGTGGTTCGTGGGGCGGCTCATGCCGGTGCTCCCGTCAAGGTGTGCGTGAGGTGGTCGCCGAGGCGGGGCAGCCAGTCGGGGCGGGCGTTGCCGAGGAGGTGGTCGCCGTGGGGGACGGACAGGTACGTGCCGTGGGGTGCCAGGCGGGCCAGGGGCTCGCCGTTCGTCACGCCGGGGATGACGTCCCGGCCGCCGTCCACGACCAGCAGCGGGGCCGCGATGCGGGGCGCCAGGGCGGCGAGGTCCACATGGTGGGCGAACGCGCGGGCGGCGTCGGCCCCTCCGGTGCGCCGGGCCATGATGTCCCGTACGGGCGTGGGCAGTTCCTCCCAGTCGAGGCGGAAGGGTCCGCTGACGGTGGCGACGGCCGCCACACGCGGTTCCAGCGCCGCGGCCCGCGCCGCGAAGTACCCGCCGAGACTCAGGCCGACGAGCCCGATCCGGGGCACGTCAAGGGCGTCGACGACCCGGCCCACGACGCGCTCGTAGTCCGGCACGAGGGCCGAGGTGGCCGCGAGCGCGCCCTGTCCGGGGCCGTCCATCGCGAACACCGCCAGGCCCCTCGCCAGCAGCGCCGACACCAGATCGAGGAACTCCGCCTTGGCCGAGTCCAGGCCGGGGACGACCACCACGGTCCCGGGTGCGTCACGGGGTCCGCGCAGCCAGCCGTCGAAGCCCTCGCCGCTCACCCGCCGGGCGTCCGGCTCCAACAGTGTGAGCGCCCGGCCCAGGGCGCGGTCGGCCTCGGCGGCGGCGTGGTGCGCCTCCGCGTACGGCGCCAGGGTGGCCAGGTGGAACCATCGGGCCGCCGTCAGCAGGTGCTCGCCCGCGGAGCGGGGTGATGCCGCGTCCTGCGCGCGTCGCAGGTGGCCGCGTCCGGTGCGGACGAGGGACGGCCCCCAGCCGGCGACGGAGGCCAGGCCGTCGGTGACGCGCCGGTACTCGTGGGGGTCGACGCCCGCGCCGGTGGCACGTGTCCACTGGGCAGCGGCGAAGTCGGCGGCGCTCATCGTGTTTCTCCGGTCATGCGTGTTCCTCCGGTCATGCGTGTTCCTCCGGTGGGTGCTCCTCCGGTCAGCAGGACGGCCTTGCCGCGTATTCGGCGTTCGCGCAGGTCGACCAGGGTGGTGGCGGTCTCCGTCCAATGGGCGGTGCGGCCGATCTCCGGGTGCAGGCGGCCCTGTTCCACCAGGCGCACCAGAGCCGAGAGGTCGGGGCCGTACGGGGCGCCCGCGTAGTGGAAGTGCTGGATGGTGACGCGCTCGGGGCCCTCCCGGAGCCGGAAGAAGTCGAGAGTCGCCGGAACGCGACTGGCCTGGCCGAACCAGACGAGCAGGCCGCCCGGCCGCACCTTCGACAGGGCGACCGGCAGATCCGGCCCGCCCGTGGACTCCAGCACGACGTCGAACGGCCCCCGCGCCGCCTCGACCTCGTGCACCACCCGCGCCCCCAGCGCGGCGAGCCGCTCGCCGCGCTGTGCCGTGGCGGTCACCGCGGTCAGGTCGGCTCCGGCGGCGACGGCCAGCTCGGTGACGTAGTGGCCGACGCCGCCGGAGGCGCCGGTCAGCAGCACCCGCAGGCCCGCCGGGGAACCGGCCGTGCGCAGCAGTCGCAGGGCGGTGATCCCGGCGAGCGGCAGGGCCGCGGCCCGTGCGCTGTCGACGCTGTCCGGGAGCACCGCGAGGGAGTGCGTGGGAACGGCGGCGTACTCGGCCCAGCCGCCCTGCGCCGGGTGTCCGACCACGCGGGTGCCGATGCCGGGGCCGGAGCCGTCGGCCGCCGCCTGTACGACGAGCCCGGCGACGTCCTTGCCGGGCAGCAGTCCCGGCCGCGGGTCTTCGAGGAGGAAGGTCTCGCCCCGGTTCGGCGCGAACGCCTCGACCTTGATCAGCGCCTCGCCGGGCTTCGGTACGGGCTGTGGGGCCTCGGCGAAGGCGACCGGGCGCGCCGCCTCCCCCGTGGGAATCAGTCTCTGCATGGTGGGGATGCAACCCTCGCGGCCGCCCGGAGATCCAACAACGGACGAGCACAGCCGACAACTGTTGGTTGTCGCCTATGGTGAGGGCCATGGATCTCGACGTCGCGCAGGTACGTGCCTTCGTGCGCACCGCCGAGGAACTGCACTTCGGGCGGGCGGCGGGGACGCTCGGCATCTCCCAGCAGGCGCTGTCCAAGAGGATCGCGCGGCTCGAGTCCCTGCTCGGCGCCGACCTGTTCCTGCGTGGCGGCAGCGGAGTGCGTCTCACCGAGGCCGGGCGGCGTTTCCTCGCGCCGGCCCGGCGGACCGTGGTGGCCGCCGACGCCGCTGTCGCGGAGGTCGCGGCGGTCACGGGGAGAGCCCGGCCGCTGCGCGTGGACGTCTGGGGGCACCTCTACGCGCCGATGCGGACGCTGGCGCGGGTCGCGGGGCGGGCCGGGGAGCTGGTGCCGGGGCACGGGCGGGATCTGCCGTCGGTGACGGCCGCGCTCCTCAACGGCGACATCGACGCGGCGTTCGGGCGGGCCCACCCCCCGCTGCCCGCCGGTCTCGCACACCGCCTCGTCCGCCTCGAACCGGTGGACGCCGTGCTCGGCGCGGACCACCCCCTTGCCGATGAACCGGCCCTGCGTCCGGACCAGTTGGGCGGCAGCATGCTGTGGGCGCCCGCCGCCCTTGACCGGCTCGACTTCCTCCACCGGTTCGCGGAACGGTTCGGCGTCCGGCACACGGTGGCCGGCGTCAATCTGGGGCTCGCCCACTTCCTCGCCGAGGTGGCACGGGAGCCGGACCGCTTCTCGCTGGTGCCCGCCGACGCGCCGCTGCCGGAGGTCCCGGGGCTGCGGTCGGTCCCCCTGGTCGACCCCACGCCGCTGTACGCGTGGTCGCTGCTGTGGCGTTCCGGGGACGGGCACCCGGGTCTGACGGCCCTCGCCGCCGCGTGCGCGGAGGAGGCGGGGCGGAGCCGGTGGCTGGAGTACGACCCGGCCCGCGACTGGCTGCCCGAACCGCCCGCGGGCGGCGTCGGCCCAGTGTGACCTTCGCCTCGCCCCGGCGGCACCGGACAGCCCTTGGCCACATAGTTACCGACAAGTAGCATGGCCTCAGGAAGCGCGCCGCAGGCGTGGCGCAACCGCACCCTGGAGGAGAGCCATCGTGCCTCGTACCGTCAGGGACGTCGTCTTCGTGGACGGCGTCCGCACCCCGTTCGGCAAGGCGGGTCCGAAGGGCATCTACCACGAGACCCGTGCCGATGACCTCGTCGTGAAGGCCATCCGGGAGCTGCTGCGCCGCAACCCGGACCTCGACCCCGCCAAGATCGACGAGGTCGCCATCGCCGCGACCACGCAGATCGGCGACCAGGGCCTGACGATCGGCCGCACCGCCGGCATCCTCGCCGGGCTGCCGCAGTCCGTGCCCGGCTACTCCATCGACCGCATGTGCGCGGGCGCCCTGACCGCCGTGACCTCGGTCGCGGGCAGCGTCGCCTTCGGCGCGTACGACATCGCCGTCGCCGGTGGTGTCGAGCACATGGGCCGCCACCCCATGGGCGAGGGCGTCGACCCGAACCC
The DNA here is from genome assembly GCF_040683555.1 of Streptomyces sp. NPDC093510. NCBI lineage: Bacteria > Bacillati > Actinomycetota > Actinomycetes > Kitasatosporales > Streptomycetaceae > Streptomyces > Streptomyces sp. NPDC093510. The sequence continues at coordinate 277,165 of NZ_JBFBEE010000001.1, forward strand.
GCGGTTCGTGAGCGAGAAGCTCGTCGACGAGTCCGCCCTGTTCATGGGCATGACCGCCGAGAACCTGCACGACCGCTACCCGAGCATCACCAAGCAGCGTGCCGACGAGTACGCGGTGCGCTCGCAGGAGAAGGCCGCCAAGGCGTACGCCGACGGCAAGATCCAGGCCGACCTGGTGCCGATCTCGGTGCGCCGCACCAACGCCGAGGCCGGTGAGACCGGCTGGGGCCTCGCCACCGCCGACGAGCCGATGCGCCCGGGGACGACCCTGGAGAACCTCGCCGGGCTGAAGACGCCGTTCCGTACGCACGGCCGCGTCACGGCCGGCAACGCCGCGGGGCTCAACGACGGCGCCACCGCCTCCCTCATCGCCTCCGAGGAGTTCGCGCGGGAGAACGGCCTGCCGGTCAAGATGCGGCTCGTCTCGTACTCCTTCGCGGGTGTCGAGCCCGAGGTCATGGGCTACGGCCCGATCCCGGCCACGGAGAAGGCCCTCGCCAAGGCGGGCCTGTCCATCTCCGACATCGGTCTCTTCGAGATCAACGAGGCCTTCGCCGTGCAGGTGCTCGCCTTCCTGGAGCACTACGGCATCGCGGACGACGACGCGCGCGTCAACCAGTACGGCGGCGCCATCGCGTTCGGCCACCCGCTCGCCTCCTCCGGCGTACGCCTGATGACGCAGCTGGCGCGGCAGTTCGAGGAGCAGCCCGAGGTGCGCTACGGCCTCACGACCATGTGCGTCGGCTTCGGCATGGGCGCGACGGTCATCTGGGAGAACCCGAACCACAAGGACGCCGGAGGCGACAAGTGAGCACCACGACCGCTGAGCTTCTGAAGGGTGCGGCCGAGCTGTTCCCCGACGAGGTCGTCACGCAGGCGCACGTACGCCACCTCGACCTCCCCCAGGGTGCGGGCCGCTTCGCCCTCATCACGCTGGACAACGGCTTCGACCACACCAAGCCGACCACCTTCGGCCCGGCCTCGCTGGCGAACCTGAACGCCGCGATCGACCAGGTCGAGAAGGAGGCGTCCGAGGGCGGCATCGTCGGCGTCGGCATCACCGGCAAGCCGTTCATCTTCGCCGTCGGCGCCGACCTCAAGGGCGTCGAGCTGCTGAAGCACCACGAGGACGCGCTGGCCATCGGCAAGGGCGGCCACGAGGTCTTCAAGCGGCTCTCCGGGCTCGCCGTGCCGACCTTCGCGTACTACAACGGCGCCGCGATGGGCGGTGGCGTCGAGGTCGGTCTGCACTGCTCCTACCGCACCGTCTCCAAGGCGCTGCCCGCCTTCTCGCTGCCCGAGGTCTTCCTCGGCCTGGTCCCGGGCTGGGGCGGCTGCGCGCTGCTCCCGAACCTGATCGGCGCCGACAAGGCCGTCTCGGTCATCATCGAGAACTCGCTGAACCAGAACCGCCAGCTCAAGGGCAAGCAGGTCTTCGAGCTCGGCATCGCCGACGCCATCTTCGAGGGCGCGGACTTCCTGGAGCAGTCGCTGATCTGGACGGCCTCCGTCCTCAACGGTTCGGTCGAGGTCGTGCGGCCCGAGATCGACCGCGGCGAGGGCTGGGATGCCGCCGTCGCCCGTGGCCGTGCCATCGCCGACTCCAAGGTGCACGGCGCCGCTCCGGCCGCCTACCGCGCCCTGGAGATCATCGCGGCCGCCAAGGACGGCGACCTGCAGCAGGGCTTCGACGCCGAGGACGTCGCGCTCGCCGACCTCATCATGGGCGGTGAACTGCGCGCGGGCATCTACTCGTTCAACCTCGTGCAGAAGCGCGGCAAGCGCCCGGCGGGCGCCCCGGACAAGAACCTGGCGCGCCCGGTCACCAAGGTCGGCGTCGTCGGCGCCGGTCTGATGGCCTCGCAGCTCGCGCTGCTCTTCCTGCGCCGCCTGGAGGTGCCGGTCGTGCTGACCGACATCGACCAGGAGCGGGTCGACAAGGGCGTCTCGTACGTCAAGGAGGAGATCGACAAGCTCCTTCTCAAGGGCCGCGTCAACCAGGACAAGGCGAACCGCCTGAAGGCGCTCGTCTCCGGTGTCCTGGACAAGGCCGAGGGCTTCTCCGACGCCGACTTCATCATCGAGGCCGTCTTCGAGGAGATCGGCGTCAAGCAGCAGGTGTTCGCCGAGGTCGAGGCGGTCGCCCCGGCGCACGCGATCCTCGCCACGAACACCTCCTCGCTGTCGGTCACCGAGATGGCGTCGAAGCTGAAGCACCCCGAGCGGGTCGTCGGCTTCCACTTCTTCAACCCGGTCGCGATCCTGCCGCTCCTGGAGATCGTGCGCGGCGAGCGGACCGACGACGCGTCGCTGGCCACGGCCTTCGGTGTCGCCAAGAAGCTGAAGAAGACCGCGGTGCTCGTGAAGGACGCCCCGGCGTTCGTCGTGAACCGCATCCTCACCCGCTTCATGGGCGAGATCCAGAACGTCATCGACGAGGGCACCCCGGTCGCCGTCGCCGAGAAGGCCGTCGAGCCGCTCGGTCTGCCGATGTCGCCGCTGGTGCTGCTCGAACTGGTCGGCCCGGCCATCGGTCTGCACGTCTCCGAGACCCTGAACCGCGCCTTCCCGGAGCGCTTCACCGTCTCGCCGAACCTCGCGGCCGTCGTGAAGGCGGGCAAGCGCGGGTTCTACGTGTACGACAGCGGGAAGCCGGAGCTCGACCCGGAGGTCGCCGCTCTCCTCAAGCAGGGCGACAAGGTCCTGACCGAGGAGCAGGTGCGGGACCGCGTGCTCGACGCGGTGGCGCAGGAGATCGGGCTCATGCTCGACGAGGGCGTCGTCGCCGAGGCGCAGGACATCGACCTCTGCCTGATCACCGGCGCGGGCTGGCCCTTCCACCTGGGCGGCATCACGCCGTACCTGGACCGTGAGGGCGTCAGCGAGCGCGTGACCGGGAAGCGGTTCCTGGCGCAGGGCGTGGCGAGCGTCCCGGCGTAACACGCAAGGCAACGACAGCGGGCCGTACGGGAGTTTTCCCGTACGGCCCGCTGTCGTCCGCCCGCTCCCGTCTCACACCCCGCTCACACCCTGCTCCACGCCTCCAGCGCGAGGCCCGGCTCCGCCTTCTGGCGGGCGAGCCGCAGCGTGCCGTCCAGGCCGATGGCCGCCATCACCACGCGGCCGCGCGCGTCGAGCGCCAACGACGGGGCGCCCAGGCACGGTTCACCGGTCTCGGCCCACCACAGGCCCGCGGCCTCGTCCTCCGTCGGGAACGCGGCGACTGCGGGGCGGCCGGCGGCCGTGCGGTGCGCGAGGACCGTGCAGTCGTGTCCGTCTATGGTCGCCCGGACGGCCGCGGTGGGGCCGGGGCCCGGGGAGCCGCCGAGGGGCAGTGCCGGGCCGCCGTCCGCCGGGCGGTGGGCGAGGACGCCGCCGCCGAGCGCGTCGGCCGCGTAGTACGTGAGGCGGTCGGGGGCGGTCTCCAGGGCCGTGCCGGAGCCGGGGGCGGGGGCGAGCGGTACGTCGTCGGCCCGCTCCAGCTCGCCGCCCTGCTTCTCCTGCGCCCAGCGCAGCGTGGCCTTGCCCGCGGGCGCGTGGACCTCGATGCGGCCCGTCGACGTGGCGGCCGCGGCCATGCCGTCCAGGGTGTCGCGGACCTTGAAGTCCTTCCACCCCTCCCACTTGCCGCCCTTGCCCTCGCGGCGCATCCGCACGCTGCCCACCGCGTCCCGCACGAAGACGTGGACGGTGCCCGCGGCGTCCACGGCGGCGGCGGGCGCCCCGAGGTGCGGGGCGCGCTCGACGAGCTTGGTGTGCGGGTTGCCGAGCGAGCGCCAGTCCATGAGCGGGCGGCCCGACTGGTACTGGATGGAGTGCACGATGTCGACGACGGCCTTGCCGTCGTCCCCGGGTCGCTCCCTGCGGCCCACGAAGTGCACGTACCCGTCGACGCCCTGCGCGAGCGTGAGGTATGTCAGGTCGGGCACCTCGAAGAAGTCGGGACCGCTCCACTCGGGCCCGCCGGGCCTGGCCTCCGTCCAGCGCAGGAGGCCGCCCTCGGCGCGGGCATAGGCGGTGAGGCGGCCGTCGTGGCCGCGCAGCAGCCAGCGGGCGGTCTCCGGGGCACCGGTGCTGGTGGACCTCGACGGCATGCTCGGCGCCAACCCTTCCACGTTCACGGGACGCACTGCGTTTTGCCGATTAGTTTACGTTTGCCGCATGAGAACTCTGGTCGTCGTCGATGCCGCGAACGTCGTCGGATCCGTGCCCGACGGGTGGTGGAAGGACCGTCGCGGGGCCGCGGAGCGGTTGCGGGACGCGCTCGTCGCGTACGCGGAAGAAGGCGTCGCGGGGCATCCGGGGCCGGTGGAGGTCGTCCTCGTCGTCGAGGGGGCGGCCCGGGGTGTGGAGTCCGTGCCGGGTGTGCGCGTGGAGAGCGCGCCGGGCAGCGGCGACGACCACATCGTGGAGGTGGCCGCCGGGGCGGCGGGCCGGCCGTGCCTGGTGGTCACGGCCGACCGCGAGCTGCGCCGCAGGGTGGGCGAGGTGGGCGCAGAGTGCGCGGGCCCGAGGACGGTACGGGCCGCCCCCCAAGGGGCGCGGGGAACTGCGCGACCAGCCCCCAGCGACCCGCAGGTTGAATAGCCAACCCAGCGAAGCTAGAGCCGCTTCGCGCTGCGCAGCGTGGAGGCGTAGTAGCCGTTGCCGTCGAGGCGGGACGTGCCGCCCTTGTCGCCGATGGTCGGGCCGTTGACCTCTTCACGGCTCGAGACGAAGATCTTGTGGCCGTCGGCGTCGTGGCCGAGGAAGATGCCGACGTGGTCCAGGCGCTGCTTGGTGCGGGCGTCCAGCTTGAAGAAGACCAGGTCGCCCGGCTGGACGACGTCGATGGACTTGGGCCGGTCGGCCGCGCCGACGCCCTTGAGCTCGATGACGTCCGTGCCGACCTTGCCGCGCGCCATGCCGTTGGCGGTGCGGGGCAGGCCGTCGCCGGCGCCGTCGGTGGCCATCAGGGGGTAGCGGGCGCGGTAGCCGAAGACCGTGCGGATGAAGCCGGAGCAGTCCATGGAGCGGGCGCGCACCTTCTCCGGCTGGAGGGTGGTGCCGTTGCGGAACGTGTACGGGATGCCGAGGTAGTCGAAGAAGTCGGACTGTTCGAGGCGCAGGTCGTTGCCCGCGCTGCCGTCCGGGTTGAGCGGTCCGAAGTTGGCGTCACCGGCGTAGGCGATGCCCTCGTCGTCCTTCTTGACCGGCGCGCCCTCCACGTACTGGAAGGCCATCGCGAAGATGTCGTCCTCCTCGCTGCCGGAGAACTCCTTGTACCAGTCCTTGAACCACTTCTCCTTCTCCGCGCCCTCCCGCCAGATCTCCGGCATCAGCCGCACCCAGTCGTTGGTCACGACCCGCGACTTGGTGTTGGCGGGCTCGGTGAAGGTGCGGCTCGGGCCGGTGAGGGTCGCGGTGCGGGCGCCGTCCGTGAAGGTGGCGAGGACCTTGCCGCCGTCGGTGCGAAGCACGGAGCGCTCGGGGTTCTTCAGGCGCTCCCACTTCTGCTTGCCGCTCGACTCCTGGCCGGTGCTGCTGTGCAGCCCGCCCGGGGTGTCGGTGACGGCCTGCACCTTGGGCGCCTTGGCCTCTTCGTCCTTGCGCAGCTCGACGGTCAGGTACGCGCTGCCCGCGAGGAGGGCGAGCACGGTCGCCGCGTGCAGGACGGGGCGCTTCTTCTTGGGCGGCATGAATGGCTCCTGGAATCAGGCGGACGGCATGAAGCCGAGGAGGATCCCGGCGGTGAGGACGACGTAGGCCATGAGCGTCACCGAGCCCGTGGCGAGGAGGGTGGGGCCCTTGGGCTGGCGCACCAGCTGGTAGGCGATCAGGCCCGGCACGATGAAGCCGAGGGTCTGGTTCGCGTACATGAGCGGGAACTCGATCGACAGGATGATCATCACGGTCGCCTGGAGCGTCACGCCGAGCAGCACGACCGCGGCGAAGAGACGCTTGCCGTAGAGGATCACGAACTTCTGCATCAGCAGCGTGCCTGCGTACGTCAGCACGGTCACGCCGACCACCATGGCGGCGCGCTGGAGGTCCTCGACGAGTGTCAGGGCCAGCCAGCCCGGCGTGATCATGCCGCCGGGCGAGAGGTTGGTCGTCAGATAGCAGACCAGGGAGAAGAGCAGCCCGAGTGCGATGCCGACCGCGGCGATCTCGGGGGTGAGGACGGAGGGAATCAACGGTGCTCTCCTGGGCTGTGCCACTGCTGGGTGTCGTCTGCGGCGGGCGGTGCGGGCGGCACCCGCGGCTCGAACAGGCCGCGGGGGGCGGGGGGCTGCGTGGGGACGTGGGGCTGCTGGGGGATGTACGGCTGCTGCGGCGCATAGCTCTCTTGCGGCGCGTAGGTTTCCTGCGGCGCGTACGACCCGTACGTCTCCTGGGGTGCGTACTCCTGGTGGGGCACGTACGCCTCGTACTGCTGGACCGGGGCGTGCTGGACCGGGGCGTGCTGGACCGGGGCGTGCTGGACCGCGTACCTCGTCTCGTACGCCTCCGGGTAGTGCTGGTACGGGTCGACGTGCGGCTCGTAGAACGGCGCGGGCTCCTCGGGGGCCTGCTCCTCGCTCTCGTCGGGCGGGAGCTCCGCGAGGTGTTCGAGGAGCAGCTCGCCCTGGCCGTGGATGTTGCCGATCGCGACGAGCGAGGAGTCGGCGCCGAGCTGCCCGAGCATCTCTCGCATGAACTCCTCGGGGTCGCGCCGGTCGCCGCCGAGGTCGACGGCGCGCGAGCGCCACTCGGCGGGGATGGCGTCGATGGCGGACTTCGCGGGGTGGCCGATGACGAAGACCTTGTCCGGCTGGAGGTCCGGGATGATCTCGCCCATCTGGCCGTTGCGCTCGACGCGGTCGGGGCGGCAGTTGATGACGACGTTGAGCGGGCGGTGGATGGCGCCGAGGTCGAGCAGCTGGTTGATGTTCATCAGCGTCGACTCGGGGTCGTTGGCCGCGAAGACGTTGGCGAACCGGAGCTTCTTGCCGTCCTCGGTGGCGTACCGCTCGACGGAGAGGACACCCGGGTCCGGCGGGGCGTCGTACATGCCCTGGAGGGCGACCTCGCGGCCGACGCCGAGGAGCTCGGCGACCTTCAGGGCGATCGACACGTTCTCCTTGAAGGTGAACCAGCTGAAGCCGCGCAGCTCGTCGTCGGTGACCGTCTCCGGGTCGGCGTAGATGAGCTCGCAGTTCCGCGCGTCGGCCTCCTCCTTGAGGATGTCGAAGCGGTCCTTCTCCGCGGTGACGCAGATGCCGCCCTCCGGCATGGAGCGGGAGAGCGAGCGCGCCACGTCGTCGAGGGTGGGGCCCATCTCGGCGAGGTGGTCCTCACGGACGTTGCAGAGCACGCCGATGGTGGAGCGGATCAGCTTGGACTGGTTGATCTCCTGGAGCGCCGGCATGACCGCCATGCACTCGATGACCAGGGCGTCCGGGTCGTACGCGGCGGCGCGCCGCACGATGCCGATCTGCTCGACGACGTTGGCGATGCCGAACTTGCGGTAGACGGGCTCCTCGGTGGCGTCCGGGTGGATGAACCGGGCCGCGGTACCGGTGGTCTTGGCGACCGTGGTGAGCCCGCCGCCGCGCAGCGCGCCCGCGCACAGGCGGGTGATGGAGGACTTGCCGCGGATGCCGTTGACGAGGACCCGCGAGGGTATGTGCTCCAGGCTGGCGAAGTGCCGCCGCTGTTCGACGACGCCGGCCGCCAGCAGGATGGCACCGCACACCACGAGCACGGTGTAGAGGAAGAGCACGGGGGTTCAGTTCCTTCCGGCGAGGCCGGCCGTGACGCCGTCCCGCTTGCGCTGTGTGCCCGTCGGCAGTTGCTGCCTGATGAGTTCCAGGCTGCGGGTGACGGCGCCGACCTCGTCGTGGTGGCGCGGGTAGAGGACGGTCTTGCGGTCCCCGTCGGCGAGCGCCTCGGCCTGGTCGGCGAGGTGCCGCAGCGGTCGGATGACGACGATGTGCAGCCAGCCGAGGCAGGCGGCGGCCGCCGTGATGCCGAGCATGCCCGCGAGGACCGTGCGGTTCTGGTACGTGTACTCGGGGATGGCAAGGCCCGAGGCGGGCTGCCAGCTGAGCACGGACCAGCCGAGCGATCCGGCGGCGCCGCCGCCGACGAACGGTGCCGCCGCGGCGATCTGGATGTCGTCGCCGTCGCGGTAGAGGACGCCGCTGGGGCGCGGGCTGAGGCCGACCTTCTGGCCCGTGCCCTCGGCGAGCGCGTCGAGGCGGCCGCTCGGCAGCCCCTCGAACTCGCGGTAGCCGGTGTTGGCGCCGATCACCTTGCGCTTGTCGTCGACGACGCGGACCTCGCCGAGGCCGGGGCGCTTGAGCAGCGAGTTGAGGAAGTCGATGCGGAACTCGCCCACCACGGCGGCGCCCTCGCGGCCGGGCACCTCGGCGGTGCCGAGGATGACGGGCTCCTTGCCGCCCTCGTCGAGGACCCGGATGGGCTTGTCGGAGGGGCCCTTGCCGGACGGGCTGCGGGCGTCGTCGCCCGCCTTGGCGACGATCTTGCCCTTGGCGTCGAGGACGTACAGGGACTGGTAGCGGGTGTGCTGGTTCAGGGTGCTTTCGAGGACCTTGGCCATGTCCGACGGCTCGGTGCGGTCGCCCATGAGGGAGGCGACCGAGGTGAGGTCGGCGTGGCCTTCGTTGAGGGCGCGGCGGACCCGGTCGGTGAGGGTGTCGGTGCGCTCGCGCTGGTCGTTGACCATCTGCTGCGGTACGACGACGGTGTCGCCGGCGCGGTTGAGCAGCAGCATGAGCGGCGCGGACCAGGCGAGCAGCAGGACCGCGCAGACCGCGATGAGGGTGCGGCTGCCGAACCTGCGGCGGCGGGCGGGGCCCGTCGCCGGTTCGGCGGGCGCGCCGAGCAGCTGGCGGCGCAGCCGTTCGAGGGCGGCGCCGATGCGGGCGGCCTCGCCGGACTTCGGCACGGACACCGGCCGGTCGAGGTCGCCGCGGCTCAGCCGGCGGCCCTCCAGGAAGAGCCGGATCAGCGGGCGCTGCACGGTCCGCAGGAGCAGGAAGATCGTGACGCCGCCGATGACGAGCAGGGCGGCCGCGGCGAGCAGTCCGAAGGCAGAGCTGCTGGTGGCCGTGGGGTCCTCGGCGACCGGGACCATCGCGACGACGGTCAGGCCGAGCCGGGTGGCGACGGTGGGCTCGCCCGCCTCGGGCCCGGCGAGGCCCGCGTAGCCGGCGACGGCGCGCTCACCGAGGTAGCGCTCGCCGGTGAGGTGGCCGCTGACGCCGAGGAATCCGCCGGAGCCGGGCTCCTTGGACATGAGCGGGTGGGTGCGTGCCTTCTTCGCCGCGGACTCGGCGAACGACTTGAGCTGCTTGTTGGACTGCTTGACCTCGTCGCGCTGCAGGTCGGTGAGGACCTGCTCGGGCTCGGGGATGCCGTCGGTGCTCAGGACGTGCCCGTCCTGGCCGACGACGGCGATGGAGCGGAACTTGCCGAGGCTGATGCCGGGGAAGCGCAGGCTGCTGGAGGCGACCAGGAGCTGCTGCGGCTGGCCCTTCCAGGTGAGCAGGGAGAAGGAGAGCAGCCGGGTCTCGCCGTTCTCCAGGCGCACCATGCGCGGCGCGAGACCGTCCTTGTCCGCGAGCTTGCCGCGGTCGATGGCGGTGAGCGGCAGGTTCTCGCCCCGGGCGGCGAGGAGCTTGCCCGACGAGATCTCGACGACGGCGGTGCCCATCCACTTCTGGTAGACGCTGCCGATCTTGTCGAGGACGGCGTCGGCGGGCACCGGCTCGCCCGCGCTGAAGAGTTCGGCGGTCCGGTTCAGGTCGGTGACGGACTCGTCGATGGAGGCGCGCAGCGCGATGGCGCCGTCCTCGGCGAAGTGCTGCTGGGACAGTTTGACCGCTTTGGGGACGGCTTCCTGTCCCGCGCGGCCCAAGGTGAGGGCGGTGATGCCCGCGAGGGCGAGGAGCAGGACCGACAGCACGGCGATGGGGGGACGTATGCCACCCAGCAGGGACATGTCGGTCCTTCGGCGGACCTTGTGCCGCCGCTTCGAACGCGAAGCGGCCAAGGGGTGCTCCTCTCATGGAGTGACGCGGGGATCGGAAGCGCACAGTGATGCGTTCCGGATGGCTTTGACCCGCGACACCCCCGGAGGGATGTACGGAGTACTTGAAATGTGAGCTAGATCGCGTTGGGCGGGGGTTTGACCCCGGATTCAACACATGTGGGCGGCTCGGTCCGGCCGCTCAGTCCGAGGGCAGTTCCTCCAGCGGCTCCAGGCCGTCCTGGCTCGCGCCCCTGTTCAGGAGCGTGCCCTGGGTGCGCTCGAAGGCGAGGCGGTAGCGGGAGCGCTGCTGCTCGCTGAGGTTCTCGCCGTCCCGCAGCGCGGCGGCGACATCGACGAGCCGGTGGTCCTTGACCGCGCCCTTGGGCAGGGCGCCGGTCTCGTCCGGGTCCGGCGGGATGTCCACGAACGTGGGCACGTACTTGGCGTCGACGTCCCACTTGCCGTCGCGCTTGATGAACTCGAACCAGCCGATGACGCCCTCCTCGGTCAGCCCGCTGGGCACGTCGTGCCGGGCGATCTGGTTGCCGAGTCCGTACGCGATCCAGGTGCCGTCGACCTTCTCCATCGGCTGGACGACGTGCGCGTGGTGGCCGATGACGAGGTTGACGCCGGTCTCCCTGGCGATCCTGCGCCCCAGCGCGAGCTGGGAGGAGCTGGCGTTGGGCTGGTTCTCGCGGCCCCAGTGGATGCTGAGGATCACGACCTCGGCGCCCGCCGCGCGCGCCTTCTTCTCGGCGGCGGCGATCGCGTCGAAGCGGTTCTGGTTGACGATCCAGGGCTTGTCCTTGGGGACCTCCCGGCCGTTGAAACCGAAGGCGAAGGCTATCTGCCCGACCTTGACACCCTTCACCTCGGTGATGAGGGGTTTGTCCGCCTCTGCCTTGTTCCGTGCGGAACCGGTGTGCCGCAGGCCCGCCTTGTCCAGCGTGTTCAGGGTGCGGGTGACGCCGGCGGGACCGTGGTCGAGGGTGTGGTTGGACGCGGACGAGCACTGGTCGTAGCCGACGTCCTTGATCGCGGTCGCGATCTGCGGCGGCACGAGGAAGTCGGGGTAGCTCTGGAAGGGCCCCGTCGGCTTTCCGACCACCGGCTCGAAGTGGCAGATGCCGAGGTCGGCCTTGCTGATGACCGGCTTGACCCCGGCCATCATCGGCCGGAAGTCGATGCCCTTCTCGCCCTTGCCCGTGACCTTGGCGTCCTTGCGGGCCTGGTCGGTGAGCTGGGGGTGGATCAGGATGTCGCCCGCGGCGGCGACGGTGAACGAGGGGCCGCCTTCGGCGGCTTTGTCGTCGTCGCCGAAGGGGCCGCAGGCGGCGGTGGCGAGCAGCAGGAGCGTGGAGGCCGCACAGGTCACGAAATGCCTGCGGGAGGGACGTGTCATCACAGGGCTATCTTTATACAACCATGATGAACTCCCGCACCCGGCCGGTAACAGTCGCAAAGAAGATGGGCGTTGTCGCCGTCGTGACCGCCTGCGTCCTCAGCCTCGCGCAGTGCGGTGGCGGCTCCTCCGAAGAGGACCGGAAGCCCTCGGCCACGGCTCCGGGGGGCCACTCCGGCGACGGCCTGGAGCAGACGATCACCGACTACACCGCCGCCTTCGGCGAGGACACCGGCTACCGCCCGCCCTCGCGCACCGACCGGCAGACGGTCGCCGAGGGCGTCGAACTGCTCCTGGACGACCACCACAAGGAAGCCGAACACCGCCTGGCCGACGTGGACTTCGCGGTCCGTACGGTCACCGACACGGCCACCGGGCGGCGGTACGCGGAGATCGCCGACCGCTCCGAGGGCGGCGCGGCCCCGCGCGGCTGGGGGCGCGTCTACCTCGACCTCGGCTCCCCCGTCCGCTGGTCGGTCCAGATCCCGCACCCCGTCGCCGACCGGTACACCGAACGGCTCGGCGCGGAGCTCATGACCCGCGCCCCCGGTGGCGTACTGGTCATCGCGGGAGCACATCGCAAAGCCGGGCGCGGGGACGAGGCGGACGTGGCACACCGCCGGGACACCGTGTTCCACGCCATCTGCGACGTGCTGGTGCGGCGCGGACTCCCCGGTCTGCAACTGCACGGAATGGCGGACGACTCGGCTCCGGATCACGACGTGGTCGCCTCCACGGGCAAGGGCAGGGAGGCGCTCACCGAGGGTCGCGACCTCGCCGACGCCCTCCGGGAACGAGGCTACGACGTCTGCCGCGCCTGGGCCCGTTCCTGCCCCCTCGCAGGCCGCACCAACCTCCAGGGCCGCACCGCCACCGCCCACGACGTCCCGTTCCTGCACATCGAGTTCGGCCCGAAGATCCGCGAGGACCGCGATCACGCGCGGGAGGCGGTGGGAGCGCTGGCCGGGGTCACACGCGCCTGGCAGCGACGCTCCTAGGTCCTCGTCCGCGCGTACACCACCGCTTCCCCCACCCGCGTCACCGGCTCGTACTCCACCGCGAGGAGCCGGCGCAGGGACGGGACGCGTTCCGGGGCGTACGGCTTGCCCCGCGAGTCGTCGATGACGAGCGCCGGCGACTGGGTGCGGAGATCGTCGCGGAAGACCGGCCAGGCGCCGTCGACCGCGTACTTCTCGCCCACCTGCGGGCCGTTTCTGCCGCCGCTGTAGTTGGTGAGGAGGCCGGCCGTGAGGTAGCGGCTGGCGGGGGCGCGGTCGGCCAGCCAGTACGCCTCCGGGTGTATGCCCCAGAACAGCACCCGGTCGTCCGGGGCGGTGCGTTCCCTGACCGTGTCGGCGAGGCGTGTGGCGTGGGCCAGTTCGGGGCGGGGCGCGAGCAGGCCCCAGGCCAGGAAGATCGCGCAGGCGCAGCCGGAGACGGCGATCGCCCGTACCGTCCGCTCGCGCGGCAGGATCTGCAGGGCCGCCGCGCCCAACAGGGCGAGCGGCGGCATGAGCTGCAGGTAGTAGTGGCCGAAGAAGTGGAAGCCGAGCAGTACCGCGGCGACCGACGAGGCGAGCCAGAGCCACAGCTCCGCCGCCCCGGTGCGGGCGATGCGCAGGACGCGTACGACCGGCGGGACGATCCCGGCGCAGGCCGCCGCGAGGACCGCCGCGTTCACCAGCCCCCGCCCGAGGACGTGGAGTTCGGAGCCGGTGAAGGAGGCGTAGGCCCCCGAGCCCGTCACCGTCCAGAACAGGAACCCTGTGGGTGTCGTCAGCAGGGCCGCGGCGAGGACGGGGACGCCGAGTCCGGCCGCCAGGCGGCTCACGTCCCTTCGGTGCGCCCCGCCCTGCCACAGCAGCCAGCCGACCGGGAGCAGCACCGCTCCCCCGGTCTGCTTGGCGAGGAAGGCGCAGGCGACCGCGGCTCCCGCGGCGCCCCATCTGCGGCGGTCGGCGCACCACATGGCGGCCGCCGTGCACGGCAGCATGAAGACCTCGAAGGCGGCGGCCTGCGTGTCCTCCGGGTTCAGGCCGATGGAGATCAGGAGGTACAGGACGCCCGCCGTGCGGCCCGCGCCGTCCCCCCAGCGGCGCCGGGCCAGCGAGACGAGGAGCACCGCCGTCAGGAGTTGCGCGGCCACCGCGAGGACCTTCAGCGGGAGGAGGGTGTCGTCGCCGAAGAGGGCGAAGGCTCCCGCGTAGAGCCAGGGGACGAGCGGCGGCTTGCGGTCGACGACCGTTTCGTAGAGCTCGCCGCCGTCCGCCAGCATCCTGGCCTGGACGGCGAGGTACCCCTCGTCGGGGTTCCACAGCGGCCACCGGAAGGAGGGCAGCCTGGTCGCGCACGCCAGGGCGGCGAGCAGCGGGAGCAGGCGGCCCCAGTAGGAGCCGCGCGCTCTGCCCTCGGGGACGTACTCCTTGCGCGGGCCCGGCACCCGGAGGGTGCGTACGGAACTGGGGGATGCGGAGGGCGGCGCGGGCATACGGTGCACGCTGGAGGGGTTGCCTACCGTGCGGCACCGCCCGCGTGCCGGTCACGGACGTGCAGGCGGCTGTGCGAGCGCCCGTACGCGAAGTAGATGACGACGCCGAGCACCATCCAGACACCGAACCGCAGCCACGTCTCCGCCGGCAGGTTCAGCATCAGCCAGAGCGACGCGAGGACCGAGAGAACGGGCACGAAAGGCACCAGCGGGGTGCGGAAGGCGCGCGGCAGGTCGGGGCGCTGCCTGCGGAGCAGGATGACGCCGAGGGCGACGACGACGAAGGCGAACAGCGTGCCGATGTTGACCAGTTCGGCGAGCTCGTCGATGGAGGTGAAGCCCGCGACGACCGCCACGATCCCGCCGAGCAGGATCGTCGAGCGGTACGGGGTGCCGAACTTGGGGTGGACCTTGGAGAACGTCAGGGGCAGCAGCCCGTCGCGGCTCATCGCGAAGAACACGCGGGTCTGGCCGAGCAGCAGGATCATGCAGACGGAGGTGAGGCCGACGGCCGCGCCGAAACTGATCAGACCCGCCCAGAAGGGGTGCCCGACGGATTTGAAGGCGTCCGCGAGCGGGGCGTCCGTGGAGAGCTCGCTGTACTTCTGCATACCGGTGACGACCACCGACACGGCGACGTACAGGATCGTGCAGATGAGGAGCGAGCCGAGGATGCCGCGGGGCACGTCGCGCTGCGGGTTGCGGGTCTCCTCGGCGGCGGTCGCGACGATGTCGAAGCCGATGAACGCGAAGAAGACGACGGCCGCCGCGGTGAAGATGCCCATCACGCCGAAGTGCGCGGGCGTGAAGCCGAACATGAGCTGGACCAGCGGGGCGGTGAGGCCGCCGCCGCCCTCGCTCGGCTCGGACGGCGGGACGAACGGGTCGTAGTTGGAGCCGGTGATGAAGAACGCGCCGACGATGATGACCAGCAGCACCACGGTGACCTTGACGGCGACGATGACGTTGGTGATGCGCGAGGAGAGCTTCATCCCCGCGACCAGGATGCCGGTCAGGACGAGGACGAGGACGGCGGCCAGCAGGTCGAAGCCGAACTCGCCCCCGTGCGTGCCGCTCAGCGCCTGCGGCAGGTGCAGGCCCGCGGTGTCGAGCAGCGAGCGCAGATAGCCGGACCAGCCGACCGCGACCACCGCGCAGCCCAGCGCCAGCTCCAGGATCAGGTCCCAGCCGATGATCCAGGCGGGGAACTCCCCGAGGGAGGCGTACGAGAAGGTGTACGCGGACCCGGCCACCGGCACCGTCGACGCGAACTCGGCGTAGCAGAGCGCGGCTAGCGCGCACACGAGTCCGGCGACGACGAAGGCCAGGGCCACCGAGGGTCCCGCCGTCTCCTTGGCGATCTTTCCGGTCAGTACGAAGATGCCGGTGCCGATGATGACGCCGACGCCGAAGACCGTGAGGTCGAGGGCGGACAGCGACTTCTTGAGCGCGTGCTCCGGTTCCTCGGTGTCCTTGATGGACTGCTCGACGCTCTTCGTCCTGAAGAGGGTGCTGCTCACGGGCGTACCTCCCACGCTTGTCGTCCCCGACATGATCGAGAGAGCGAGTACCCCGAAAGCCCCGGCGCGGGCCCATTCACGCGAATGGGCCGGTCCCACCACCCGTACAGGGTGCTGGGACCGGCCCTTCGGTGGCGCGGGTTGACGCCGGTGCCGTCTCAGTCGCGGGCGGGCTCCACGGAGTCCACCGCGCCGGCGGTGCTGCGCTCGAACCTGCCGTCGAGCTTGGCGACCAGGCCGGTGACCTGACGGGCGATGTCCGGGGCGGTCAGGCCGATCTCGGCCATGATCTCCTTGCGGGACGCGTGGTCGAGGAAGCGCGGCGGGATGCCGAAGTCGCGCAGCGGCACGTCGACGCCCGCGTCGCGCAGGGCCTGGGCGATCGCCGAGCCGACGCCGCCCGCGCGCGAGTTGTCCTCGACGGTGACGACGACGCGGTGCTGCTCGGCGAGGGGCGCCATGGCCTCGTCGACCGGCTTGACCCAGCGGGGGTCGACGACGGTCGTGGTGATGCCCTGCTTGTCCAGCAGGTCGGCGATCTCCAGGCACATGGGCGCGAGCGCGCCGACGGAGACGAGCAGCACGTCCGGGCGGTCGCTGCCCGGCTTGCGCAGCACGTCCATGCCGCCGACCTTGCCGACGGCCTTGACCGCGGGACCGACCGCGCCCTTCGAGTAGCGCACCACGGTCGGCGCGTCGTCGACCTCGACGGCCTCGCGCAGCTGGAGGCGGACCTGGTCGGCGTCGCGCGGGGCGGCGATCCGCACGGTGGGCACGCACTGCAGGATCGACATGTCCCACATGCCGTTGTGCGAGGCGCCGTCCGTGCCGGTGACGCCCGCCCGGTCCAGGACGAACGTGACGCCGCACTTGTGCAGGGCCACGTCCATCAGGAGCTGGTCGAAGGCGCGGTTGAGGAAGGTGGCGTACACGGCGAAGACGGGGTGCAGGCCGCCGGTGGCGAGGCCCGCCGCCGAGACGGCCGCGTGCTGCTCGGCGATGCCCACGTCGTAGACGCGGTCGGGGAACGCCTTGGAGAACTTCTCCAGGCCGACCGGCTGGAGCATGGCCGCCGTGATGGCGACGATGTCGTCCCGCTCGTGGCCGAGCTTGACCATCTCCTCGCCGAAGACGGACGTCCAGTCCATGCCGCCCGCCGCGATGGGCAGGCCGGTGTCGGGGTGGATCGGGCCGATGCCGTGGAAGTGGTCGGCCTCGTCCTCCTCGGCGGGCTTGTAGCCGCGGCCCTTCTCGGTGATGCAGTGCACGATGACCGGGCCGCCGAAGCGCTTGGCGCGCTGCAGGGCGGACTCCAGGGCCTCTATGTCGTGGCCGTCGATGGGGCCGACGTACTTCAGGCCGAGGTCCTCGAACATGCCCTGCGGGGCGATGAAGTCCTTCAGGCCCTTCTTGGCGCCGTGCAGCGTGTCGTAGAGCGGCCTGCCCACGACGGGCGTGCGCTCCAGGAGGTCCTTCCCGCGGGCCAGGAACCGCTCGTAGCCGTCGGTGGTGCGCAGCGTCGCCAGGTGGTTGGCGAGGCCGCCGATCGTCGGCGCGTACGAACGTTCGTTGTCGTTGACGACGATGACGAGGGGGCGGTCCTTGGCGGCGGCGATGTTGTTCAGCGCCTCCCAGGCCATGCCGCCGGTGAGCGCGCCGTCGCCGATGACGGCGACGACATGATCATCCTTGCCGCGCACCTCGTTGGCCTTGGCGAGGCCGTCGGCCCAGCCGAGCACTGTGGAGGCGTGGCTGTTCTCGATCACGTCGTGGTCGGACTCGGCGCGCGAGGGGTAGCCGGACAGGCCGCCCTTGCTGCGCAGCTTGTCGAAGTCCTGGCGGCCGGTGAGCAGCTTGTGCACGTAGCTCTGGTGGCCGGTGTCGAAGAGGACCTTGTCCTGGGGGGACTCGAAGACGCGGTGCAGGGCGATGGTGAGCTCTACCACGCCGAGGTTGGGGCCGAGGTGGCCGCCGGTCTTGGAGACTGCTTCGACGAGGAAGCCGCGGATCTCTCCGGCCAGCTGGTTCAGCTCCTCAGGGCTGAGACGGTCCAGATCGCGCGGTCCCGTGATGCGGGTCAGCAGCGGCACCCGTGCCTCCTTGCAGTAGAGCTGAGATGTGCTGTTCGAGCGTTGCCGGGTCTGTCGAGTCTAATGTTCCGCGACTGGCCCCCGCGTCCGGGAGGCAACTTCTCCAGCCAAACGGAAGACCCCGCGCCCCTTATGAAGACCCCGCGCCCCTTATTAAGGGGTGCGGGGTCTGTATAAGGGGTGCGGGGTCTGTCTACGGAAGCGCTACGCGCGACCCGCGGACTTCTGCGTACGCCGCGAGACGGAGTCGATGACCACCGCGGCGAGCAGCACCGCTCCCGTGATCATGAACTGGATCTCGCTCGCCATGCCGAGCATGTTCAGGCCCTGCTGGATCGACTGGATCACGAGCATGCCGAGCAGCGCGGACCATACCTTGCCGCGCCCGCCGAAGAGGCTCGTGCCGCCGATGACCGCCGCGGCGATCACCATCATCAGCGTGTTGCCGCCGCCGAGGCTCTTCGTGGCGCCGCCGGAGAGGCTGGCGATGAAGAGGCCGCCGAACGCGGCGAGCATGCCGGAGATGCCGAAGACGATGATCCGGATCCGGTCGACGTTGATGCCGGCCCGGCGCGCGGCCTCCGCGTTGCCGCCGACCGCGAAGACCTGGCGGCCGAAGGTGGTGCGGCGCGCCACGAAGTCCGCGATCACCAGGACGGCGAGGAAGAGCACCAGGGCGAGCGGCAGGCCGCGGGCGCCGGACGGCTCGTTCAGCTCGTACGCGGCGCCGCCCGCGAGGACGGCGACGACGACCGTGCGCAGCACGATCTCGCTGACCGGCCGCGACGGGAGCCCGGCGGCCTTGCGGCGGCGGCTGTCCAGGAGCAGGGAGCCCGCGTACGCGATGATCGCGACGGCCGCGAGGCCGTAGGCCGCGCCCTTCTCGGCGAAGAAGTGTCCGGTGAGGTCCTCGACGACACTGCCCTCGGGCGTGTTGATGCTGCCCTCGCCGCCCATCAGCCAGATCTGCAGACCGCTCCAGCCGAGGAAGCCCGCGAGGGTGACCACGAAGGCGGGCACGCCGATCTTGGCGAAGAAGAAGCCGTGCAGACAGCCGATGACCAGGCCGGACAGGACGGCGATGAGCACCGCGAGCCAGTCGTTCAGCTCGTGCGTGACGCTTAGCACGGCCCAGACCGCCGCGCCCATGCCGGCCACCGAGCCGACCGAGAGGTCGATCTCGCCGAGCAGCAGGACGAAGACGATGCCGACGGCCATGATGCCGAGGCCGGAGGTGAAGACCGCGATGTTCGCGAGGCTGCTCGCGTCCAGGAAGTGGTCGTTCTTCAGCTGGAAGATGATCGCGATGGCGATCAGGCCGACGACGACGGGCAGCGAGCCGAGCTCACCGCCGCGCATCTTGCGCTTGAACTCGGTCCAGTAGCCGGCGAGGCCCTCCTCGCGGACGAGGAGGCGCGGGTCGACGGCGGCGGACGGGACGGCCGAGGGCTGGGCCTCGGGCGGCGCGTCGGACGGGGCCTTGGGGGTCTTGGCGAGGTCGCTCACTTCGCGTCCTCCTTCGTCGCCGTGGCCGTGCGCGCCTTGCGGCGGGTGACGGCGTTGTCCGTGGCGCCTGTGATGGCGGCGATGATCTCTTCGTTGGTGGTGTCGGCGACGGAGAAGGTGCCGTTGTTGCGGCCGAGCCGCAGCACCGCGACACGGTCGGCGACCGCCTTCACATCGGCCATGTTGTGGCTGATGAGGATCACTCCGTGGCCGCGCTCGCGCAGCCGCTCGACGAGGTCGAGGACCTGTGCGGTCTGCTCGACGCCGAGGGCCGCGGTGGGCTCGTCGAGGATGACGACCTTGGGGTCGCCGACGAGTGCGCGGGCGATGGCGACGACCTGGCGCTGGCCTCCGGAGAGGGCCGCGACCGGGATGCGGACGCTGGGAATGCGGATGGAGAGGGTGTCGAGGAGCTCCTTGGCCCGCTTCTCCATCTTGATCTCGTCGAGGACGGAGGCCGTCTTCAGCTCGCTGCCGAGGAACAGGTTGGCGACGACGTCGAGGTTGTCGCAGAGGGCGAGGTCCTGGTAGACGGTGGCCACGCCGAGGTTCTGGGCGTCGTGCGGGCGGCCGATGCGCACGCTCCTGCCCTCCCACTCGATGGCGCCTTCGTCGATCGGGTGGACGCCCGAGATCGTCTTGACGAGGGTGGACTTGCCGGCGCCGTTGTCGCCGACGAGGGCGACCACCTCACCGGTGTGGATTTCGAGGTCTACGTCCGTGAGCGCCTGGACGGCGCCGAACCGCTTGGAGACCCCGCGCAACGCCAGCACGGGCGTAGCGGACACGTGAATCATCTCCTTCGCCGCCTGACCGGCGGGGAATGGTGGTGCAGCAAGGGCAAGTCCGGTGCCCGCCCCCCGTTTGCGGGGCGGTGTGATGGGGCGAGCACCGGACCGGTACTGGAATGCCGTCCCGTACAGGGGCCAGGGAGCGCTCTCGCGCGCCCGCGGGCCGCGTCTCGTACGACCCGAGGGCCGCATCTCGTACGAACGGATTTACCGCAAGCGGGGGTTACTTGATACCCGCGGCGTCGCACGCCTTCTTGTACTGGGCGGTGCAGATCTCGCTGACCTTGTAGACCTTGTCCTTGACGATGGTGTCCGCGACCTCGTCCTTGGTGATCGCCTGCGCGTCGTACAGCTTGGCCGGGATGCCCTTGAAGTCGCCACTCAGCGAGTCGACCTTGCGGTCGGTGAGGGTGTCGATGCTCTTGTCCTTGAGCAGGTTGACGGCGATCGCGGCGGTGGTCTCGGCCTCCGGCTTGATCTGCTTGTAGATCGTGTAGTCCTGGTCGCCGCTCAACAGGCGCTGCACGCCCGCGAGTTCGGCGTCCTGGCCGCCGACCGGGACCTTGATGCCGCGCTGCTTGAGGGCGGTGATCACGCCGCCCGCCATACCGTCGTTGGCGGCGTAGACGCCCTGGATGCCGTCCTTGCCGAGCTTGTCGATCGCGGAGGACATCTTGCGGTTCGCCTCGTCCGGCGACCAGTCCGGGATGTCCTGCTCGTACGCGATCTTCTTGACCTTCTTGTCGAGCACCGAGTGGGCGCCCTTCTTGAAGAAGGGGGCGTTCGGGTCGGTCGGCGAGCCGTTGATCATGACGACGTTGGCGTCCTTGGCCTCGGAGCCGAGCGCCTTGACCATGGCCCCGCCCTGGAGGCGGCCGATCTTCTCGTTGTCGTACGACACGTAGGCGGCGAGGGGGCCCTCGGCGAGGCGGTCGTACGCGACGACCTGCACGCCCTGCTTGTCGGCCTGCTTGACCCACGACTTGGTCGACTTGTAGTCGACCGCGTCCAGGATGATCACCTTGACGCCCTGGGTGACGAGGGCGTCGAACTGCTTCTTCTGGTTCTCGATGTCCTGAGCGGCGTTGTTGTACTTGACCTTGCAGTCCGAGCAGAGTTCCTTGATCTTCGCCTCCATGATGGGGCGGTCGAAGGTCTCGTAGCGCGTGGTCTTGTTCTCGGGGAGCAGCAGGCCGATGGTCTTGCCGTCGCCGCCGCTGCCCTTGTCTTCGTCGCCGTCTCCGGCCTTGCCACAGGCGGTCATGGCGAGTGCCATCGAAACCGCGGCCGTGCCTATGACGACGCGACGCGTCATTGCGTTCATGGTGGGGTGCCTCCCTGACGAGGCCGCGTCGTTGCGGCCGAGGTGGCTCGAAGTCAACTCGGCCGCCACACCAGCGTCAAGGAGTAAATCCTTAACGAGATGACAACGGTGCCATGCGTTATCTAAGTGAAGGCAGGTGCGCCCACAGTGAGCGTTCCATCCAAAAGGGTTGAATCACCCATTTCGCTGAGTGCGAGGGCCAGCGCGCCGAGCACCTCGGCGCGGCCGCCAAGTGCCCCGGGAAGCACGGACAGTTGACGCGCGGCGCTCGGGATCGCGTACCGCCCGACGGACTCCCTGATCGGCCCGAGCACCAGCTCACCGGCCTCCGCGAGGTCGCCGCCGAGGACCACCCGGGAGGGGTTGAGCAGGTTGCAGAGATTCGCGACGCCGCTGCCGATGTGCCGCCCCACGTCGGCGATGACGCGCCGGCAGCCCGGGTCGCCGCCCCGCGCGAGGCCGACCACGCGCTCCATGGTCAGGTCGGTGCCGTGGCTCGACTGGAGGAGCGGCAGGACATAACGGGCGGCGGTGAAGGTCTCCAGGCAGCCGCGGTTGCCGCAGCGGCAGACCGGCCCCGACTCGTCGAGCGTGATGTGCCCGATCTCCCCGGCGGTGCCGCCGGGCCCCCGGTAGATCCGCCCACTGATCACGAGCCCGGCGCCCACACCGCTCGCGACCTTGATGTACGCGAGGTCCCTGACGCCCCGGCCGCTCCCCCAGACCAGCTCGCCGAGCGCGCCGAGGTTGGCGTCGTTGTCGACGTGCACGGGCACCCCGAGGCGGCCCCCCAGCTCCTCCGCGGGCTTGGTGCCGGTCCAGCCCGGCAGGATCGACGTCGAGCCGAGCGTCCCGGATTCGACGTCGATGGGGCCCGGCACGCCGAGCCCCACCCCGGCGATCTTCGTACGGTCCACTCCGGTGGCCGCGATCAGCCTGCTGACCAGTTGCTCGGCCCGGTCGAAGCCCTGCGCGGCGGACGCGTCGACGTCCAGCGGCTCGGACTCCTCGGCGAGCACCTGGTGGGCGAGGTTGCCGACCGCCACGCGCAGATGCGTATGACCGAAGTCGACGCCGATGACGATGCCCGCGTCACCGCTGAGCGAGACGCTGCGGGCCCGCCTGCCGCCCGCCGAGGTTGGCGTGACCTCGACCGTCCCGCCGTCCTTCAGCTCCCGGACGATGTTGGAGACCGTCGCGGCCGACAGGCCCGTCGTCCTCGCGATCTCCGCTTGCGTGAGCGATCCTGCGAGCCGCACCGCGCGCACGACCCGCTCGAGATTGGCCCGGTGCAGAGACGACTGCGACCCCGGAGTCTCCATTGACTCTCACCCTTTGCCCTCATTCGGGCGACCTGTGGTCCCCCGTGACGCCGGCCTCTGAATCGGGTACCGGGCCATGTACAAGTTGTGAACTCCAAACTCCGCTGAAGGAGCTGTCGCAGTCAAGTCGTTGACGGAAATCAGGAGTCGGCGGAGAGCCGGCCGCGCGGCTTCCCGCGCATGCGCGACACCGCGACCCCGGACAGACACAGGAGGCCGCCGAGAAGCGCGAGCCGGCCGGGCACCTCGTCGAGGAACAGCCACGACATGAGGATGACGAGCACCGGCACCGCGTAGGTCGTCGTGCCCATCTTCCCGGCGGTGCTGTGGGAGATCGCGTAGGCCCAAGTACTGAACGCGAGGGCGGTCGGGAAGACGCCCAGATACACCACCTGCAAGGTCGCCGACGCCGGGGCGCGGCCCGCCTCCGACACGAACTGCCCGACGAACGGCAGGCACGCCACCGCACCGACGAGCGCACCGAACGTCGTCACCTGAAGGGGCGTGGCGTGCTTCAGGGTGGGCTTCTGCAGCACCACGCCGACCGCGTACGCCACCGCCGCGAGCAGGCACAGCAGCACGCCGAGGAGGGAGGACGAGCCGCTCCCGCCGGACGTGGCGATCCCGACCACCACGGCCCCGGCGAACGACACCGTCATGCCCGCCATCAGCTTGGGCGGGAAGCCCTCCTTGAGCAGCCAGCCGCCCAGCAGCGCCATCAGGATCGGCCCGACGTTGACGATCATGGAGGCGGTCCCGGCGTCCACTTCCCGCTCGCCCCAGTTCAACGCGACCATGTACGCGCCGAACCACAGGACCCCCGAGGCGGCGATGCCGAGCCAGGCCTCACGGGGCGGTATCCCCTCGCGCCGGACGAGCAGGATGGCGCCGAGCACGAGGGACGCCACCGCAAGCCGGCCGAAGGCGAGCGCGCCGGGACCGAAGTGCTCGCCGGTGCTGCGGATCGAGATGAACGACGACGCCCAGAGCACCACCGTGACGGAGGCGGCCGCGAGCACACGGCCGCCCACCCCCTTGTCCGTCTGCGCGGGACCACCGCCCGTCACCGGTGGCGCCGCCGCCGGTATCGCTTCCGCTCGTGTTTCCGTCCGCCGGCTCATGATCGCGTCCTCCTGGACATCACAGGGTCTGGGCCGCGACAAGATCACCACGCGAGGGCCGCCGGATTCCACCCGGTTTCGCGGCCGGGCGGAATGCGACGGAATGCGACGGAACGTACGGACGCCTACTTGACGGACCCCGCCGTGAGGCCCGACACCACATGCCGCTCGATGAACGCGAACAGCACGATGACCGGCACGATCGCCACCACGGACGCCGCGAAGAGGTAGTTCCACTCCACCGTGTAGTTGCCGATGAAGTTGTTGATGCCGACCGTCAGGGGCTGCTTCTCCGGCTCGGTGGTCAGGGTGAGGCCCATCACGAACTCGTTCCAGGACGTGATGAAGGTGAAGATCACGGCCGTGACGACGCCCGGCAGGGCGAGTGGCAGGGTCACCTTGATCATGGCGCCGAAGCGGCTGGTGCCGTCCACCATGGCGGCCTCCTCCAGCTCCGGCGGGATCGAGCTGATGTAGGCCGTCAGGATCCACACCGCGAAGGCGAGGTTGAACGCCGCGTTGGTGAGGATGAGCGTCCAGACCGAGTTGAGCATGTCCAGCTGGTGGAACTCGCGGTACAGGCCGACCAGGAGCGCCGTGGGCTGGAACATCTGGGTGACAAGGACCAGGAGCAGGAAGACCTTGCGGCCGCGGTAGCGCACGCGCGCCGTGTAGTACGCGGCGGGCAGCGAGACGAGCAGGACCAGCAGGGTGGCGCCGCCGGCGACGAGCAGCGTCACCTGGAGGTTCTGGCCGAGCTCGGACTCCTTCCACACGTCGATGAAGTTGGCCCACTCCAGGTTCTGGGGCAGGTACGTGCGGTCCCGGAGCTCCTCCTTGGGGCGGAGCGCGGTGACGATCATCTCCAGGTACGGCGCGAGGAAGATCGCGGCCAGGAGCCACGCGCAGGCCGTGATGACCAGGGTGCGGGGCCGGAAGGTCCGCCTCGGCTTCTTCGGGCCGCCGTCCTTCCGGGGCGCGGGGCGGGTCGCCGTCGTGGTGGCCATCAGTCCTCCTCGTTCCACCGGCTGACCTTCAGGAAGATCAGCACGAGCACCACGACCATCAGGAAGTTGACGACCGACATGGCCGCGGACTCACCGATGTCGGTCTCCTTCAGCTTGTACATGAACACCATCGACGTGGAGGTGTCGTAGCCCGGACCGCCCTGGGTCATGGCCCAGATGATCGGGAAGGAGTTGAAGACGTTGATGAGGTTGATGACGACGCCGACGAGGAAGGCGGGCCGCAGCATCGGGAGCGTGATGTGGCGGTAGGTCTGCCAGGTGCCGGCGCCGTCGATGCGCGAGGCCTCGTAGACGTCCTTCGGGATGGTCTGGAGGCCCGCCAGGAGCGTGTACGTGGTGAAGGGGAGCGACACGAAGACGGCGACGGCCATCATCCACGGCCAGGCGGTCTCCGGCTTGCCCAGCCAGTCCTTGGAACTGTCGATGAGGCCGAGGTCGAGCATCACGGTGTTGAGCACGCCCGCGGTCTGGTTGAGCATCCACTTGAAGCCGATGGCGGTCATCAGGACGGATGCCGCCCAGGGGGCGATGAGCGCCCAACGGGTGATGCGGCGGCCGGGGAACTTCTGGTTGAACAGCTGGGCGAGGGCGAGCGAGAGCAGCATCGTCGCGGTGACGACGACGATCGTCCAGATCACGGTCCACGTCAGGACGGCGCCGAAGTCGCTCTCCTCGAAGAGCTTCTTGTACTTGTCGGTCCCGGCGCTGCCGCGCACCTTGCCGGAGATGGAGATGTTGAGGAACGAGGTGCGGATCAGCTCGACGACGGGCCAGACGACCACGGCGAGGATCAGCAGGATGACGGGCGCTATCCAGGGCAGCGGACCGAGCCGGGCCAGACCGCTGCGGCGGCTCACCGGCCTGGGTGCGCGCCCGCCCCGTCCCCGGCCGGACTCGGCCGGGGACGGAGGGGCCTTCAGCGACACGGAAACTCCTTATGTTCGGCGTCGGCCGCTACTTGGCGTCGGCCGCCGCCGACTCCGCCTTCTTCTGGAGGTCGCCGAGTACCTGCTTCGGGTCGTCGGCGACGGCCTTGCCGCCGGTCTTCTTCATCTCGGCCGAGACGAGGTCCCAGGAGGTGTCACCCAGCGGGTAGAACCTGGCGTTCGGCAGCACCTCGAAGAACGGCTCCAGGTCCTTGTGCTTGCCGTTGCTCTGCATGGTCTTGAGGGCGTCCTGGGTGACCGGCATGAGGTTGTACATCTCGTCGAACTCCAGCATCTTCTTGGAGTACGTGAAGTCGAGGAACTTCTTCACGCCCTCCTTCTCCGCGCCGCCGTCCTTGAACGCCATCATCCAGTCGGCCACGCCGAGGGTGCTCTCCAGCGGGCCCTCCTTGCCGGGAATGGGTGCGACGCCGTAGTCGACCTTGCCGCCCTTGGCCATCTGGATGAGGCTCGGGTGGCCGTTGAGCATGCCGACCTTGCCGGCCGCGAAGTCCGCGAAGGCCGTCTTGCGGTCGGTGGAGGCGGGGTTGGCGTAGGTGAGGCCGGGCTTGACCAGGTTGGTCTTGAGCCACTCGAAGGTCTCGACGTTCTGCGGGCTGTCGATGGTGTACTTGCCGTCCGCGTCGGTGTATCCGCCGCCGTTGCCGAGCTCCCACATCATCGTCTCGCCCTGGGTCTCCTCGGGGCCGAGCGGCAGGGCGTAGGGGGTCTCGGCGGCCTTCTTGGCCTTGATCTTCTTTGCGGCGTCGGCGAGTTCGTCCCAGGTCTTCGGCGGCGTCTTGACGCCGGCCTTCTTGAAGACGGACTTGTTGTAGAACATCACGCGGCTGGAGGAGACCCACGGGATGCCGTACTGGGTGCCGTCCACCTCGCCGGCCTTGGCGAAGGTGGGGATGAGGTTGTCGCGCGTCTTGGCGGACATCACCTCGTCCGCCTTGTAGAGGAGGTCGTCGGCGACCTTGTCGGCGTAACCGCCGGTCTGGAGCAGGTCGGGCTCGTTGCCCGCCTGGATCATGTTCTTCACGGACTTGTCGATCTCGTTCCAGTTGATGACCTGGACGTCGACCTTGTAGCCCTTGTTGGCCGCCTCGAATTCCTTCTTCACCTCGGCCCAGTACACCTTGGAGGCGTTGGAGGCCTTGTCCCCGTAGTCGGCGGCGACAAGCTTGATCGTCTTGCTGTCGCCGCTGTCGCTGTCACCGCCGCAGGCGGTAAGTCCCAGAGCCATGGCAAGCGTTGCCGCACCGGTGGCGACTATTCGGTTCCTCATGCTGTTTCAACCCTTCGACATCGGTGTCGACTTGAGCGCGTCCAGTCGCCCCCCGCGGCGCCGTGGCGCCGACCTTACTCACGGCCCGATTCGCCTCGACAGGCCTAGACCACTTTCGTGGCCAAGCTGAAATCACCTGCCTCACCAGGTCACTTGAGCGCTCCCGCCGTCAGACCGGCCTGTACCTGTCGCTGGAACACCGCGTAGACGACGAGCACCGGGAGCATGGCGATGGTGAGGCCCGCGAAGAGCGCTCCCCAGTCGCCCCGGTAGCCCTGCGAGACGGCCAGCGAGGCGAGTCCCTGAGGCAGCACGTAGCTCTTCTCGTCCTCGTTGTTGAGCAGCAGCGGCAGCAGGTACTGGTTCCACTGGCCGAGGAAGTTGAAGATGCCGATGCTGACGAGGCCGGGCTTGGCCATCGGCAGCATGATCTGGAAGAAGGTGCGGGTGTGCGAGGCCCCGTCGACCATCGCCGCCTCCTGCACGCCGGTCGGCAGCGTGCGGAAGAAGGAGGTCAGGAAGAAGGTGGTGAAGGGCAGTGAGTAGGCGATGTACGCGATCATCAGCCCCGGCCGGGTGTCGAGGAGGCCGAAGTTCTCCATCACCGCGAAGAGCGGCACCAGGGCGAGGATGACGGGGAACATCATGCCGCCCGCGAACAGCATGAAGACGACGCGGTTGCCGGGGAACGTGAAGCGGGCGATGACGTAGGCCGCCATCGAGCCGAGCAGCATGGTGCCGGTCAGTGAACCGGCGAGGATGATCAGCGAGTTGAGGGTGTACTGGCCGATGTTGGCCTTGTTCCACGCGTTGGTGAAGTTCTCCCAGTGGAAGGAGGCCGGCCAGCCCATCGGGTCGCTGAGGATCTCGGCGGAGGGGCGGAACGCGGTGAGGGCTACCCAGATCAGGGGCCCGGCGGCGAGGATCACCCACAGGACGAGGAAGGCGTGCGAGAAGACGTTGAGGGTGGTGCCGCCCGTCTCCTTCTCGCGGCGGGGCGCGGCGGTGGTCTTCGACTGCGGGGCGGTGGTGGTGGTCGTGGTCATGTCGCAGTGGCTCCCGCGGTCTCAGTATTCGATCCGGTCGCGGTTCCCGACCCGCATGACGATCAGGGAGAACGCCATGCTGAGGACGAGAAGGACCACGCCGATGGAGGTGGCGTAGCCGTACTGGCCGTCCCGGAACCGTTCGTAGAGGAAGACCGGGGTCACCTTCAGGACGTGGGGCGGCACCATGACCAGGCAGATCGCGAAGGTGTCGAGCGCCTGGATGCCCATGTAGATCCAGCCGGTGCGCACCGTGTCCCAGATCAGCGGGAGCGTGACGTTGAAGAAGGTGCGGGCGCGGCCCGCGCCGTCGAGCAGCGCGGCCTCGTAGATCTCCTTGGGGATCGCGCCCATCGCCGCCGAGAACAGCACGACGTAGAAGCCGACGAAGCTCCAGCTGATGACGGTGAGCAGGGCGATCATGGCCAGGGTCTGGTCGCCGCCCAGCCAGGCGGGCCCGTCGACGCCCACCTTGTCGAGGCCGCCGTTGATCAGTCCGCTGTTGGTGTTGAAGACGCGGCCCCACACCACGGCGACGATGGCGACGGACAGGACCTGCGGGAAGAAGTAGACGACCTTGTAGACCGAGGAGCCCGCTACGCCCGCGATGGCCTGTCCCCTGCGGTGCCGGCCGCCCGAGGTGATCATGAAGGCGAAGAACATGCCGAGGACGAGGGTGACGACCGGGGCGATGACCAGCAGCAGGGTGCTGACCTGCAGCGAGTCCCAGAAGCGCTCGTCGTTCCACATCTTCTCGTAGTTGTCGAACCCGACGAAGTTCGCGACCGGGCCGCCGGACCAGTCGGTGAACGAGTAGTAGATCGCCTGGAGGAAGGGCGAGATCACGAACAGCGCGTAGAACGCCAGCGGCACGGCCAGGAAGCCCACGATGAAGCGGTACTTGTCGAGCGTGCGGTAGCGCCGGTCGTAGCGGACGCGCCGGGGGGTGAGGCGGGGCGGCAGCACCATCGCCAGGCACAGCAGCGGCACGTTGGCCGGGCGGGGCAAAGGCTTGGCCTCCGCCCGCTTCTTCGACGGCTTCGGCGGGCGGGACCCGCCCGCCCGGGTGTCGGTCTTCACGCCGCTCAGGCCTTCTTGACCTTGGTGATGTCGGGGTCCTTCAGAATCCGCTCGGAGGCCTTCTGCATGGTGTCCATCGCCTGCTTGGCCCCGATCTGGCCCTGCATGAACTTGTGGATCATGTTGTTGAAGTCCTCGCGGAACAGTTCGTTGTACCAGTCCATGAACTGGGGGATGACGATGTTCTCGCCGGCCGCCTTGATCGCGGCCTGCGCGCTCGCCGTGCCCGAGGGCAGCTTCTGGCCGTCGATGGCGCCCTTGACCACGGGCATCGACCCGATCTCCTTGAAGAGATTGAGCGCGGCTTCCCTGCTGTACATCATCCGCAGCCATTCGAGGCCGCCCTGCCGGTTCTTGGCCTTGGCGGGCACGATGAAGGGCTCACCGGCGGGGGCGTAGAGCGTGCCGAACGGCAGCTTGTCGCCGGAGTCCAGCGACGGGGTCGCGCCCACCGTCATCGCGAAGTCCTTCGGCGTGGTGTCCTTCGCCTCGTTCTCCACCCACGAACCGTTGGGCACGAAGAGGCACTTGCCCTCCTTCGTCCACGCGGTCTGCATCTCGGTGTGCGCCTCGGTGCCGTCGAAGCCGGTCAGCACGTACTTCTTGGCGACCAGTTCCTCCCACGCCTCGAAGACGTCCTTGACCGCCTCGTGCTTCCAGGCGTCCGGCTCCAGGTAGTCCATCGCCGTGGTGACCTCGCGGCCGCCGCGCTGGGCGAACATCGCGTACATGCTGAAGAACATGTAGCGGGGGTGGCCGCCCGGGTAGCTCCAGCCGTGGATGCCCTTGGCCTTGGCCTTCTTGCAGACGGCGAGCATCTCGTCCCAGGTCTTGGGATACGAGGAGTCGAGCCCGTCCTCGAGCAACTTCTTCGAGTACCAGTTCCCGTACACCGTCAGGGCGATGTTGAGCTGGTAGCACTCGCTGCCGCCGAAGCGGCCCATCTGCTCGACGACCGGTACGAGGGTCTCGCGCACGGTGACGTTCGGGTCGTCCCAGGAGGGCGCGTCGAGCACCTCGCTGAGGTCGGCGACCTGCTTGTTGTGCACCAGCTTGCCGGGGTTCATCTGGTCGGCGCCGGAGTTGTTGACGACGTCCGACGTGGGCTTGCCGCGGACGATCTTCGGCTGGACCTGGGTGGCGATCTTCTCGGTGGGCTTCTGCTCCGGATCGGACTTCGGGTACTTCTTGGCGTACATGTCCGTGACGAACTGAGCGTATTTATCCCCATAGCCACCGTTGAAGATGTAGACGGTGAGTCCGGCGTCCTCCTTCACGCCGAGCGGGTTCTTCTTGCTCTTCTCGCCCTTCTCGGCCTTGTTCTCCTCGCCGCCCCCGCTGGCGCAGGAGCTGAGCGCCCCCACGGCCGGCACCGCGAGCAGACCGGCGGCTGCCGCCCTCTTCATGACATCACGACGGTTGACGCTGGTGGATCCCATGCTCAAGTCCTCGCCTTCTCCAGGACTCAGGCGGTGAACCGGACCCTCCCCGGCACCGCGGTGGTGTGAAGCTGGGGTCGTACGCCGGATTCCCCCACCGGCCAGGGCAGTTGACGTCGGACGCGGACAGGTATAGTCCACTCGCGGTCGGGTGGGCAAGATCGAATACGACTTTGCCCGGCAGCCTTGTCCGAGTTGAGACCTGCGGTGATTCCCGGTTGTGACCGGTGGTGCTTTCCGGTCGGGACCGGTGGTGCTTCCCGGTCGGGACCGGTGGTGCTTCCCGGTTTTGACCGGTGGTGCTTCCCGGCAGGGATCGCCGCCGGGCCCTGGAGGGGGCCGACCTTGATCCCCGTTCAGAACCTCTCGCACATCGCCGCCGGAACCCGTGGACTTTCGCGCCGGTTTCCATGGACTTTCCCTCGTGTCACCCGAGTGGGTGGGGGGGGCGACGCCGTACGGCACGCGGTGAGCGGCACGCGGTGAGCGGCACGCGGTGAGCGGCACGCGGTGAGCGGCACGCGGTGAGCGGCACGCGGTGAGCGGCACGCGGTGAGCGGCACGCGGT